>NZ_QKTQ01000004.1:0-326398 GCF_003234875.1 Curtobacterium sp. MCBD17_028 | reverse complement strand
CCGCGTCGACGAGCCCCTCGGCCAAGACCACCGCCCCCTCCGCGACCGCGACGGCCCCGGCCCCCAGCGGTGCTCCGATCGACATGACGGTCGTGCTGCAGCCGTCCGATCGCGGTGAACTCCGCGACCTGGTCCGCCGGGCGGACACCATGACGAAGGCCCAGCGGAAGGACGCGCTCACCGACGTCGCCCCGACCACGGACACCCGGGACGACGTGGTCGACGCACTCCGTGCGGCGGGCCTCCACGTCACCGCGCAGGACACGTGGGACGTCCAGGTCTCGGGCACGGTCGCCCAGGCGGAGTCCGTGTTCGGCGTCGACCTCGCGGGCAAGGGGGACACCCTGCACCCGACGACGGCGCTGGACCTGCCGTCGGGCCTGTCCGGCGCGGTGACGACCGTGCTCGGCCTCGACCAGCGCCCGGTGTTCGAGCACCACGCACTCCCCGGCGGCAGGACCCCGGCCGACCTGGCCAGCGCCTACGGCGTGACGCGCTCCGGGAGCACCGGTGCCGGGACGACGATCGCCACGGTGCAGTTCTCCGGCTGGTCGAAGAGCGATCTGACCACCTACGCGAACGCCGTGGGCGTCACGTTGCCGTCGATCACGCAGGTCGCGGTCGACGGCGCGTCCACCACCACGTCCGTCGACGGTGGCGGCTCCGAGGTCGCCCTGGACCAGGAGATGCTCTTCGCCACCGCGCCGAAGGCGTCCCAGCGCATCTACGTCGCGCCGAACTCGGCCCAGGGCATCTACGACGCGTACGACCGCGTCGCGACCGACGTCACGAGCAGTGGCATCGTCGCGCTGAGCACCTCGTGGGGGATGTGCGAGTCGTCGCTGTCCTCGTCGTTCGAGAGCGCCGTCCAGGACGCCATCGATCGCGCGGTCGTCGCCGGTGCCACCACCTTCGCGGCCTCGGGTGACGACGGCGCATACGACTGCGGCGGCGGGACCTCGAGCACGCCCGACGTCGACTTCCCGGCCGTCGTGCCGTCGGTCGTCGGTGTCGGCGGGACCAGCCTCACGGGGAGCGGCACGAGCTGGCGCGAGACCGCCTGGAGCGACCGGGCCGACGCGGTCGGCAGCGGTGGTGGGTCCTCGACCCGGACCGCGCGGCCGACGTACCAGAGCGGTGTGGGCCTCCCGGGCAGCACGCGGCTGGTACCGGACATCAGCGCGGTGGCCGATCCCGACACCGGCCCCGGCGTCTACATCGGCGCGGAGGGCGGCTGGGTCCTCGGCGGTGGGACGAGCGCGGCGGCGCCGATCATGGCGGGGCAGCTCGCCGCCACCCTGTCGAGCCTCGGCTGCAGCACCGGCGTCGGCGACGTGCACGCGACGCTCTACGGGAACCGCGGGGACTTCCGCGACGTCACGAGCGGCAACAACCTGCTCTACAGCGCGACCACCGGCTACGACATGGCGACCGGTCTCGGTTCCCCGAACTGGGCGGCCCTGGCGACCGCGCTGCCCGGGACGAGCAGCTGCAGCACCTCGCTGACCGCGCCCGCGACCCTCGCCGTCGGCCACTCGATCACGTCGCCGAACCAGCAGTACACGCTGACGATGCAGGCCGACGGCAACCTCGTGCTGTACGGCAACGGGCGCGCGCTCTGGTCGTCCGGGACGAACGGCCGTGGTGGGACCTCGCTCGCGGTGCAGGCCGACGGCAACGCGGTCATCTACACGGCCGCGCAGAAGGCGGTGTGGCAGTCCCGCACGAGCGGCAAGGGCAGCGGGGCTGTCCTGGCGGTCACGAACACGGGCGACCTCCGTCTGACCAGGGGGAGCACGGTGCTCTGGCACACGGGGCTGTCCGGCCGCGACACCCTCAAGGCGCCCGTGACGCTGACCGGCGGCCAGTTCATCCAGGACGGCTCGGGCACGCGGCAGTTCATCATGCAGGCCGACGGCAACCTCGTCATGTACATCGGCGGCCGAGCGCGCTGGGCGACGAACACGAGCAAGTACCACGGCGCGTACATGAGCCTGCAGGCGGACGGCAACCTGGTGGTCTACGACACCTCGGGCAAGGCGCGGTGGGCGTCGAACACCAGCCGGGCCGGGTCGGGCACGACGCTCGTCGTGCAGGGCAACGGCAACGTCGTGCTCAAGAAGGGCTCGACGGGCATCTGGTCGACGGGCACGAAGGGCTGAGTTGCCAGGAGGGCTGGGTCAGTCGACGCGCGGCCAGTCCGTCGTCAGGTACGCCTCGACGGCACGGTTGCGGAACGAGTAGGGCTTGCCCCGGTCGATGATCCCGCGGACCGTGTCCAGTCGCTGCGAGAACGGCCCCACCTTCGTCGCGGAGGTCATGCCCATCTGGGCGGCGATCTTCGTCAGCGTGCGGTCGGCCGGCGGCAGCGCCGCCATCGCGTCGACGAACTCGTGTTCACGAGCCGGCAGCCGGTTCAGGATGCGCTCGACGTGTGCCGAGGCCTCACCCTGAGCTCCGCGCCACCCGGCCACGACCTCCTCCTGGGAGATGGTCGAGGCGCTCCCTGCATTCCAGGCGCGTTGACCGGCGAGCTGGAACAGGAACGGCTCCCCGCAGCAGAGAGCCACGACGGCTCTCGCAGCCCCGGAACTCATCTGGATGGATTCGAGACCGCCGTTCCCGTCGGGGGTGGCCCAACCGTCGAACACGAATGGCTGCAGCGCCTGCAGGAGATCCGCCTCGTCGAGGGCGGCAAGCGTGATGGTGCGGAATCGCCGGGCGAAGGTGGCGCCCTTCCGAGCGCCGGCCATGTCCTCGAAGTCCGGCAGCCCCGTCAGGTACACGGCGAGGGGCAGGTGTCGCTCGACGAGGACACCGCCCGGAGCCGTGACCTCGACCTGGTGCGACAGCGCGTCACCGAGAGCGATGAGCAACTGCGACAGCGCTGCCTCGTCGGTGATGTTCTGCACCTCGTCGATGTGGATCAACACCACGGTGTTCTGCGCGATGGCGGCCTGCCCGAGTTCGACCAGCAGGTCGAACAGTGCGGTGAACGGCTCTGGTCCTGCTTCTCCGCGCACCGCGACGGAGAACCCCGACACCGCGATCTGTTCGACTCGCGCGAGGACGTCCAGGACCCGTTGCCGACTCGTTGCCAGGAGGCCGGCCTTGTCGGCCAGCCGCAGCACTGCGGACGCGACGATCTTCAACGGATCAGCACCGGCAGGTATGCGCAGTTGGGGGGTGACCCAGTCGCCGGCCTCTGCGGCATCGCGTGCGATCCGGCGTACCAGGCTCGACTTGCCGGTACCAGGTTCACCGAGGATGGTTCGGCCTGTCTCGTACAGGCCCGCATGACGACGCGGGCGAACGACGTCCCGCCAATCGGCCAACTGCTCGACACGACCAGCCCATACATCTGGAACCACGTCGGAACCCGGTTGGAACGGGTTCGTGAGAGGTGAGCGCACTTGATAAATTTAGCACGTCCGGCAGATGACGGTGTTAAATTTAACGAGCAACCTGTTCCTCATGGACCGTCGTCCCGGTCTCGTGATGGACGGCGCGGGTCAGCTCGTGCGACATCCCGCCAGCCGAGCCGACAGGGCCGGCGGCCGCCCCGGCTGCACGTCGGCATGCAACTCCACGAGATGGAGCTGGAGCTGGTGGCATCGGTGCTGCTCACGCATCCAATTCGTGTGGCGGCGGGTAGCGTCCCTCGTATGACGGATGCTCGCGATCTCCTCGAGACGACCGACGACGGCGTGGACATGACGTTCTCGGAGCGGCGCCACGACGAGCTCACCCGGGCTTCGGGGTCGACCGAGGCGGATGCGGCCCCGCGGATCACCACCGAGGACCGTGGCGACGGCATGACCCGGATCGATGTCGCCGACGCCGCGGCGGTGCGACCGGGTGGCGTCGACACGGAGGACTGAGGGCACGGCCCGGGAGACGGAGGGTACGGCATGTGGCGACTGCTGTGGACACTGACCCGTTGGGTGGCGCTCCTGGGGCTGGTCATGGCCGTCGGTGCCGCGCTCTGGTTCAACAGGACTCCGTGGGCGATGGTGCTCTTCGACCTGGGGGCTCTGATCTGCGCGGTGGCGGGCATCGGTCAGTCCGTTCTCCGCAGTCGCCGGTGGTTGTCGCGGTACGACGTCCAGCCGGCGGCGCGCTCAGACCGGTCGAACACGCGGGCGCTCGTGCTCCGGGGTGCCGCGATGCTCCTGGCGGTGGTCGGCGTCGTCCTCGTCGTCGGGACCCTTCATGCCGTCGACGCCCGGACGTACGACGGGGGAACGGACGCGCTCGGCTTCTTCTTCGCGGTCGTCGTGTTCGTGACGAGCGCCTGGTTCTGGTCGGGTGCGCGGGTGCGCGGGTGCGACGATGAGGAGACCGGTGCGGAGCGACACGGTTGGCCGAGGTCACGGCGCACGGCGGACCGGCTGATCTGGTCGCGTTGCCCGTGTCGGCCCTCGGTCACCTGGTTCAGATCGGACCGTGCCTCGGGGAAGTCCGACGGCGGAGGAACCGGGACCCGGGTGACGGGCGCGCCGCTCGACCTCAGCGCCCCGTCCGCACCCGCGGATCCACGACCCCGTACACCAGGTCGACGATGACGTTCGCGGTGACGACCAGGAACGCCGCGAACAGCGTGAACCCGACGACGACCTGGAGGTCCAGCGAGTGCACCGCGTCGATGAGCAGTGCGCCGAGCCCCTGCATCGAGAACACCTTCTCGGTGATCACCGCACCGCCGAGCAGGGTGCCGAGGTCGAGCCCGAACAGGGTCACGACGGGCAGGATCGCGGTGCGGAGCCCGTGCCGGACGACGACCTGCGACTCGCTCAGGCCCTTGGCGCGGGCGGTGCGGATGTGGTCCTGGCCCATCACCTCGAGCATCTCGCCGCGGGTCAGTCGGGCGTAGATCGCGGCGCTGATGAACGCGAGCACGCACCAGGGCAGGAGCAGGTGCAGGAACCACTGCACGGGGTCGTCGGTGAACGCGACGTAGCCGCCGGTCGGCAGGATCCGGAGCACGAACCCGAACAGGAGGATCGCCAACAGTCCCACGAGGTACGCCGGCGCCGAGACCCCACCGACGGCGATCGTCATGACCGCCCGGTCGAGCACCGATCCACGTCGGAGCGCGGACACGGTGCCGCCGGCGACACCCGCGACGAGCCACAGCACGGCGGCGCCGATCGCGATGGAGGCCGTGACCGGCAGGCGGGACAGGATCAGCGTCGTGACACTCTGGTGGAGCTGGAACGAGTACCCGAAGCACGGTGCGCCGCAGACCACGGCGGTCGAGCCGCTGCCGAAGTGCCGCCCGACGAAGATGCCCGACAGGTAGTCGAGGAACTGCTGCCACCAGGGCAGGTCGGTGCCGATGAACGCCTTGACCTGCGCCAGGCGGTCGGGCGTGCAGGGCTTGTCGCACATCGCGCGGGCGGCGTTCGTCGGCAGCAGGGTGAACAGCGCGTAGGTGACCGCGGCCACGACGAACAACACCACGATCGCGCCGAGGACGCGGAACAGCACGAAGCGCCAGGTCCTCATCGCGACACCTCCGTCCGGCGCGGGTCGAGGGCGTCGCGGAGGGCGTCCCCGAGCAGGTTGAACGCGAGCGTGATGACGAACAGGGCGGCTCCCGGGAACACGAGGTACATGGGGTCGGTCTGCACCCACCCCACGGCGTCGCCGATGGTGCGGCCCCAGGACGGCGTCGGGGGCGTCACCCCGACGCTGAGGAACGACAGCGCGGCCTCGGCCCCGATCATGCTCGGGATCGAGATCGTCGCGTAGACGGTGATCGTCGCGGCGAGGTTCGGCAGGAGCTGGCGGATGATGACGTGCCAGGAACCGGCGCCCATCGCGGTCGACGCGACGACGAAGTTCCGCTGCCGCAGGGACAGTGTCTGCCCGCGGATCACCCGGGCGACGGCCGGCCAGCCGAAGAACCCGATGACGAGCACGACGAGCACGGGGGCGGGGAACCGGTTCGGCACGATGGCGGTCAGCGCGATCATGAACACGAGCGACGGGAACCCGAACATGACGTCGACGACCCGGCTCATCCCGCGGTCGTACCAGCCGCCGAAGAACCCGGTGGTGACGCCGACGAGCACGCCGAGCACCATCGACAGGATCGTCGCGGCGATCCCGACCCCGAGCGAGGTCCGGGCGCCGTAGGTGACGATCGCGAACAGGTCGCGGCCGGTCAGCGGCTCGACGCCGAACCAGTGCGCGGCACTGATCCCGCCGCCCGTGCCCTTCGGTGCGCCGAACCCGGTGAGCGTCCCGAGGTGGTACCGGTACGGGTCCTGTCCGCTGAGCCCGGCGATGAGCGGTGCGCCGATCGCGACGAGCGCGAACACGACGATGACGATCGCGCTGGCGAGTGCCCAGCGGTCCCGGCCGACGCGGCGGGCGACGGCGCGGAACCCGGTGGCGGCGGGCGTGGGGGCGACGGGGCGGTCGACGACGTTCGCGGTCATGCGCGGGCCTCCTCGGTCGTGCCACCGGCGGCGACGAGCCGGCGCCAGGTGGACCGCCGCTCGGCCTGGCGGACCGGGTCCGCGACGGGGGCGGCGGCGAGCAGCATGCGTGTGTACGGGTCCTGCGGGTCCTCGAGGACCTCGGCCGCCGTGCCGCGCTCGACGACGTGGCCGCGGCGGAGCACGACGACCTCGTCGGCGAGCTGCCGGACGACGGCCAGGTCGTGGCTGATGAGCAGGCACGCGAACCCGAGTTCCGCCTGCAGCGTCGCGAGCAGGTCGAGCACGGTGCGCTGCACGGTGACGTCGAGCGCGCTCGTCGGTTCGTCGGCGATCAGGAGGACCGGGTGCAGGGCGAGCGCGCGCGCCACCGCCACGCGCTGCCGCTGCCCGCCGGAGAGCTGGTGCGGGAACCGGTCGGCGTACCCGGGGTCGAGCCGCACGGCCTCGAGCAGCTCGCGGACCCGGGCCCGGCGGGCGGTCTCGCCGAGGTCGGTGTGCAGGCGCAGCGGCTCGGCGATGCTCCACCCGATCGTCGCGCGGGGGTTGAGCGAGGACGCAGGGTCCTGGAACACGTACCCGACGCGGCTGCGGACCGCGCGGAGCCGCCGCCGCCGCGCGCGCCGGAGATCCGTGCCGGAGACCTCGACGGTCCCGGACGAAACCGGGACGAGGCCGGCGAGCGCCCGCCCGATCGTCGACTTGCCCGAGCCGGACTCGCCGACGAGCCCGAGGACCTCGCCCGCGCGGATCGCGAGGTCGATATCGGCGACGGCGGGCGTCGCGCGCCGTCCGCCGTACGTGATGGCGACGTCGGTCAGGCGGGCCACGACCTCCCGGTCCGTGGACCCGGCCGTGGATCTCGGTCCGGACGACGACGTGCCGGTGGTGGGCCGCGCCTCCGCGTCCGGCCGGGAGGCCCGGCTCGGCCCACCGAGGACGGGGACCGCGGCCAGGAGCTCGCGGGTGTAGGCGGCGTGCGGCGCCGCGAACAGGTCGACGGCCGACCGCGCCTCGACCGCCCGCCCGGCCCGCATGACGAGGACGTCGTCCGCCACGTCGGCGACCACGCCCATGTCGTGGGTGATGAGGAGCACGGCGAGGTCACGCTCGCGACACAGGCGGCGGAGCAGGTCGAGGATCCCGGCCTGCACGGTGACGTCGAGTGCGGTCGTCGGCTCGTCGGCGATGAGCGCGACCGGGTCGGCCGCCAGCGCCATCGCGATCATCGCGCGCTGGAGCTGCCCGCCGGACAGCTCATGGGGGTAGGCGCGTCGGACCCGGGCGGGGTCGGCGATGCCGGCGGCGGTGAGCAGCGCCTCCGTCCGGGCGACGACGTCAGCGCCGGACCGGTGCGCACGGACGGCCTCGGCGATCTGCGTGCCGATCGACAGCACGGGCGTGAACGACCCCATCGGCTCCTGGAACACGGTGCCGATGCCCGCACCGCGCACACTGCGGAGGACGTCCGCGTCCGCCCCGACGAGCTCGACGGGCTCCGCGTCGGGCGTGCGCCGGAAGCGGATGCTCCCCGACACCGCGGCGGTCGACGGCAGGAGCCCGAGGACGCTCATCGCCGAGACGGACTTGCCGGAACCGGACTCGCCAACGAGCGCCAGGACCCGGCCGGGGTGCAGGGCGAACGTGATGTCGTCGACGACGGGGGCGCCGCCGCCGAAGGCGACACGGAGCCCCCGGACGTCGAGGACGGGCGCGGTGCGGTCCTCGCTCACTTGGCGAGCGTGACCTTGAGGTAGTTCGGGTACGCGGGGAAGTCCGGCACGAAGAAGTGCTGGACGTCCGAGCCGCGGAGGAACGACTGCTTCGCGTAGGTCAGCGGCACGATCGGCGCGTCCTGCATGATGCGACGGTCGACCTGGGCCCACAGCGCGTTCGCCTTCGAGCGGTTCACCGTCGCCGTCGCCTTCGTGATGAGGGCGTCGACGTCGCTGTTGCTGTAGTGCGACACGTTGTTGCCGCCGTTCCCGATCTGGGACGAGGCGAACAGCGGCTGGATGTTCGCGTTCGCGCTCGGGAAGTCCGGCTGCCAGCCGTACAGGACGAGGTCGTACGACGAGTCGTTCGTGGCGTCGGTGTAGAAGCTGTCGACGTCCTCGGGCTTGAGCGTCACCGCGATGCCCGCGCGCTTGAGCCCCTGCTGGAGCGCCTGCGCCTGGGCGAGGTACGACGGGTCGTTCTGCGTCAGGAGCGTGAAATGCAGGTCCTTCTGGCCCGCCGCCTTGAGCAGCGCCTTCGCCTTCTTCACGTTCCCGGACGCCGGCGCCTTGTACAGGTCGTACGACTTGCGGCCCGCGATGCCCGGTGTGATGAGCGTCGACGCGTACGTGCCCGCCTGGGCGCCACCGGCGGCGATCCGGAAGGCGCGCTTGTCGGTCGCGTACTCCAGGGCCTTGCGCACCTGGAGGTCCTTCAGTGCGCCACGCTGCGTGTTCATGGCGAGGTACGTGATCGGGCCGGCCTTCGACGTGGCGACGCGCGACGCGGCGGACGGATTCTGGCGGACCTGGTTGAGCTCGGCGGCCCCGAGGTAGGTAGCGGCGAACGAGTCCTTCGCGTCACCCGAGTCGGCGATGAGGCTCTGCGTCACGGTCGACTCGTCCTGGCTCTCCTCGAACACGATCTTCGCGGGGCCCGCGGTGCGCACCGCGTCCGTCCGGGCGCTCCAGTGCTTGTTCCGCACGAGGGTCAGCTGGGAGCCCTGCTGGTTCGACTGCACCTGGTAGGGCCCCGACGCGACCGGCTTCGCGTCGTACGTGTTCGGGTCGCCCTTGCCCTGCGGCACGGGCGCGAACGCGGGCATCGAGGCGATCCACGGCCAGTCGCCGTACGCCGCATCGAGGTGGAACACGATCGTGCGGTCGTCGGGCGTCGCGATGCTGTCGAGCTGCTTGCCATCGAACGGACCCTGGTAGCTCGAGCCGCCGACGAGCAGCGACTTGTGGTAGCTCAGGCCACCGGTGAGGGTCGGCGCGAAGGAGCGCTCGACGCCGTACTTGATGTCCTGGCTGGTGATCGGGGTGCCGTCCTGGAACTCGATCCCCTTCTTCAGGTGGTAGGTCCAGGTCTTCCCGCCGTCGCTCGGCGTGCCCGTGGTCGTGGCGAGGTCCGGCACGACCTTCGCCGTCTTCCCTGGCCGGATGTCCCACGTGGTGAGGCGTCGGACCACCAGGCCGAGCGTCGTCGTCGACAGGTTCTGGCTCGTCGCGGGATCGAGGTGCACCGCCGTCGCGGTGGTCAGGATGTGGAGCGTCCCGCCCTTCGTGCTGCTGGCGGCGCTCGCCGGCGCGGTCCCCGTGGCGCCGGAGTACCCGGTGAGTGCGAGTGCGAGTGCCGCGGTGGCGGCGACGATGGTGGCGGTTCTCAGGTGGTGCATGGGGTTCCCTCGGTGCGTTCGCGGACGTTCCTGAAACCCAGCCTGGACCCGGTGCATTCCCCCGGGACTCGGGAATGACGCGATGTGACGGTCCGCGTCAACCCGGGAGATCGCACCCGCAGGACATCCGGAGCACGAGTTCGCCGTCGAACAGTTCGTGACGCGGGTCCTCACCCCCCTCGAGGACCCGCTGCACGGCGCTCCGCGCCATCTCCTCGATCGGCTGTCGGAACGAGGTGAGGGTGGGCCAGGCGTACTCGCCCTCCCACGAACCGTCGAAGGACGCGATCGCGACGTCCGCGGGCACGGCGACCCCCCGCTCGTGGAACGCTCGCATCAGTCCCACGGCGGTGCGGTCCGAGGCGACGAAGAACGCGCGAGCGTTCCCGCGGACTTCGGCGTCCCCCGCGATCCGACGTCCGGCGTCGCGTCCGCCCGGTCGGGTGATGTCCGCCGGGACGAACGGCCCCGCAGCCACCCCAGCGTCGGCGCACGCCTGTAACCAGCCGATGTACCGGGGCTCGTGCGGGTTCGCCTCGCCCACGTAGCCCACGCGCTCGTACCCGTGCTCGAGGAGGTGGCGCGTGGTCGCCATCGCGCCGGCGCGGAGGTCGACCCCGAGGCTGCCGACCCCTCGTTCCGGTGTGGCCACGTTGAGCGCGACCCACGGCAGGCCGACCCGGTCGACCGACGCCCGGTCGACCGCGGGCTCCCCTGGAAGCACGAGAACGCCGTCGAACTGTCGCGACGCGAATTCACGGAAGCGGGCGAGTACCTCTGCCGGCTCGAACGATGTGGCCGTGGTGTAGAGGGCGTAGCCACGCTCGCGGGCGGCGGCCTCGAGCGTGCTGGCGTACTCGCTGAAGAACGGATTCGCGAAAATCGGGTCGGGTCCGCTCGGGACGAGGAACACGAGCGTCCGTGCGGACCCCGATCGCAATGCACGGGCAGCCTGGTTCGGCTGGTACCCGAGCTGCTCCACGGCAGCGAGAACCCGTTGCGCGGTCGCGGGAGCGACGGGGGATCCGCCGTTCAGCGTGTAGCTCACGACCGCATCGCTCACCCCGGCGAGCTGCGCGACGTCGCGACGTGTGGGACCGCGCGACGACGGCCTCCGTCCCGTCACCGTCTGCTCCCGTGCACAGCACTCAGCTTAGGTCGGCGTCGCCGTGCGTCCCGTCGGCCGTCGCGGACCCCGCTGACCCGACCATGGCGGGCCCGGGCAGGGCGGTCCCGGGCAGGGCGGTCCCGACCGGCACGGGAGCGTCGCCGAAGTCCGGGATCGACAGACGCTCCCCACCGCGGAGTGCTGATCGGAACGCGACGAGACCCGGCAGCGTGTACCGGGCGGCGACCCACGCGTTGACGGTCGGAAGCGTGCCTCCCTCGACGGCGCGGACGAAGTCGTCCGCCAGGAACCGGTGGCTGCCCTCGTGCCCGTCCGGCGCGACGTCGAACTCCCGTGGGAGTCGGCGGGCCTCCTCCGCGTGCACCTTCGCGTGCCCGGAGCTGAATGCACCCCGGAGTGACGGGGCGATGTCCGCCAGCAGCGGGTCGCCCTCGCGCACGGCCGGTTCGGACGCGATGAGGTCGGAGACGTCCTCGGCGCCGTGCTTGTCCTGCCAGATCGAGGTCGTCGCGAGCTGTTCGAAGCTCCCCTCGGTACCGAACCAGCGGAACCGGCTCTCGCGGATCGGGGAGGGGTAGCCGACGCGGCGGAACTCGTTGATCCGCATCGATCCTCCCCCGTCGAGCTCGAACAGCGCGGTCATGTTCGAGAAGTCGTTGTCGAACATGCTCACGGCGGTGTCGAAGACGCCGTCGTCGCGGTCGTCGTGCACGCCGATGCAACTGACGCTGACGGCGTGCTGCGGGATGGCGCCGAGGACCCCACCGATCGCGTGCGTGGGGTACCACATGGGTGGGTAGCTGGCCGTGGCCTTCCACCCGTCTCCACCGCTGTACCGGTAGGCGTCGTAGAACCCCAGGTCCATGTCGTGGAGGTAGTCGCCCTCCGCATAGAACACGCGACCGAAGGCACCGGCCGCCAGCTGCTGCCGGGCGAACATGGTGGCGGGGTTGTACTGGCTGGTCTCACCCATCATGTAGGTCAACCCGGTTGCGCGGACGATGTCGATCACCTCGGCGATCTCCGACTCGGACACCGCCATGGGGACCGCGGAGTACACGTGTTTGCCGGCGCGGAGCGCCTTGACGACGATCGGGCCGTGCGTCCACCGCTGTGTGAAGATCGCGACCGCGTCGACGTGCGGATCCGCGAGCATCGCGTCGAGGTCCGGGTGGGTCCCCGCGAGCCCGAGCTCGTCGACGAGGCGGTCCGCGCGCCCCTCGATCACGTCGGTGGCGAAGACGGCGTCGATGCCGGGGTGGAGCTGGAACAGGGCCGCGAAGTGGGCGGAGAACTGACCGGCACCGACCATGCCGATGGTGAACGTCATGAGCTGTCCTTCTGTGCGTCGTTGCACACCGTCCTCGTGAACGGGGCGTCCCGCTAGTGTCGAGCGAAAAGTTACCCGAGTCAACTCCGCGCTACCGCCAGGAATTGCCCCTTGTCCGGTTGCGGTTTACGCGTGTAACGTGCCGCTCCATCGGGCGCAGAAGCCCCTTTCCCCTCCCGGAGGCAAGACAATGAAGTCACGTCAACGCATCGCCGCCCTCGTCGCGGTCACCCTCGCAGTCGGCGCATCCGCCACCGCCTGCAGTGCCTCGGGCGCTGGGTCGGGACCGGTCACGCTGGAGTTCCAGACGGCGCAGTCGGCCGATTCCCCCGTCCTCAAGGTGCTCAAGACCGAGACCGCAGCGTTCGAGAGGAAGCACCCCGACATCCACGTCGACCTGAAGACCGGGGGCGACGACTACGAGTCCCAGATCAAGGTCCGCCTGGCGGCGAACAACCCACCCGACCTCTGGGCCACCCACGGATGGTCGCTGCAGCGGTACGGCAGCTTCCTCGCGCCCCTGCAGAAGCAGCCGTGGGCGACGCACTTCAACGAGGCCCTCGCTCCGGCGATGAAGAACGACAAGGGCGAGTTCTTCGCACTCCCGGTGGACGCCGCCGTCTCGGGGCTCATCGTCAACGAGACGGTCCTGCACCGTGCGGGCGTGGACCCGAGCAGCATCACGGACTGGTCGTCGTTCCTGGACGCCGCGGCGAAGGTCAAGGCGAGCGGTGCCGTGCCGCTGACGCTGGCCGGGTCCAAGGACGGCTCCGCGGGCAACGCGGTCGACTGGCTCGCTCCCGGAGCCTTCGACGCAGCGCAGCTCAAGGCGTTCGAGGCGGGTCGGTTCCCCGGCGCCGGGTACCAGAAGATCCTCGACGTCCTCGAGCAGTTCCGCACCAAGGGCTGGATCAACGCGGACTACTCCTCGGCGACGGGCGATGACATGGCCCAGGCCCTGGCCAGCGACAAGGCGGCCTTCGCGCTCAGCTCCAACTACCTCATCAGTGCGGCGCACGAGTACGCACCCGGCGCGAAGTTGCAGTTCGTCCCGGTCCCGGCGATGAACGGCTCCAAGTCGTACCTCATCGGCGGTGAGAACACGGCGTTCGGAGCCGCCAAGAACGGCGCGCACCTCGCCGACGCGGAGCAGTACCTCGCGTTCCTCGCCCGTCCTGAGAACGACGCGAAGCTCGCCGAGTCCACCGGGAGTCTCCCTGGTCTGACGAACGCGAAGGCGGACCTCGGGTCGCTCGCGTCGAGCTACGACGCCTGGGTCACTCCGGGCAAGGTCGCCCTCGAGCCGTACTTCGACCGGGTGTACCTGCCGAACGGGATGTGGAACACGGTGGTCACCACCGCGGACAGCGTCATTGCCGGTCAGGCGTCGCCGGGGACGAGCACGTCGAAGGTCGCCGGGGACTTCAGGACTCTCTACAAGAAGGCCGACCAGTGACCACATCCACCGCCTTGGGCGCGCCGGAGATCGGCGTCCGGACGGGGCGGGTCCGGACACGGCGCCGGTTCCGGGGGGCGTCGGTGAACCTCCTGTACGTGCCGGCGCTCGTCCTGTTCGCGGTGTTCACCGTGTACCCGCTCATCAGCGGCATCCGACTCTCGTTCACCGACTGGGACGGCTACACGCCCGCGTTCTCCTGGGTGGGCTGGAGCAACTACGAACGGCTCTTCACCGACAGCACGTTCCGGAGCGTGCTCGTCACCACGTTCGTCTACGGCATCGGCAGCACCGCGATCCAGCAGGTGCTCGGGCTGGGACTCGCGCTCGCGCTCGACCGTCCGGTGCGGGGACGGGGGCTCGCCAAGGCGGTCATCTACCTGCCGGTGCTGGTCTCACCGATCGTCATGGGAACGTTTTACTACCTGCTGTTCCAGTACGACCGAGGTGCCCTCAACGAGATCGTCATCGCGCTCGGAGGTCATCGCCACGCGTGGCTCAGCACCACGGTGAGCGGCGTCGTCATCATCGTCATCGTCAACTCGCTGCAGTTCGTGGGCACCTCGATGATCATCTACCTCGCCGGGCTGCAGTCGATCGCTCCCGAGTACACCGAGGCGGCGATGCTCGACGGCGCGAACGCGTGGCACCGGTTCTGGTCGGTGACGTTGCCCCTGCTCCAGCCCGCGTTCGCCACGAGCATCGTCCTCAACCTGATCGGGGGCCTCAAGTTGTTCGACGTCATCCAGGTCCTGACCGGCGGTGGTCCGGGCACGGCCACGAGTTCCGTGTCGACCCTCATCGGCACGACGTACTTCGCCAACCAAGCCGCGGGGTACTCGGCCGCGATGGGTGTCGCGCTGTTCGTGATCATCGCGATCCTCACCGTCGTCGCGAACGCTGCGCTCAACACCCGACGGTTGGACCAGCAGTGAGCGCCGCGTCGGCACAGCGGGGACCGGCCGCGGAGACCAGGATCCTCGCGTGGATCCCGAACTCCCTCATCGCGGTGTTCGTCATCGCGATGGTCGTGCTGCAACTGGTCCCCTTCTACGTCGCCCTCACGACGTCGTTCAAGGCCAAGACGGACCTGTCGTCGCAGCTGGCGTTCCCGACGACCGGTCTCACGTTCGCGAACTTCGTGCATGCCATCACTGAGGGCGGCATCCTCCGCGCGATGGTGAACAGCGTCGTCGTCGCCGGGATCTCCACCGTGCTCGTCTGCCTGATCGGCGCCGCGGCCGCGTACCCCCTCGCGCGTCGCCCGACCACCCTGAACCGCGCGGTCCTCAGCGTGAACGTGGGGCTGATGATGGTCCCGGCGCTCAGCGTCCTGGTCCCGCTCTACTCGCTGCTGTCCCACATCCACGCGCTCAACACGTACTGGGGCATCGTCCTCGTCATGGTGACGACGAGCCTCCCGCTCGCGATCTTCCTCTACAGCTCGTTCATGCGGTCCCTGCCGCTGTCCGTCGAGGAGGCCGCCCGAATCGACGGCGCGAACCTGTTCCAGACCCTGTTCTACGTCGTCATCCCCATGTTGAAACCCGTCACCGCCACCGTGGGGATCATCACCGGAGTCGGCGTCTGGAACGAGTACGCGCTCTCGGGATACGTCCTCACCACACCTGCCACGCGGACGATCGCCCCCGCGATCGCCTCGTTCTTCTCGATCCAGTCGAGCAACCTCCCCGCGGCGACGGCTGCGGCACTCATCGCCGTCGTGCCCATCGTGATCGCGTACCTCTTCCTCCAGAAGTACTTCGTCCGCGGGCTCGTCGGCGCCGAGAAGGGCTGACCGCGCCGCTCGCGTACGGTCGTGCCGGTGGTCCCGGGCATGATCGACGGGTGCACATCGTCCTGAACCGCGTCGACGGCGGCGCGCTCGCGACCGTCCTGTCGGACGCGGGGACCGCCCAGGGCGCGCCGGTGCACGTGGCCGCGGCGGGCCTCCCGGCCTGGATCGCGGCACACGAAGCGCCGGGCGTGCGGTGGGTGTGGGACGACACGGCCCGCTGGTACCCACAGGTGCTCGCCGCGGGCGGCCGCGTCGCGCGCTGCGTCGACCTGCGGCTGTGTCACCGGATCCTGCGCACCGCGGTCGCGACCGCGGGCTCGCCGCTCGCGACGGCGCCGGACGGCCCGTGGGACGACCCGGGGCAGGCCGCCCCCGCACCGCGCGCGGACGCCCTGTTCGATGACTCGATCTTCGCGTCGGGGCCGTCGTCCACCGGACGGATCGCTGCAGATCCGGTGTCCGATGCCGATCCCGTCGCCGAGTTCCGCGTGCAACAGGAGGCCGTGGCCGGGTCCCGAGATCCGCGCGCGCTCCGACTGCTGCTCGCGGCCGAGTCGGCCGGGGCGCTCGTCGCCGCGGAGATGCGCTTCGGGGGCTTGCCGTGGCGGGTCGACGTGCACGAGCGGATCCTCGAGGACGTGCTCGGCCCCCGCGTGCCGTACGGCGTCCGGCCGCAGCGGCTCGAGGACCTCGCCGCCGTGCTGCGGGAACGGCTCGACGACCCCGCGCTCAACCCCGACTCGCCCGCGGACGTCCTCCGCTCCCTCCGCCGGGCCGGGCTCGTCGTCGAGTCCACGCGCAAGTGGGAGCTCGCGCGCCACGACCACCCGGCGATCGAACCGCTGCTCGACTACAAGCGGCGCTCCCGGTTGCTCACCGCGAACGGCTGGACGTGGCTCGACGAGTGGATCGAGGACGGCCGGTTCCACCCGGAGTACGTCGTCGGCGGTGTCGTCTCCGGACGGTGGGCGGCCAGCGGCGGCGGAGCCCTGCAGCTGCCGAAGCAGATCCGGGCCGCGGTCGTCCCCGACCCCGGCTGGAAACTCGTCGTCGCGGACGCGGCGCAGCTCGAACCCCGTGTCCTCGCCGCGCTCGCGCAGGACCGTGCGATGGCGGAGGCCGGGCGGGGCCGCGACCTGTACGACGGCGTGGTCGCCTCGGGTGCGGTCGAGACCCGGCAGCAGGCCAAGGGCGCGATGCTCGGCGCGATGTACGGCGCCACCCAGGGCGAGGGCGGACGGCTCGTGCCCCGGCTGGCGCGGGCGTACCCGAAGGCGCTCGCGCTCGTCGAGGCAGCGGCCCGGACGGGTGAGCGGGGCGAGGTCGTCACGTCGCGGCTCGGGCGGACCTCGCCGGCGCCGTCCCCCGACCAGCTCGCCGCCCAGGCCCACGCGTTCTCGGCCGAGGGTTCACCGGCACTCGAACGGGCGGCGCGGAGTCGTGCGCGGAGCTGGGGTCGGTTCACCCGGAACTTCGTCGTGCAGGCGAGCGCCGCCGAGTGGGCGCTGTCGTGGCTCGCCGGACTCCGCACGCGCTTGATGGCCGAGTGGCCCGGACCGGTCACCGCCGGCCCGCACCTGGTGTTCTTCCTGCACGACGAGATCATGGTGCACACGCCCGAAGGCGACGCCGACCGTGTCGTCGAGCACGTCCGGGCCGCGGCCGCCGATGCCGGGCGCCTGTTGTTCGGGGACTTCCCCGTCGAGTTCCCGCTGCAGGTCGCGGTGGCCGACGACTACGCGTCGGCCAAGTAGGCGGCGCGACACTCGTCGGGGAGGGTGAGGCGCTCCCCGGCGATCACCCGACGTCGGCTGACACGGCGAGTGACCGAGATCCGGTGGATCCCCGTCGACGTGGGGATCCACCGCGGACCCGGACGTCCTCGGCGCCCTGTGCACCTACCGTTCCGATCACCTCCGGCACGGGCCGGAGTCCGACGACGAGAGGTGGACGACCGGATGAGCGACGACGACGAGCGGCGGGCGGGCCCCGACGGGCGCCCGCAGACGGTCGCACGCCGCACGCTGGTGGGTGCAGCGGCATGGAGCATCCCGGCCATCGCGCTGAGTGCGACCACGCCCGCAACGGCGGCGAGTGCTGGAGCGAGCCTCCACGTGGTGTTCGACGAGCCCGACCAACGGCCGACGGGCGGTGATCTGTCGGACGGCCGCGCGGTGCTCGTCGGCGCGGACGGGAAGCCCGTGGCTGGCGAGACGATCGTCCTCCGGGTCTCCGGGCCCGCCTTCTTCGGCGCGCCCGGGGTGACGCAGCGCACGGTGACGACGGACGCCTCGGGGACCGCACGGGCGACCGACCTGACGGCGGGGACGGCAGCCGGGACCGTGACGCTCACCGCGACCGTGAGCGGCATCGCCCCGGCGAGTGCCACCCGGACGGTGGTCCCGGCCTTCGACATCGCCGTGGTCAGTGCCGGCGGACCGACATGGCCGTTCCTGCAGGGCCCCGGCATGACGATCAGCGGGCAACCCGCGTACCGGGTGAACGGCACCTACACGTTCCGCAGCGTGATCCGGAACGCGGGCAGCGTGCCACTGCCCGCGGGGTCCCTGCTCACGTACACGTTCGGCAGGATCTCGATCGGGGGCGCCACCATCGTGTCGGCCATCGAACTGGTCGGCGTCGGCGCGGACGGTGCCGCGATCGGGTTGACGACCGGCAACGTCGTCCCGACGGGTCCCGCGACCTTCCCGGGCGGGACGGACGGCATCAAGCGCGAGTACCGCGTGGACGCACCGATCCCCGCGGGGGCGAGTTTCACCCTCGAGCACTCGGCGCACATCCCGAACCGGCTTCTGCCGGTGCGCACCAGCAACGGACAGGTGCTCGTCGAGGCGGCGGCGGTCGGGGCGCCGGGCAGCGACCCGAACGCCGGGAACAACCGGACGTACGGGCCGCTCTTCGCCACCTACACCATGTGACGTCGGCGACCGCGGAGCTGCACGACGCTGATCCGATCCCGTCACGCCGGAACTGCGTCCCGCTCCCCGCTGTGGGCGCGTGCGGGGAGCGCTGGCATCGTGGGCACATGCACACCGAGGACGCCAGCCGAGTACCGTTCGCCGCCGCCGCGGCCGGCGCGCTCGCCGCAGCGGGCACCGTTGCCGTCCGAGCGGTGCGTCGCGGCCGCCCGGTCCACCCGCACGGCGTCGCACTGCGGGGGCGGGTCGACTGGTACCGACGTGCGGAGCCCAGTGGCATCGGGTGGATCGACGACGGCGCTGCCGATGGCCAGGTCGTCGAGGCACGGTTGTCGCGGGGGATCGGCCTGCCGGCGGTGCTGCCCGACATCTGGGGCCTCGCTGTCCGCGCCACCACCCCGGGCGGGCCCGCAGACCTCCTGCTCGCGGCCACCGGGCTCGGGCTGCCGGATCGCTGGATGCTCCGCCCTGCCCGCACCGCCGACGGCCTCCGCTTCACGTCCCTGGTGCCGTACCGCGGCGCGCTCGGCCCCGTGCTCGTCGCCGCACGTGCGCTGCCCGGACCGACGCTGCCGTCCGATCCGAGCGCCAGCGCAGCCGTGCTCGACGAGGGCTCGTGGGTCCTCCAGCTCCTGCACGCGGAACCCCTCGGCGTGTGGCACCCCTTCGCGCGACTGGTGCTCGCCCGCGACGCCGGCACGACGGACACGGACACCGGCACGCGGTTCGACCCGATGCTGCGACCGCTCCCGGGGAGTGGGACCTACCCGTGGACCCGCGCCCTCCGTGAACCCTCCTACGCCGTCGCACGCGAGGGCCTGGCCGGCAGCGCTTCCGTCCCGCTCGGAACCACGCGGCCCCTGCCTCGGTAGCGTTGGGCAGCATGAGCGACGACGGACCTGCCCCACGGACCATCGGCGGCCGCTACCAGGTGCTCGGGACGCTCGGCCACGGCGGCATGGCGACCGTGTACCGCGCGGTCGACGAGCAGCTCGGCCGCGAGGTCGCCGTCAAGGTGTTCCGCACCGGGCCTGTCGACCACGGTGAGCGCAGCCGGGCCGAAGCCGAGATCCGCGTCCTCGCGAGCCTCCGGCACCCCTCGCTCGTCACCCTGTACGACGCGGCGATCGCCGACGGCGACGGTGAGTCGTTCCTCGTCATGGAACTGGTGCCGGGCACCGACCTGGCCACCCGCATGCGCGACGGTGCGCTCCCGCGAGGCGTCGTCGCGCACATCGGCGCGCAGGTGGCCGACGCGCTCGCCGCCGTCCACGCGCAGGGCATCGTCCACCGCGACGTCAAGCCCGCGAACGTCCTGATCGAGGAGGACGCGACAGCACCGGGCGGCCTCCGGGTGAAGCTCGCGGACTTCGGCATCGCCCTGCTCCGTGACGCCGCCCGGCTGACCGGGACGGGCATGGTCATGGGCACGGCCGCGTACCTGGCGCCCGAGCAGGTGACGAACCAGGAGCTCACCGGCGAGGCGGACGTGTACGCGCTCGGGCTGCTGCTGCTCGAGGCACTCACCGGACGGCAGGCGTTCCCGGGCGGCGTCATGGAGTCCGCCACCGCGCGACTGACCCGGGCCCCCGAGATCGATCCGTCGCTGCCCGTCGCGTGGCGCACCCTGCTCCACACCATGAGCGCGATGGCGCCGGAGGACCGGCCGACCGCCGCCGAGGCCGCTGCCCGACTCCGCGCCCTGGGCCGCGACGTCGACACGGCCGCCGCGCCGACTGCCCTGCTCGATCGACCGGGAGGTCCGGGGCGCGCCGCCGCCGCAGCCGGTGCGGCTGCCGGGGTGGCCGGTGCCGCGGTCGGCGCCGTGGGCGCGGACGCTGCGCACGCGGACCGTCCGACGGCCGCGATGGACGCGCCGACGCGGGCGATGCCCACGGGAGACGCGCCGACGCGCTTGCTCACCGGCACCCGGGGCGGCGGGGCCGACGCCCCGACCGCCGTGCTCGGTGGCGGCGTGGCTGGTGCCGACGGTGGGGGTGGAGGCGGCGCCAGGGCCGGCGGGGCCGGCGGACGCAGCGCAGGATCCGGTGGACGTGGCGCGGGATCCGGCGGTGGTGGTGCCGGGCCGGGCGGACCGGGCCCGTCGGGCTCGGGAGCCGAGCGCGCGCGGCGCCGCCGGACCGCGTGGATCGTCGTCGCGGTCGTCGCCGCGCTCGTCGTCATCGGGGTCCTCGTCGCGCTCGCCGTCCGGTCACGGGGTCCGGCAACCCCGGAGCCGACCGGGACCGCGACGACCATGACGTCCGGGCCGGTGACGTCGCCCCTGCCGTCCCAGGCCCCGAGCAGCGGTCCGAGTGAGCCGACCCAGCCAACCCAGCCGGCCCAGACCGCCGAGCCCGCGCCGCAGCCGTCCGTCACCACGACGACCGTGCCGCAGCCCGAGCCGACCGTGCCCGTGGCGACGCCGACCACTGCCGCCGGCACCGTGAAGCAGCACCCCGGGAAGGGCGTCGGCAACGTCGTGGAGGACGCTGCGGACGGGCACGGGAACGGGCACGGGAACGCGACCGGCAACGGCAAGCGCTGACTGGCGGCCCCGGTGCGCACAGCTGCACGATGCGACGCCCGTCACGCCACCGGTGGGGTCCGGGTCGGATCATCGACCACGAGCAGATGCGTGCTCGTGGTCACGGTGGAACCGCATCACGCTCGTGGCGCCGCCGCGGTCGGGCACGTCGATCCGGTACCCGGCCGACGTCAGGGCGGCGACGACCCGTGACCGCCAGGGCCGGTCCTCCCGGGTGGTGACCAGCCAGACCGTCCGGTGCCCTCGGGCGCACCGGAGTGCCTGCGACAGGGGCCGCCGACTCGGGAACAGCGTGTCGCGCGTGTCGGCGGAGCGCCCGGCTCTGCAGTCGACCGCGCCGGGGAACGAACGCGGGTAGAGCAGGGGGATGACGTCGAGGGTCGAGTCCGCGTCCCCCTCGACGTCGCCGTACAGGGCGGCGGTGGTCGTCGGCGCCGCACGCACCGCGCTCGATTCCCGGGCCACACGCGCCCAGTCGGTGTCCTTGCCCTCCTCGGTGCGCTGTCGCGCGTACGCCGGCGCACTGAGGACCGCCGCGAGCACGAGGACCACGACGATCCGGCTCGGACGCCAGCCACGGATCGCCACGGCGGCGAGCAGCGCGACGGCCGGGCTGCAGAAGGCCAGGTACCGAGCCTGGTAGACGGGCGTCCAGACCACGGACACCGCGAGCAGCATGATCGTCGGGACCAGGAGCCACGCCACGAGCAGCGGGCCGGTCGTCGACCGCTCCCGCCAGCACCGCGCCAGGCCGACACCCACCAGGAGCACGCCGAGGACCGCGAACGGCGGATCGGCGGAGAACCACTGTTCGACGACGATCTGCTTGACCGTGCCGAGGTCGGGGCGATGGAGCCAGGAGACCTGGCCCACCTGCGCGGCCGCCAGCCGGACGAACGGGACGCACACCACCGCGGCCCCACCCGCGGCGCTCACGAAGCCGACGGCGAGGCGTCGGCTCGCGGTGCGGTCCGGGGAGCGGGTCGCCCACACCGCGACGGCGATCGCGTGCACGACCAGCATGAGCGCGTCGTGCAGGAACACGACGACCGCGAGCACCGCCATGATGCCGTACAGGGTCCAGAGCAGCGTCGTCCGTGGCCGTCGTCCGAGCGGGTCCTCCCCATGCTCGCGCAGGAGGCGACCGGCCACCGTCACGAGCACCAGGGTGAGCAGGACCGAGACGAACGCGGAGGCAGCGCCCGACCGTCCGTCGGTGGCGGACAGCGTGACCCGCGGGAGGAGCACGAAGAACGCACCCGCGAGCAGGCCGGCCGATCGATCGAGCAGCATCCGACCGAGCACCGTGACGAGCCCGGCGGTCGCACCGACGCAGAGCACCGACACGGCGCGGAGCGCGAGCGGCGAGTACCCGACGAGGTCGAACCAGCAGTGCATCGTCGCGTACCAGGCCAGATGCACGAGATCGACGGTCCGGGCCAGGGCGAACAGCTCCGACCACGACCGGGTCGCCGCGCTCACCGTCGCACCCTCGTCCCACGTCGCGGACGGCACCCAGCAGCCGGCTCCGGTGACGAGCGTCGCGATGACGGCCACCACGAGGGCGTCCGACCAGGGCGACCCCGTCCCTGTCCACGCCCGCCGACGCTGGCCCACGACGTCGTCGACCGGCGGGGTCCGCGCCCGCATGGTGCTGCTCATCGCGGAAGGGTCACACGCGGGACGTGCCCACCTCGCGCTCGTCCCGGGCCCTGTGGGGGTCACCGGGGGTCGAGGTCACCCCGGATGTCACCCGCTCCGGACGCCTGCACGGGGTGTCCCTCGTCCGGAGCGCCCGGCGGTCAGCGGGCAGTCCGCCACGCTAGGGCGCGTCGACGACGAGCGGCCGCATCCACGACTCGTACACCGCGGCGCAGGACCTCGAGTTCTGCCGTCGCGCCGTCGGTCCCGTCCGACGGCAAGGTCGCACGGACGCTCCCGTCCCCGCGGATGACCACGGTGGCCGTCTCGGTCGTGAGATCGGCATGACCTCCGGCGCGACGACCGTGCTGCTCAACCGTCTCGAGGCCGCCGGGCACATCGTGGGGTCACGCGAGGGCAGCGACCGTCGACGCGTCACGCTGCGACCCGTCCGGGAGGCCCGGGAACAGGCCCGCGCGTTCCTCGCCTTCTCGGGTGCGCAGATCGCGGGGTCGCTCCGTGAGACGCCGGACCCCGAGCTGGCGACGGTCATCGCGTTCCTGGAACGGATGACCGCTGCGGCCCGGCAGGCCAACGCTCGTCTCGCTCGTGGCGCGCGCGGCGGTCAGAACACGGTGTAGCCGCGGTGATGGACCGCCTGCCTTCGACGCGTTGTACGCGGGCTACCACTGCTGGCGCGGTGATCGATCCGGGACTACGGTCCCTGGTCCGCGCTACGACGGGGCCGGAACCTGGTCACATGAGCGATCACGAACTTCAGCACACGGGTGACATCGTCGTCGGCGTCGACGGGTCGCCGCAGTCCAGGGAGGCGTTCCGCTACGCGGCGGACCTCGCGCGGTCCCTGCACACGAAGCTCGTCGCGGTCGGGACCTGGCAAACCCCCCAGGCCGGCTACGGAGCTGCTGTACTCACCGATTGGTCACCCGAGGAGGACGTCCGCGCGGTCCTCCATGACGCCTGCGCCGACGTGTTCCCGGACGGCCAGCCGAGCTGGTTCCGGACGAAGGTGGTGAACGGCCCCCCGGCGCGCTCGCTCATCGAGGCGAGCGAGGACGCGGTCATGCTCGTGGTCGGCAGCCGTGGTCACGGGGGCTTCGCCGGACTCCTGCTCGGTTCGGTCAGCTCGGCGTGCGCGGAGTACGCCACCTGCCCGGTGCTCGTCCATCACGACGGACCGCGCGGGCGTGCCCGAGGCGCGCGGACGGCGGACGTCCACCGCGCCTGACGGCGCGGTCCCGTGGGCCCCGCGGCGGCGGTCAGAACACGGTGTAGCCGCCGTCGATCGTCAGCACCGACCCGGTCACGAAGCTCGAGGCGTCGCTCGCCAGGAACACCATCGCCGGCCCCAACTCGTCGGGCTCCCCGGCGCGCTGCTGCGGCGTGTCCTCGATCCAGTGGCGGTGGAACTCGGGGGCGTCGACGGGTGCCATGTCCGTCCGCATGTAGCCGGGGGCGATGGCGTTCACGCGGACGTGCATCGGCGCCCACTCGGCAGCGAGGCTCCGCGTGAGGTGGTGGACGGCCGCCTTCGAGGCGTTGTAGGCGGGCTGCCACTGCGGGCGGTTGACGATCGCGCCCGACATCGATCCGACGTTGACGATCGATCCACCACCCCGCTCGATCATGTGCCGCCCGAAGACCTGGCTCGCGATCCAGAGCCCGTCGACGTTGACGCTCATGACCTCGTGCCACTCCTCGTCGGTCACGTCGAGGGCGGGCTTGTGGATGCAGGCGCCCGCGTTGTTGACGAGGACGTCGACCCGCCCGAACCGGTCGACCGCGGCGGCGAGGAGCCGCTCGACGTCCTCGCGGCGGGTCACGTCCGCGAGGACGGTCAGGACGTCGGCGCCGAGCGCGCCGAGTTCGGCCTCGACGGTCGCGGCGGCGTCCCCATCCCGCCCGACGACCACCACGTTCGCCCCGGCCTCCGCGAGGGCCGTGGCGAAGGCCCTGCCGAGCCCCCGGGTTGAACCCGTGACGACGGCGGTCCGTCCGGTCATCTCGAATCGGTCCAGGACGGGCATGGCGTTCCTCTTCCTCGGGGAGTCGCTGGGTGGTGTGCTCCCAGCGTGCTCCCTCGGTGGGACGGTGGTGTCGCTGTCCCCGCGCCTCCCGGCAGTTCATGTCGGGCCGGGCGTCAGCGCGACGGGGCCTGCTCGACCTCCAGTCCGCCGTCCGGTGCCCGCACGACCTCGCCCTTCGGCAGGTACAGCGTGGCGGTGTCGAGCCGGATCCGTCGGAACTGCCCGGCGTCCTGGTGGAGGAACGCGGTCGCCGTGGCGGGGACGGGGTACCGCGGGTCGTCGCCCACGATGACCGCCTGGAACGGACCCGCTCCCGGATCGATCTGCACGCGGTCGCCGAAGAGCCCCGACACCGCGGACGGTGCGAAGCCGAACGAGAGGATCCGGGCGTGCGGCCGTCCGCGCGCGTCGAGCACACCCTGCACGCGACCGAGCCCGACGCGTCGGATGTGGGCCGTGGTCACCGTGGACTGGACGGCGGTGGCCAGCAACCCCGCGACGAGGACCGCTGCCAGAATCCGGCCCGCTCGAGCGGGACCCGACCGCGCGACCTGGTCGATGCCGATCGCCGCGAGGAGCGTCACGAACGGCGTCCACGCGAAGTAGTACTCGCCCAGCGCGACCCGGGCCACGACGAGGAAGAACACGAGGAAGCACGCGGTCGTCAGGACGAGGACGAGGACGAGGCGCCCGGGACGGAGCAGGATCGCGAGCAGCACGGCCACGGCGAGGAGGGCCGAGAGGACCGCTCCGGTCCCGGCACGCTCGAACCAGAGGTTCGCCCACCAGGGCGGGAACCGGTCGACCTGTCCGGCGACGACGACGTTGTGGCCGCCGTCGTCGTGATGGCTCTGGAACGTGATCATGTACTCCACCGTGCGCACGGCTCCGAACGGCAGGTAGACGGCGACGAAGGTCACGGCGAACGCGGCCGCGAAGACGAGTCCGCCCCAGAGCAGCGCCCACCAGCGCCCGAACAGGACCGGCAGGACCACGAACACCGGCAGCATGACCGCCGAAGCCTCCTTCGAGGTGACGGACAGACCCATGAGGACCCCCGCCGCGAGGACCCACGCCCAGTGTCCGGCAATGCCTGACCTGCCGCTGTCCCATCCGGACCGCGGGCCCGCCGCCCATCGCCAGGCGCACCACAGCGCGGCGACCGCGAACGCGGCCATCGGCCCGTCGAGCAGCGCCAGGCGGTCGATGCGCGACGGATCACCGACGATCGCGCGCGGGAGGACCCACCACATCCCGGCACCGAGGACGCCCGTGTACCAACCGCGGTCCTCGCGCAACCAGAGGAAGACCACCACTCCCGCGAGCACGGACAGCACCACGACCGGGATCCGCGCGACCTCGACCGTGTCGCCGAACGCGAGTTCCGCGAGGCCCATCAGCCACTTCGCGGTGGGCGGGTGCTGCAGGTTCCCGGTGAGGTCGCCGTGGACGTAGCCCCAGGCGGCCTGCTGGTACGCGGGCTCGTCGGTCTGGTGGTTCGCCGCGAACAGGTTCCACGTGGACTGGAAGACCCCCCACAGGAACACCACGCCGAGCACCGTCCAGCGTGTCGACGCCGCCGTGACGAACCGTCGGGACGCGGGCGTGCTCATCCCGGTGATCGTAGCTCCGGTGGGCGACAGCGACGAGCGCCATGACACCGAGCGGGGGTCGGCTCGGCGTGTGCCGGAACCGATCCCGGCAGGCTGGACTCGCGCGGTCAGCTGATGTCGGCCAGGTGGTCGGACGACCATCCCAGCGCGGCGAAGATCTGGACCATCGCCGCCTGGTCGAGTGTCGCGGTCGGGCGAGCGGGGTCGGCGTCCCCGCCGCCGCTCGCCTGGAAGTGGAACAGCCCCGTCGCCGCGTCGCGGTTGTCGCGCCACGTGGCATCGGCGTACTGCTCCACCGCGGAGCGGTAGGCGGGGTCGTGCTGGACGGAGTCGAGCAGGAGCAGGTCCTTGAAGTAGAAGGCGTTGAAGACGGCCGGCTGCTGCTGGAGGCGGTTGTCCGCCGTCCAGTACGCGAGGGAGCGGTGGGCCGCCTGAGCCGCCTGCTTCAGGTACGCCGGGTCGTCCGTCGCGCGGTACAGGATCGTCGCGGTGGCGATCATCGCGCCCGAGTTGTACGTCCAGAGCGTCGTGTCGACGGTGCCGCCGTCGTTGCGGCTGTTCTCGTACAGCCCGGGGGACTGGCGGAGGCACCGGTTGTTCCAGTTGTAGAGCTTCGTGCTCCACTGGAGGTAGGACGCCTGCTTCGTCTCCTCGTAGAGGTGTGCGGCGAGCTGCGCGGCCAGACCGGTGACGTTCGCGGCACGGACGGTGTTGGTCGGGGTGTCGATCCAGTCCTCGCCGCCGGGGCACGTCAGGGACGCGTCGGTGTTCCACCCACGGGAAGCGATGGTGAACGCGGTCTCCGCGCGGTCGAGGTAGGTGGCGTTGCCCGTGGCCTGGTACTCGCTGATCTCCGAGAGGCCCGTGACGTCGTTGTCGTCGTAGTACACGTCGCCGCCGCTCCCGAGCGGCGCGGGGAGGTACGACTCGTACCCGGGCCGACCGCCCGGGGCGACGGCGTAGTAGTGCTGCAGCCCCTCGACGCGGGCGGCGGCCGAGTTCGTGTAGGCCGCGCCCGCACCGGGGAGCCCCTGGAGGTCGAGCGATGCCTGCGTGGCCTCCCGGTACTCCCAGAGGTACGAGTACGGGTTGCCGGTGGTCGTGTCGGTGTTCTCGCGGTAGAGGCCGTGACCTGCCGCGCCCGTGTAGAGGTTGTCCTGCATCGCGTCGTACGTCGCGCTCGCGCGTTGTTGCCACACGGGGTCCGGGGCCGGTGCGGCTGCGCTCGCGGCGTGGGCGGTGTGTGATCCGGAGAGCACGACGCCCACCACGGCCACGGCCGCCACGAGTGCGCCTCCGCTGATCCGGGTGGTACGTGAGGAGGGGCGATGTGCCGTGTGGCTCGTGCGCGTCATTGCTGCACCTGCGTCCTTAGTTGGTATCGTTACCATACTCAGCGGTAGGAAATGTACAAGCCCCCGCGACGATCGGTGCGGCCGCTGGTGTTGCACGGCGTGACCGAGCCGACGGCGGTGCGGGAGCGCGTACGGCAGGATCGACGCATGACCGATCGCATCCTCACCACGCACACCGGGAGCCTCCCGCGTTCCCCCGAGCTCACCCGGTTGCTCGTGGCACGCGATCAGGGTCACGACATCGACGTCGACGCGCTCCGTGCGGAGACCGACCGCGTGCTCGCGCACACCGTCGAACAGCAGCTCACCACGGGTCTCGACGTCGTCAACGACGGTGAGGTGCCTCGCGTCGGGTTCTCGACCTACATCCGCGACCGCATCGACGGCTTCGGCGGAGTCGGCCATCGCAAGCCCACGCTGGACTCGATCAAGTTCCCGGAGTACGCCGCCTTCCAGGCGCGGCAGATCGACGAGGGCGCCGAGTTCGCCCGGGTCTGGGACACCCCGCTCGCGCAGGGACTGCTCCACTACGACGAGGAGCGTGCCGGGGTCCGGTCCGACCTCGACGCGTTCGAACGGGAGCTGGCGCGGAACGCCGAGGCCGGGCGACGCCCCGCGGGCACGTTCGTGTCCGCCGCGACCCCGGGCATCGTCGCGACGACCCTGCTCCTCGACGAGGCGAACCCCCACTACGGCGACCACCGCGAGTACGTGTTCGCGCTCGCCGAGGAGCTCCGCGTCGAGTACGAGGAGATCGTGGCACGCGGGCACACGCTGCAGCTCGACGCTCCGGACCTCGCCATGGAGCGGGTCATCCACTTCGGCGACGCGACGCTCGACGAGTTCCTGGCCGCCGTCGACCTGCACGTCGAGGCGATCAACCGGGCCCTCCGGAACATCCCGAAGGACCGCGTGCGACTCCACGTCTGTTGGGGCAACTGGCAGGGCCCGCACCAGGACGACGTCCCCGTCGACGAGCTGCTCGAGCACCTCTACCGGGCCGAGGTCGGGGCGTTCAGCATCCCGTTCGGGAACCCCGCCCACCAGCACGAACTCCCCGCCTTCCGGCAGCACCCGCTGCCCGACGACGCCCTGTTGATCCCGGGCGTCATCGACGTCACGACCAACTACCTCGAGCACCCGCAGGTCGTGGCGAACCGGATCGTCGAGGCCGCCGAGGCCGTGGGCGACCCGGCACGCGTCATCGCGGGGACCGACTGCGGGCTCGCCACCTTCGCGAGCTACGAGTTCGTGGCGACCGACGTCGCGTGGGCCAAGCTCGGCGCGCTCGTCGAGGGCGCGGCCATCGCCTCCCGGCGCCTGTTCGGCTGACGCTGCCGACCGGGGCGGTCAGGCCGCGGGCCTGCCGGTGACGCCCTCGGCCGGGGCGGTCAGGCCGCGACGGCGGTGTCGTGTCGGGGCTCGACCCAGACGACGGTGACCCCGACGCCGAGCACGTCGAGCGCACGCCGCACGGCGTCCTCACGGTCGCACGCACCGAGCACGGCCACCGCGACCTCGGTGCTGCCGGCCTCGGTGTAGGCCACGGTCCAGAACGGTGTCGGAGCCACGTCGACCACCTCTTCCCTCTCGCCGATCGCTGCGTGTCGCTGTACAGGGTGTTCGGAACGGGGTACCGGGGCGGTTGGGTGTCGCCCCAGGCGCCGGGAGTTCCATCGACGGCATGACGACGCTCCCCGGTGGAACCCTGACCCTCGCCGACGACCTCACCGTGACCCGCTTCGGCTATGGTGCGATGCAGCTCGCGGGACCCGGGGTGATGGGTCCGCCCGAGGATCGCCAGGGCGCCGAGGAGGTCCTCCGCGCCGTGATCGAGCTCGGCATCACCCACATCGACACGAGCGACTACTACGGCCCGTTCACGGTCAACGAGCTCATCCGCGAGACCCTGCACCCGTACCCCGAGGGACTGCACATCGTCACGAAGGTCGGCGCGCGGCGGACGGCCGACGGCGACTGGCCCTCGGCGCTCGGCCGCGAGGACCTGCGTGAAGCGATCGACGAGAACCTCGAGCACCTCGGCGTCGAGGCCATGGACGTCGTGAACCTCCGCGTCGGCGGGGCGTTCGGTGCCGAGGAGGGCTCGATCGCCGAGCCGTACGAAGCGCTCGTCGAACTCCAGCAGGAGGGCCGCATCCGGCACCTCGGCATCAGCAACGTGACGATGGCGCAGTTCGAGGAGGCCCGGAGCATCGCCCCGTTCGCCACCGTGCAGAACCACTACAACCTCGCGCACCGCGACGACGACGCGCTCGTCGACCGCTGCGCGGAGCTCGGCATCGGGTTCACGCCGTTCTTCCCGCTCGGCGGCTTCAACCCGCTCCAGTCGGACACGCTGGGACGGGTGGCGGCGCGCCTGGGTGCGTCGCCCCTCCAGATCGCGCTCGCCTGGCTGCTGCAGCGCTCGCCGGTGATGCTGCTCATCCCGGGCACGAAGTCGGTGCAGCACCTGCACGAGAACGTCGAGGGCGCGGGCATCGAGTTGCCCGCCGACGCGCTCGAGGAGCTCGACACCATCGGGCGCTGACGACCTCCGCGGACGTCGCACCGCGCGGTTCCCGTTGCACCACGGGATCGCGCGGTGCAACGGGACGAACGCGGTGCGACGCCGAGCGCCCCGCTACGGGACCAGGTGCCCGGCGGCGGTGAACAGCCGGTACCAGTCCGGCCGCGACAGCCGGACGTCCGACCCGGCGGCCGAGTCCCGCACACGCTGCGGGTTCGTCGTGCCGAGGACGACCTGCATCTGCGCCGGGTGGCGGGTGATCCAGGCCACGGCGATGCCGGTCGGGGTGCAGTCGTACGCGTCGGCGAGCTCGTCGATGACGTCGTTGAGCTCCCCGTACTGCTCGCGGTCGCCCAGGAACACGCCGTCGAAGAACCCCTTCTGGAACGGCGACCACGCCTGCAGGGTGATGTCGTTGAGGCGCGAGTAGTCGAGGATGCCGTTGTCACGGTCGACCGACTGCTCGAGCCCGGCCATGTTCGCGGCGACGCCCTGCGCGACGAGGTTCGCGTGCGTGATGCTCAGCTGCACCTGATTGAACGCGAGCGGCTGCCGGACCGAGCGCTTGAGGAGCTCGACCTGACCGGGCGTGTGGTTCGAGACACCGAAGTGCTTGACCTTGCCGGCCGTGTGGAGCTCGTCGAACGCCGCGGCGACCTCGTCGGGCTCGACGAGTGCGTCGGGCCGGTGCAGGAGCAGGACGTCGATGTGATCGGTGTGCAGGGCCTCGAGCGAGCCGTCGACCGACTCGAGGATGTGCTCCTTCGAGAAGTCGAAGTACCCGTCGCGGATCCCGACCTTGGTCTGGATGACGATCTCGTCCCGCTCGGAGGACGAGAGTCCGAGCGCCTCGCCGAACCGGCGCTCGCAGTGGTGCATCGCGCCGCCGTACACGGCCGCGTGGTCGAACATCGTGATCCCGGCGTCCCGGGCGGTGCCGACGAGGGTGCGGATCTCCTCGTCGGACATGTCGGTGATCCGCATGAGTCCGAGCACGATGTCGGACGCGGTCAGGTCGGTCTGTGGCAACTCCAGTGTCTTCACGCTCCGATCTTCCTCCCTCGGCCCGCTTCGCGCGCCAGCGACCGGGAGGCGCGGTGCGGGCCCGTCACGTGCTCGTCGCCGTGCCGTGCGTGTGGGTGGTGACGGTTCCGACGCCGAGGTGTCCCGCGATGGGGAGCCGCACGACGACGGTCAGGCCGCCGCCCGGGGTGTCGTCGACCTCGACCGACCCGTCCATCGCCTCGATGAACCCGCGGGCGAGCGCCAGTCCGAGGCCGAGCCCCGTGTCGTTGTCCGTGTCCCCGAGTCGCTGGAACGGCATGAACACGTCGTCCCGACGCTCCGGTGGGATGCCCGGGCCCTGGTCCGCGATGCGCAGCTCGACCATGCCGCCGAACGCACTGGCCGCCACGCGGACGCGGGTCCCCGCGGGGGCGTACCGCTCGGCGTTCGCGAGCAGGTTCACGACGACCCGCTGCAGCAGCACCGCGTCGGCACGGACCGGCGGGAGTTCGGCGGGCAGGTCGAGATCGACGGCGCCCGGGCCGAGCTCGAGCTCGTCGAGCGCCGGAGCGACGACGGTGTCGACGCCGATCGGTGCGGTCGCCACGGCGAGCGCGCCCGCCTGGACCCGCGAGACGTCGAGCAGGTCCGCGAGCAGTGACCCGAGGGTCCGCAGGCTCTCGTCGGCGGTGGTGAGGAGGACCTCCCGGTCGTGGTCCGACAGGGTGACGTCCTGCGCGCGGAGACCTTGAATCGCGGCCGACGCGGCGGCCAGCGGCCGACGCACGTCGTGCCCGACGGCGGCGAGGATGGCGCTGCGCACCCGGTCCGCCGCCGCGATCCGCTCCGCCTCGCCCGCCGTCCGCGCCAGGGTGCGGTGGTCGAGCGCCACGTCGATCTGCCGCTCGACGACGCGGAGCAACCGCTGTCCGCCTGGGTCGGCGGAACCGTGGAACTCGACCGTGCCGCCGGACTGGAGGCGCGTGGTCGCGCTCGGCGCACCATGCACGGCGCCGGCCTCGGCGACGACGTCCTCACCCTGCCGGACGAGCACACCGTCGAACCCGAACGCCTCACGCGCTCGGTCGACGAGTGCCTGCAGGGCGTCGTCCCCGCGCAGGACGCTGCCGGCGATCCCGACCAGGAGCGCGGACTCGGCGGCGGCACGGCGGGCGGCGCGCGATCGTCGCGCGGACCGGTCCACGACCCAGCTCACCGCGACGGCGCTCGCCACGTAGAGGATGAGGGCCGCGAGGTGCCAGGGCCGCTGCACGGTCACCGTGTACAGGGGTTGCACGAAGAAGAAGTCGAGGGACAGCCCCGACAGCACCGCGGCGAACACTGCCGGCCACATCCCGCCGACGAGCGCCACGACGAGCACGAGCATCTGGTAGGCGAGCACCTCGACCGTGATCGCGTCGCGGTCGCCCACGGAGGACAGCACGAACGTCAGGAGCGGCCCGATCGCGAGGGCCAGGAGGAACGCGGCCACGACCCGGGAGCGCGACAGACTGCCGCCCAGTCGGGGGAGTGCGAGGCGGCCCCCGGCGGCGCTGTGCGTCACGATGTGGACGTCGATGTCACCGGACTCGCGCACGATGGTCGTGCCGATGCCCGGACCGGTCAGCGCGGCGAGCACCCGCGACCGACGGCTCACCCCGATCACGATCTGGGTCGCGTCGACGGATCGGGCGAACCGCACGAGCGTGGTCGGAACGTCGTCCCCGACGACCTGGTGGTAGGTGCCGCCGAGCTGCTCGACGAGTGCCCGCTGGCGACCGAGCGCACCCGGATGGCGCTCGCGGAGGCCGTCGCTCGTGGTGACGTGCACGGCGGCGAGCTCGCCGCCGGCGGATCGGGCGGCGATCCGTGCCCCGCGGCGGAGCAGGGTCTCGCCCTCGGGACCGCCGGTGAGTGCGACCAGGACGCGATCCCGGGCCTCCCACTTGTGCTGGATGCCGTGCTCGGCGCGGTACTTCTTCAGGGCGTCGTCGACCTCGTCGGCGAGCCAGAGGAGCGCGAGCTCGCGGAGCGCCGTCAGGTTCCCGAGCCGGAAGTAGTTCGACAGCGCGGCGTCGATCCGAGCCGCGGGGTAGACCACCCCGTCGGAGAGCCGGTCTCGCAGGGCCTGCGGCGAGAGGTCGACGACCTCGATCTGGTCGGCGGCCCGGACGACCGCGTCGGGGACGGTCTCGCGCTGCACCGTGCCCGTGATCTCCTGCACGACGGTCGACAGTGACTGCATGTGCTGCACGTTCACCGTCGAGATCACGTCGATCCCGGCGGCGAGGATCGCCTCGACGTCCTGCCAGCGCTTGTCGTGCGGGCTGCCGGGGGCGTTCGTGTGGGCGAGTTCGTCGACGAGCGCGACGTCCGGGCGGCGGGCGAGCACGGCCTCCAGGTCCATGTCGTCGAGCCGGACGCCGCGGTGCAGGACCGTGCGCCGCGGGACCAGCTCGAGCCCCGCGACGAGGGCCGCGGTCGCCGCGCGGCCGTGGGTCTCCACCACGGCCACGACGACGTCACGGCCCTCGTCGCGGAGGCGGCGGCCCTCCTCGAGCATGGTGTAGGTCTTGCCGACGCCCGGGGCGGCGCCGAGCAGGACCCGGAGGCGTCCCCGCTGCATGCTCGTCGTCCTCAGCGCAGGTCGGCGAGCGCGAGGTTGAGCTCGAGCACGTCCACCGTCGGGTCACCGAGGAACCCGAGCTGGCGTCCGGCGGTGTGGTCCTCGACGAGCTGCCGGACCCGCGTCGTGGACAGGCCGCGGGCGTGGGCGACGCGGTCGACCTGCTCGAGCGCGGACGCCGGGCTGATGTCGGGATCGAGGCCCGAGCCGGACGCGGTGACGGCGTCGGCCGGCACGGCGGAGACGGGCACGCCGTCGGCCTTCGCGATGGCGGCGCGGCGCTCCCGGACGGCCGTGACGAGGTCGGGGTTGTCCGGGCCGAGGTTCGAGCCGGAGGACGCGTTGGCGTCGTACCCGTCCCCCGCCGCGGAGGGGCGCGACCGGAACCAACGGTCGATCGTGGCGCCCTTCCGCGTCGTGAACGACTGGCCGACGAGCGACGAGCCGACGACGTGGCCGGACGAGTCCTGGACCATCGAGCCGTTCGCCTGGTGCGGGAACGCGACCTGCCCGACGCCCCAGACGGCGAGCGGGTACCCGACGCCGAGGACGATCGTGCTGAGGACGGTGAGACGGAGGGCGACGCCCGCCGTGCGGAGTGTGGTGCGTGTCGATGCCATGGTGTGGAACTCCTCGTTGCCGGGCTCAGAAGCCCGGGATGAGACCGACGATGAGGTCGATGATCTTGATGCCGATGAACGGCACGATGACGCCGCCGAGGCCGTAGACGAGCAGGTTCCGGCCGAGGATGCTCGACGCGGACGCTGCCCGGTACGTGACGCCGCGGAGCGACAGGGGGATGAGCGCGACGATGACGAGCGCGTTGAACACGACCGCGCTGAGGATCGCCGACGCCGGGCTGTGCAGGTGCATGACGTTGAGCACCGCCAGGCCGGGGAACGCCACCTGGAACATCGCGGGGATGATCGCGAAGTACTTCGCGACGTCGTTCGCGATCGAGAACGTGGTGAGCGCCCCGCGGGTGATGAGCAACTGCTTGCCGATCCGCACGACGTCGATGAGCTTCGTCGGGTCCGAGTCGAGGTCGACCATGTTGCCGGCCTCCTTGGCCGCGGTCGTGCCCGTGTTCATCGCGACGCCGACGTCGGCTTGGGCGAGCGCCGGGGCGTCGTTCGTGCCGTCACCGGTCATCGCGACGAGGTTGCCGCCCTCCTGCTCCTGCTTGATGAGCCGCAGCTTGTCCTCGGGCGTCGCCTCGGCGAGGAAGTCGTCGACGCCCGCCTCGGCCGCGATCGCGGCCGCCGTGCGCGGGTTGTCACCCGTGATCATGACGGTGCGGATGCCCATGGCGCGCATGTCCGCGAAGCGCTCGGCGATGCCGTCCTTGACGACGTCCTTGAGGTGCACGACGCCGAGGAGGGCCGTGGTGCCGTCCGCGTCCCGGCGCGCGACGACGAGTGGGGTCCCGCCCTGGTCCGAGATCTCCGCCACGGTGGCGTCGACCTGGGCGACCACGGCGCTGTCGCTCGTCCCGGCCCAGTCGAGCACCGCGGCCGCGGCGCCCTTCCGGACCTGCGTGCCGTCACGGAGGTCGACACCGGACATGCGGGTCTGCGCCGTGAAGGGGACCTCGACTGCGCCCGCGGGGGCGCCCGTCGGGGCGCCGGCCTGGGCGGCGAGTTCGACGATCGAGCGGCCCTCCGGCGTGCCGTCGGCGGCCGACGAGAGCGCGGTGGCGGCCATGAGTTCGGCCTCCGTCACCGCGCCGACCGGGACGACCCGGGAGGCCCGGCGGTTGCCGTACGTGATCGTGCCCGTCTTGTCGAGGAGCAGTGTGGTGATGTCGCCGGCGGCCTCGACCGCGCGGCCCGACATCGCGAGCACGTTGTGCTGGACCAGCCGGTCCATGCCGGCGATGCCGATCGCGGAGAGCAGCGCGCCGATCGTGGTCGGGATGAGGCAGACCAGCAGGGCGATGAGCACCGTGACGCTGACGGTCGACCCGACGAGGCCGGCGAGTGGCTGGAGCGTGAGGCAGACGATGACGAAGATGATCGACAGCGACGCGAGCAGGATGTTGAGCGCGATCTCGTTCGGGGTCTTCTGCCGTGCCGCGCCCTCGACGAGCCGGATCATCCGGTCGATGAACGTCTCGCCCGGCGTCGACGTGATCCGCACGACGATCCGGTCGGACAGCACGCGCGTGCCGCCCGTGACGGCCGAGCGGTCGCCGCCGGACTCGCGGATGACGGGGGCGGACTCGCCCGTGACGGCCGATTCGTCGACCGAGGCGATGCCGTCGATGACGTCGCCGTCGCCCGGGATCACGTCGTTCGCCTCGACGAGCACGACGTCGCCCTTGGCCAGGTCGACGCTGGCGACCTCCTCGGTCTGTGCCCGGTCGGCAGCGGGGTCCCCGGCTCGGTCGTACGCGACGACACGGCGGGCCGTCGTCGTGCTGCGGGTCTTCCGGAGCGCGTCGGCCTGCGCCTTGCCGCGCCCCTCGGCCACGGACTCGGCGAGGTTCGCGAACACGACCGTGAGCCAGAGCCAGATCGCGATCGCCCAGGTGAAGGACGCGGGGACGGCCGCGGCGCCCGTTGCCGACTCGTGCGAGAGGGGGTCGACGATCGCGGTGACCGTCGTCAGTGCGGCGCCGACCTCGACGATGAACATGACGGGGTTCCCCCACATCATGCGGGGGTCGAGCTTGCGGACGGCGCCCGGGAGGCCGGCGGCGAGTTGCCGGGGGCCGAACGCGGCGTTCCGCCGGGTCGGGTGGTCGGACACGGTCGTGTCCTCGGTGTCGGGAGCGGTGGTGCTCATCGGACGAGTCCTTCTGCGAGGGGGCCCAGTGCGAGGACCGGGAAGTAGGTCAGGGCGGTGACGATCACGGCGACACCGGCGAGCAGGACGATGAACAGCGGGCGGTGCGTCGGCAGCGTCCCGGAGGTGGCGGGCACGTGGTCCTGCTGGGCGAGGGACCCGGCGAGCGCGAGCACGAGCACGATCGGGACGAAGCGGCCCAGGGCCATCGCGACCGCGAGGGCCGAGTTCATCCACGTCGTGTTCGCGGTGATGCCGCCGAACGCGGACCCGTTGTTGTTCGCGGCGCTCGTGAACGCGTAGAGCAGCTCGGAGAACCCGTGGTTGCCCGGGTTGGAGATCGAGGTGTGCTCGACCTGCTGCGCGACGCCGGGGATCACCAGGGAGAGTCCCGCACCGAGCAGGACGATGGCCGGTGTGACGAGCACGTACAGGGACGCGAACGTCATCTCGCGGGCACGGATCTTCTTGCCGAGGTACTCGGGCGTGCGGCCGACGAGCAGGCCGGCGATGAACACCGTGATGACGGCGAGGACGAGCATGCCGTACAGGCCGGACCCGGTCCCACCCGGCGCGATCTCGCCGAGCATCATGTTGATCATCGCCATCATGCCGCCGAGCGGGGTCTGGCTGTCGATCATGCCGTCCACGGCGCCGGTGGACGTGATGGTCGAGGAGGTGTTGAAGATCGTCGTCCCGATGACGCCGAACCGGACCTCCTTGCCCTCCATCGCGGCACCCGCGAGGTGGGTCGCGGTGCCGCCGCCGGCGAGCTCGAGTGACGACATCGCCGAGAGCGAGACGAGGAAGATGACGCCCATCGTGGCGAGGATGGCGTACCCCTGGCGGCGGTCGCCGACCATCGTGCCGAACGTGCGCGGCAGGCTGAACGGGATCGCCAGCAGCAGGAACACCTCGAGGAGGTTCGTCCACGGCTGCGGGTTCTCGAACGGGTGGGCGGAGTTCGCGTTGAAGAACCCGCCGCCGTTCGTGCCGAACTCCTTGATGGCCTCCTGCGACGCCGCGGGGCCACCCGCGATCGTCTGCGTGCCGCCCGCGAGCGTGTGCACGGTGGTCGGGTCGAGGAAGTTCTGCACGGCGCCGCCCGCGATGAGGACGATCGCGAACACGAAGGACACCGGCAGCAGCAGACGCCACACCGTGCGGACCGTGTCCACCCAGAAGTTGCCGAGGGTCCCGGTACGTCGCCGGGCGAATCCGCGGACGAGCGCCGCGGCGACCGCCATGCCGACCGCGGCCGACAGGAAGTTCTGCACGGCCAGGCCGGCCATCTGGACCGTGTAGCCCAGGGTGAGCTCGGGGGAGTACGACTGCCAGTTCGTGTTCGTCACGAACGAGACCGCCGTGTCGAATGCCAGGCTCGGCGTGACCGCGGGCAGTCCGAGGCTCGCGGGGAGCACGGCCTGCAGACGCTCGAGCGTGTAGATGGCGAACACGCCGACCACGCTGAACAGCAGGACGCTCCGCAGGTAGGCGGGCCACGACTGCTCCGCGTCGGGGTCGACCCCGATGAGCCGGTACACGCCGCGCTCCACACGCATGTGCTTCGTGGGCGTGTAGAGGCGGGCCATGTGGTCGCCGAGTGGGCGGTGCACGACGACGAGGAGCAGCACGAGTGCCGCGACGGACGCGATGCCCGCCCAGGTCTCCCCGGCGCTCATCAGAACTGCTCCGGGCGCACGAGCGCCCACACGAGGTAGCCGATGGCGGCGATGCCGAGCACGGCCGCGGCGATGGTGATGACGATCACAGGCGCTCCACCCCCTTGCCGATGAGCGCGATCACGCTGAACAGCGCGACCGTGCCGAGGACGACGAACACGTCGAACACGAGGACCAACTCCTGGTTGTCAGCTGGCCGGGGCCGGAGCCGGGGCCGCACCCGATCCGGATGCCGGAAGTGATCGTGCGCCCGGCGCGGAGTCCGACCGGGCGTCCTCACGGTTCCCTAACGGCCCCGGAGCGAAGCCGTACGGACCACTAACGCCCGCCCCCGGTGCGGCGGTCACGGGCGCTCGCGCAGGAGGCGCGCGACGTCACTCCGCGCGGCGAGGTCGCGCGCGGCCTCCTCGGACAGCCGGCGCACCTGCCCGACGAGCCGACGGCGGTGGGTTTCCGCGCCCTGCATGATGCACTCGTGATGGGCGACCCGGTTCCGGAACCGCCGGAGGGCGTCGAGCGCGTCGCGCACGTCATCACGGTGGGTTCCCGGTCCGTACACACGGTGCAGGTACGGTCGCCAGACTCCCCGTTCCAGACGGTCCGTGGGCATCAATGCCCAGAATCCGAACGGCAGCTCGGCGATGATCTTGCCGGGGAGCACGGTGCTTCCGTCTGCTGGTCGCGCCCGTGCGGTCGCCTCGGCCACCCTTCGGCGCGCGATGGCGTTGGCGTCTCGGATCCCACCGGTGCGTCGATCTGGACGCGCCTGGACCGGGAACAGCTGACGGAGCGTCCGGCGGTCCGTCCAGTGGTCGTCGCCAGCGAGGACCGCGTCGCAGAGCGCGCGGTCGAAGGCGTTCCGGAGACCGACCTCCAGATGCGCGAGGTCGTGGAGGAAGGCAGACGCCAACCGTGCGTTCCATCCGTACAGCGCACGAGCGCGTCGGGCATCGTGGCCGGCGGCTCGGAGGTACGGTTCGAGCCTCGGTTCACTCACCCAGCTTCGGAACCAGGCATCGTCCGTATCACGCATGGAATGTGGTATGTTCCTCTCGAAAGCCCTCGATGACCTCTGCCGCATGTCGCCTGGGCCACGGAAGGAAGCTCCGGTATTCCGCCTCGGCGGACCCGGAGCTTCTGCCGTCTCTAGGTCGTCGTCGCCCGTGTCCCTCGCTGATACGTAGTATATCGTCCGGGTGGGCGCGCGGGGCGCGTCCCCACGGCAGGATGAGCGCATGGAGCGTCGACGACCCGAGGCCGATCACGCGGTCCACACCGACTCCTCGGTGCTCCGCCGCACCGTTCGGTTCGCGACCGGACGGACCGGCAGCCTCAGCCGGTCCCGCGTGCTCGGTGCCGTCGCGCTGGTGGTCGTCGTCGGACCGTCGCTCACCGCGTTGCTCGTCGCGATCGGGGCGCGCGGGGACATCACGGTCGAGGCGCTGGCGTACCAGCTCCTCGTGCTCGTCGCCGCACTCGTCGGCGGCGCGTGGCCGGCGGTGCTCGCCGCGATGCTGTCGGGACTGTCGCTCGACTACTTCTTCGTCGCCCCGGTCCACCGCATCACGGTGCAGCAGCCGTCGCACCTCGTCGCCCTCGTGCTCTACGTCGTCAGCGCGGTGCTCGTGAGCGTGGTCGTCGACCGTTCGGCCCGGCACGCCCGGGCTGCGCGTCGGGCGGCAGCCGAGTCCGCCCTGCTCACGAGCATCGCCGGCGGGGTGCTGCGCGGCGACGACGCCCTCGACGCACTCGTCGACCGCACACGGGAGGCCTTCGGCGTCGCGAGCGTGCGCGTCCTGGCCGACGGGGTCGAGGCCGCGGTGTCCGGTGACGTGCGTGGCGACGCGGACGTGACCCGGCGCCTCCCGGCCGGCGGTCTGCTCGAGATCCGGGGTGGCACGGTCGGACCGGGTGAGCGGCGCCTCCTGGCCGTCGTCGAGCAGCAGATCGACGCCGCGCTCGAGCACCGCGTGCTCGCCCGGGCCGCCGTCGACGCGGAGCGGATCGCGGCCACCGACCGGGTCCGGAGCGCCCTGCTCGCCGCGGTCGGACACGACGTGCGCCGCCCGGTGGCCGCGGCCACGGCCGCGATCGGCGGGCTCCGCGCAGCCGACGTCACGCTGACGGAGTCCGACCGGGAGGAACTGCTCGCGACCGCCGACGAGAGCCTGCGGTCCCTCGCGGCGTTGCTGGCCGACCTGCTCGACGTGAGCCGCGTGCAGGCCGGGGTGCTCGCGGTGACGCCGCAGACGATCGCCCTGGAGGACGTCGTCGCCCCGGCGCTCGACGAGCTCGCACTCGGTCCCACGGACGTCGACCTCGACCTGCCCGCCGATCTCCTGCCCGTCCGCGCCGATCCGGTGCTCCTGCAGCGGGTCGTCGTGAACCTGCTCGCGAACGCGCAGCGCTACTCGCCGGAGGGGGCACGGATCCGCGTGGCCGCGAGTGCCTTCGGCCCCGCCGTCGAGCTGCGCGTCGCGGACACGGGGCCGGGCATCCCGCCCGAGCGTCGCGAGGACGTGTTCCTGCCCTTCCAGCGGCTCGGGGACACGGACAACGAGAGCGGACTCGGACTCGGACTCGCGCTCGCCCGCGGGTTCACCGAGGGCATGGGTGGGACCATCCGGGTCGACGACACCCCGGGTGGCGGGCTCACGGTCGTCGTCCGCCTGCCGGTCGCCGGCGCGGGCCAGGAAGGACAACAGTGAAGATCCTCATCGCCGACGACGACGCCCAGCTCGTCCGAGCCATGTCCGTCACGCTCGGCGCCCGTGGTTACGAGATCGTCACCGCCCGCGACGGCCGGGCTGCGCTCGACGCGGTGATCACGCAGCGGCCGGACCTCGTGCTCCTCGACCTCGGCATGCCGCGGCTCGACGGTCTCGGGGTGCTCGAGGCGCTCCGGGCGTGGACCCAGGTGCCCGTGCTCGTGTTGTCCGGCCGCACGGACTCGGCCGACAAGGTGGACGCGCTCGACGCCGGGGCGGACGACTACGTGACGAAGCCGTTCCAGATGGACGAGCTCCTGGCCCGCCTCCGGGCGCTCGGCCGTCGACGGGCCCCGGCCGAGGAGGCCCCGACCGTCCGGATCGGCGACCTCGTGGTCGACCTCGCCGCCAAGCAGGTGACGTGGGCCGAAGGCACCGGCGCCCCCGTGCGGCTCACCCCGACGGAGTGGCGGCTGCTCGAGGTCCTCCTGGCGCACCCGGATCGACTCATGACCCGTGAGATGCTCCTCACCGAGGTGTGGGGTCCGTCGCACGGGGGTGACAGCGGGTACCTGCGGCTGTACATGGCGCAGCTGCGGAAGAAGCTCGAGCCGGATCCGGCGAGCCCGCGGTACCTCGTCACCGAGGCGGGGATGGGCTACCGGTTCTCACCGACGGGCTGAACACGGGCCTCCCGGGCGCGACGCACCATCGGCCGCCCCGTCAGCGGCAGGCTGAGCGGCGTCCACCGGAATGCCTCGGTGGCGACGACCGCACCGATCACGACGAGCACGTACGCGATCGGCACGCGCAGGGCGGCCGGGTTCGACGGTGCCGTGATGCCGAGCGCGAGCAGGATCGTGATCATCGCCGGATGGCTCAGGAAGATCCCGAACGACCGGTCCGACGCCCACGCGAGCGTCCGGTCGTCCCACGAACCCGGGCGGCGGTGGTCCGCCCACCAGGCGCCGACGCTCAGCAGGGCGAGTGTCGCGACCGTGCTCCACACGAGCTGCACGGGCTGCATCTCGTCCGAGGCGTCGCTGAGGTCGAGGCCGATGTGACGGTTCAGCGCGTAGACGGCGAGGGCGAGCACCGCGGTGGCGGTGAGTGCGACCGCGAGGACGACCCGGTGCCTGCGCACCCACCGCAGCACCGCGTCGGCATGCGCGCCGGCGACGACGCCGCCCACGACGAAGAACAGGTAGCTCGTGAACACACTCGTCAGGGAGCCGTGCGTCCAGGCGACGGTCGCGGGCTCGTACCGCGCGACCCAGAACACCGCGCCCTGGACGAGGAACGCGACCGAGAGGAACAGCAGGTGGGCCTCGGGGAACCGCCGCACGGCCCAGATGAACGCCGGGATCACGAGGTACACCTGCATGGTCACGAGCAGGAAGTACAGCTGCTCCGCCGCGTCGCCCCGCAGGAGCGCCTGCCCCCAGTCGACGAGCCGGGCGATCGGGTCACCGAGCGAGTCCGAGATCGTCGCGTTCAGGAACACGTACACGCCCGACCAGACGACGTACGGCAGCCCGACGAGCAGGAACCGCCGCGGCCAGAACCGGCGGAGCGGCCGCGGCCGACGGAGCTGCCCGTAGGTGAGCACGAACGCGGTCAGCCAGAAGAACGCCCCACGCGTGAAGTGGAGCAGGGTGAGCAGCGCGTCCGTGACGACGCCGAACCCGCCGATGTAGTTGACGGTGTGGACGGCGATGACGCACGCGAACGTGAGGAGCCGGAGCACGTCGATCTCGTACAGGTGCGAGCGCGGCGTTGTCTGCGCTGCGGCGAGTTCGGGCTCCGACACCCGGGGCACGGTAGGCGCGACAGCTTTGCGGGACGTCCATCGAGCGCGACGATGAGCCACCGCGCCAGAGGTCCGACCTCGGGGTCAGGCGCCGCGCACACCGCCCCGCAGTAACAGCAGCGCGAGGAGGGACAGCAGGAGCGTCCGCCCGTGCGTGCCACGGTCTGACTACCGCGGGCCGGTCGTGTTGTCGCCGGCGCCGTTGTCCGACGCCTGGAACGGCAGGTGGATGTCACCCGCCTCGGGCTCGACGTCGCCGACGTCGTCCGCGCCGCCGGTCCCCGGCGCCGTCACGACCTTCGACGGGTCGATGCCGTCCTCCGCCAGGTCGGCGTCGTCGCGCTGGAGGTCCTGCGCGGCCTCCGTCTCGGCGTCGCTCGAGGGGCTGTACGCCGTGTCCTTCACGCGGTGGGCGTGGTCGCCGATGCCGTGCTCCTGCCGTCCGGTCGACGCGTCGGCCGCCTTCTGCAGCGGGCCGCGTTCGTCGCCGGCCCCCGTCTCGCGTGGTCCCAGGTCCGTCATGCCCGTCCCTTCCGTCTGGAGGCCCGACGCTAGTCCGCCGCGACGGTGGCGTCCGCAGGCCGCCGCACCCGTGCCTCTTGCTTTCCGTGTTGGAAACAGTATTGTTGCCGACATGGAAAACATCGACGAGAACCGGGCCTTCGGGCCGATCGACCCGCTCGCAGCCCGCGAAGCCGTCCGTGCCGCACGCGCCCGGATGACCGACCGGCTGCGCTCACCGTGGTGGTTCCACGCGCTGCACGGCCTCGGCATCGCCCTCACCGTCTACGGCGTGCGGAGCCGATCCGCGTGGGACCTCCTCCCGCTCGGCATCGGGCTCGTCCTGTCCATCGGCCTGGCACGGCGCCGCACGGGCGTGGTCGGGTTCTCGCGGGCGAACCCGGACCGGTGGCAGTTCCTCCGCGCGGGCGCTCCCTGGTCCGTCATCGCCCTGGTCGTCGCCGTCGCAGCGCTCACGGCCTCGGTCGTCCTGCGCTCCTGGACCGTGCCCGAGGGCATCGTGGTGGCGACGGTCGTCGGGCTCGTGTCCGCCCTGACCGGTCCGCTCGCGGACGCGGCCGCACGGCGGTACCTCGGGCGCCGCGACGCGTGACGGCACCGATGGAACCGACGTTCGACGCGACGATCCACGCGCCACAGCGCCTCCAGATCTGCGCGCTGCTGGCACGCGGTGGCGAGGTCGAGTTCGCGACCTTGCGGGACGCACTCGACGTCTCGGACGCGACGCTGAGCAAGCACCTCCGGGTGCTCACCGACGCCGGTTACGTGGTGCTCCGCCGGGTCCAGCGCGACCGAGGCCACGCCCGCACCTGGGCCGGCCTGACGCGCGACGGTCGCCGTGCGCTCGATGCGCACTTCGCGTACCTCAGCGCACTCGCCCCGGACGCAGGCGACCTGGGTTAGACCACGCGCCAGTCGCGGACCAGCACACCGAGCGCGCGGTCGAACGCCGCCTGCATGTCCATCTGCGGGCGGAGCAGGAACTGCATCCACAGCCCTTCCCAGAGCCCGAGGATGAGCTCGGCGGCGTGGTCCGCCTGCAGGTCGTGGGGCAAGCGCCCCATCGCGATGTCGTGTTCGACCGCGGTCAGGATGGTCTGGTGGAACGCCTCGTAGCGCGTCTGCAGGTAGGGCGCGCTCGGGTGCGTCGGGTCCATCGCCTCCGCGAGCACCATGACGAGCAACCGTGCCATCACGGGGTCGTCGAGGTTCTCCTCGACCAGGCGACGCATGAACTCGAGCACGCCGTGGTCCCGTCCGACGTCCAGGAGGTGCGCGGTCCGCAGGGTCTGCCAGTGGTGCAGGGTGGCCATGACGAGCCCCGGCCACGTGGGGAAGTGCTCGCCGACCTGCTCCAGGGTCATCCCGGCCTCGTCCGCGACGTCCCGCAACGTCGTGCGGCGGTAGGACTGGCGGGACAGCACCCGCAGGGCCGCCTCGACGATGCCGATGCGGACGTCCACGGCCGCGAGCGTCTGGGTGGCCGACTCGGTGGTGTCGGTCGTCGTTTCCATCAGGGTGGTCCTCCTGCGGTGGGCGTCGCGTCATGGGTGGTGCGCGGTCCTTCCATGCAAGCGGTGGCGGGAGCCTGTGGAAAGCGCCCGTTCTGGGGGTCAAGTTGCGGAATGGAACAACCCGGATCGCGGTTCGGGCCTCGTGTGAACCTCTTCGACCCCGCCCAGTTCGGCGACCTCCAGCTCCGCAACCGCATCGTCATGGCCCCGCTCACGCGCACCCGCGCCGGGGTCGACGGCGTCCCGAACGACCTGCTCGTCGAGCACTACGCGCAGCGCGCCGGGCTCGGCATGATCGTCACCGAGGGGACCTGGCCGGTGCAGGAGTCCCGCTCGTACCCCGGCCAGCCGGGCATCGAGACGGACGAGCAGGTCGCCGGGTGGGCCCGGGTCGCCGACGCGGTGCACGCCGCCGGGGGCACGATCGTGATGCAGCTCATGCACGGCGGCCGCGTTTCCCACACCGACATCTCGCTGACGCCGCGCATCGTCGGCCCGAGCGCCCTCGCGGCTCCGGGTGAGGCACACACGCCGCTCGGCAAGGCCGAGTACCCGGTGCCGCACGCCCTCACCACCGACGAGGTGCACGAGGTCGTCGAGCAGTTCGTCGCCGCGGCCCGCAACGCGATCCGCGCCGGGTTCGACGGCGTCGAGGTCCACGGCGCGAACGGGTACCTGGTGCACCAGTTCCTCTCGCCCGCGTCGAACGAGCGCACGGACGAGTACGGCGGGACGCCGGAGAACCGGGCGCGCCTCGCGGTCGAGGTGACCGCCGCGGTGGCCGCTGCCGTCGGTGCCGGCCGGACGGGCATCCGCCTCTCCCCGGAGCACAACATCCAGGGTGCGCTCGAGACCGACCGCGACGACCTCGTCGCGACGTACACGGCCGTGGCCGAGGGACTCGCCCCGCTCGGGCTCGCGTTCGTCGACGTGCTCCACGCCGAGCCCGCCGGTGACTTCGTGCAGGGGATCCGACGCACCATCGGCGCGCCGTTCATCGCGAACAGCGGGTTCAGCGCGCCGACCACCCGGACCGAGGCGATCGGCCTCGTCGAGGCTGGTCTCGCCGACGCCGTCGGGGTCGGCCGCGCCGCCATCGCGAACCCCGACCTCGCCACCCGTTGGGAGCGCGACGCCGAGGAGAACACCCCGAACCCGGCGACCTTCTACGGCACGACGGCCGAGGGGTACACGGACTACCCGGCGCTCAGCGCCTGATCGCACGACCCGACGCCCTCCGACCGCGCACGGACGGAGGGCGTCGTCGCGTCCGGAACCGGACGTGACGACGGGCGCACGATAGCGTCGACGGCGTGAGCAGTCCCTCCACGACCGGCGGAGCCGCGACGCTCCGCACCGCCGTGCCCCTGACGGTGATGACCTACAACGTCAAGAACCACCACCACGACCCGGCACACGACTGGGCGGATCGCCTGCCGCTGCTCGTGGCGATCATCCGGCGGAACGACCCCGACGTGCTCTGCGTGCAGGAGGCGTTCCACGCGCAGATGGAGGACCTCCGAGCAGCGCTGCCCGAGTACGGCGACATCGGCCAGGGACGCGAGGGCGGCGAGCGTGGCGAGTACGCGGCGGTGTTCCACCGACGGGACCGCGTGGCGGTCGAGGAGGACGGCGCGTTCTGGCTGTCGGACACCCCGGACGCCGTCGGGTCGAACACCTGGAACACCTCACACGTCCGGATGGCGACCTGGGGGCGTTTCCACGACCTCGTCACCGACGAGCGCTTCACGCTCCTGACGACCCACACCGACTACGTCCAGACGTCCCGGGGCGCCGAGGTGCGCCGGATGAGCGCGGACCTCATCGCCGCGCGCCTCGCCGATGCCTCCGGGCCGGTCGTCGTCACGGGGGACTTCAACGAGGGCGCGGGGCTCGCCGCGGCGTCGGAACGCTTGGCGGTCGCGGGGTTCGCGGACGCCTGGACGCGCGCCGGTGCCGACGACCCCGTGTCGAGCTTCAACGGCTGGGAGCCGCCCGTGGACGGGGGTGTCCGGATCGACTGGATCCTGACGCGCGGACCCGTGGAGGTCGAGGGCATCCGCATCGACCACGACGACCCGAGCACCTGGGCGGCGAGCGATCACTTCCCGGTGGTGGCGCGGCTCGTCCTGGGCGTCTGACGCCCGCCCGCGAGATCGCACTCGTTGCCCCTTTCGGGAGCTTCAGAGCGGCAGCAGGTGCGATCTCGCGGGGACGGGTGGGCATCATGGCGGCGTGCCGATCCAGGTCTTCGACAGCCACCTCCACGTCATCGATCCGCGGTTCCCGCTCGTGCCGAACGACGGGTACCTCCCACCGCGGTTCACGGTCGACGACTACCGGACCCGCACGGCGGCGTTCGACGTGATCGGCGGCGTCGTGGTGTCCGGCTCGTTCCAGGGCGTCGACACGACGTACCTCCTCGACGCGCTGGACCGGCTCGGACCGTCGTTCGTCGGCGTCGTGAACGTGCCGACGGACATCGCCGACGACGGACTCCGGGTGCTCGCCGCGGCCGGGGTCCGGGGGATCCGCTGCAACCTGTACCGCGGCGGATCCACGGCGGTGACCGATCTCGTGGCGCTCGGGCGTCGAGCGTGGGACGTCGCCGGCATGCACGTCGAGCTGTACCTCGACGCGGCGGATCTCGCCGAACTCGAGCCGGTGCTCCGGGCGCTGCCCCGTGCCTCCGTCGACCACCTCGGGATGATGCACGCGCACCGGGACGTCCTGCTGCGTCTCGTCGAGCGCGGGCTCCGTGTCAAGGCGACCGGGTTCGGCCGCGTGGACCTCGACGTGCGCGAGACCCTCGCCGCCGTCCACCGGGTCGACCCGCGCGCGCTCCTGTTCGGGACGGACCTGCCGAGCACGCGAGCGCGGCGACCGTTCCGGGACGAGGACGTCGCCGTGGCCGTCGAGGGGCTCGATCCCGACGACGCCCGGGCCGTGCTCGTCGACAACGCGGTCGCCTTCTACCGGGTCGGGACCCCGCTCGACTGAGACCGGCGCGGACTAGCAGTCGTCGGACGAGTGCACCGGCATGGGCGATCCGATGACGGCGACCTCGGTGCCCTTCGTGATCGCGGAGACGCCGTCGACCTCGGCGTCGGAGGCGTCCGGATCGAGGACCCAGCCCTCCTGCAGCACGATCTGCCAGTTCGCGCGGTCGCCCGAGGCGTAGGACTCCTTGTCGCGGCCCGAGGCCGTGGCGACGCGCTCGCGGATGTCGTCGCCGACCGTGACACCGTTGGGCCCCTGGAGGTGCACGGTGGCCCCCGACCGTCCGGTGATCGACGCCTTGAGCATGCGGATGTCGACGGCGTTCCCGCGGGTGGACGTCTGCGCGAGGTCGACGACCCGGAGGCCTCGGCCCCACGTGTACGACGTGCTCGCCGGGACACAGGTGCCGCCGTCGCCCACCGCCGTGCGGGTGATCCGCGGTTTGCCGAGCAGCCGACGGAGGAGGCCCACGGTGGCGTCGCCGTCGGTCATCGGCGCGACCGCGACGAGGTCGTCGCCGTCGGACAGGCGGAGCTGCTCGGCGTCGAGTTCGATGACGTCGACGGTCCGCAGGCTGGCGGCGCTGATCGTCGTGTCGGTGCTGGGCTCGCCATCGGTCCTCAGGAGGCTGGCGGTCTCGACCACGCGCGGCGTGGCGACGGCAGCGCCTGCCCCGTCGGTGGTGGCTCCGGCGATCGCCGCGGTCCCCGGGGTGCTGCATCCGCCGAGCAGCAGCGCGCCCACGACGAGCGTGGGCAGCAGCAGCGGTCGAGCGGTCACCACTCGACCGTAGGGGCCGTGGAGGCTCCCGTGACCGGCATTCATCGAATCGCAACGCCCCCGTGTCCGCATCGTGACCTGCGGACCGGTGTCGGCCCTCCGGGATGCGCGGACCGGGAGGCTCAGCGCCGGCCGTCGATGTCAGTGGCGGCCGGCGTCCTGCCGTGCTCCGTCGTCAGGTGCAGTCGGTGGACGGTGATGACCGTCGCGAGCCACCCGGCACCCGTCGTCCATCCCACCGCGACGTCCGTGAACCAGTGCGCGCCGAGCAGGACCCGGGACAGCCCGACCCCAGCGATCGTGGCGAGGGCCGACCCGGCGACGACCACCTGCGGTGCCTGCCGACGCTGCCGCAGCATCAGGAGGTACGCGACGATCCCGGCGATCGTCGTCGCATTGAGCGTGTGCCCGGACGGGAACGACGGCGACCGCTCGTACGGCGGGATCGCGTCACGACGGCCCGGCCGGTGGCGGTGGATGATCCGCTTGCCGGCGACGGTCATGCCGAGCGAGCCGAGCCCGGCAGCGGCGAGCAGCGTGAACGGCGCGGCCTTCCGTTGCTCGAGCGCGAACGCACCACCCGCTGCCGCCGCGAGCAGGGGCATGCCGACCGGGCCGAACCCGTGCGCGATCGCCGCCGCCGTGCCGTCGAGCGCGGGTGAGCGGAGCCGCTTGGCCAAGGCGAGCGCGGGCTGATCGAGGCTCGCGATGCCGTTGCGGTCGGCCACGTCGTCGTAGATCGTCGCCGCGAGCCAGGTCGCGCCGGCCGCGACCCCGCCCCCGACGGCGAGCAGGCCGATGAGCGCCCGGTGCGCGCCGACCCGGTCGACGAGCCGCTGGTGGCGGTCGGCCAGGCGTCGGCCCGCGGGGCTCCGCCACTCGGTGACGTCTCGCCGGCCCACTGACGTCGGACTGGAGGCGCGGTGGGTGTGGGTCACTCGTCGTCCTCCGTGCGCTCCCGCCCGAGCGTCGCGATGAGGTCCTCGTGCAGCTCCATCCACACGTCGTGGTACGAGCCGGACAGGGGCCGGGCGAGGGCGTCCCGGTCGCCTCCGCGGTAGGCCGTGATCGCCCGCTCGAGCCGCTCGCCGTACCGACCGAAGCGCGGGTCGACATCTCCGAGCTGAGCGAGCACGGCTCCGATCTGCCCGTGCACGACCTCGAGTCGCTCCGTGACGTCCGCTCCCGACTGCGCGTCCGCGGTGAGCTGCTTGACGTCGCGGTTCGGGAACAGGAACGACTCGTACACGTCCGCCACGGTGCTGCGCTGCGTGGCGCTGAGTCGGTCGCCCGCGAGGAGCACGGCGCGGGCGCGTCCGGCCGGCGTGAGCGTGTGCATGGCCCGACGTCCCCCGGTCGGCTGGGTGTGTCCGCGCTCGTCGGTGGCGGCGAGTGTCGCGTCGATCGCCGCGGCGTCGAGCCCGGTGCTCTCGGCGATCTGCTCGGTCGTGGCGAACCCGCGGACGCGCAGCGCCTGGAGGACGGCGAACTCGGTCTCGTCGGCGACGAGACCGGTCGAGGCGGTCTCGGGGACGGGGTTGCCCCACGACCCCGTGAGGAACAGTCGTGGGATCATCTCGGTCGCGACCCCGCTGACGATCGTGTCGTAGCAGGCGGCGACCGCGGGGTGGATCCCGAGGAAGTCGTGATCGGCGATGAGCTCGTCGAGCAGGCCGGCGGCGCGGGCGAACGGGAGCGCGAAGCCCGCGGTGTACGTGAGGGCGCCCGCCTCGATCTTCTCGCGGCGGTCCATGCTCGCGATCCGTCCGTACAGGGCGGCGGACTGCGCCTCGATCTGCGTGCGCAGGGCGGCCATGTCCTCGAGCGACAGGACGTCGATGTCGGACATCGGCGCGTCCCAGGTCGGTCGGGTGTACGCCGCCACGCCCTGGATGTACGGCACGTAGTTCGCCGGGTTCGTGAACGCGGTCGAGATGTCGATGACCTGGACGTCGAGGCCGGAGTCCGGGCCGAAGAACATCGCGGTCGTGACGGACCAGGGCAGCGGCGAGGCCGGGTCGTTCCAGTGCCAGGCGGGCTCGTTGAGGAAGATGTCGCGGACGAGGACGAACCCGCCGTCGTCGGTCGGGTAGGGCCCGTGATCCGACACACCGAGCCGGTTGTCGAAGTGGAGCAGGAACCCCATGAGCTCCGCGGCTCCCTGGAACCGCTGGAACGTCGAGCGGTCGGCGTCCACGCCCAGGGCGATCCGGTCCTGGCCGAAGCGGTCGATCCAGTCGCGGTCGAGGACCTCGGCACGGTACCCCTGCATCGACGTGAGGATCGGGCCGTCGCCCCAGAACCCGTTGTAGAGCCGACGGACGACGCCGAACGCGTCGCGGATCCGGTCGGCCTCGTAGTCGGCGTCGTGCAGGCCGAGCTCGAGCGCGATGCCCCGCCCGAACGACGGCGCGGTGGCGAGCGCCCAGATGTGCAGCATGTTGACCTTGGTGCCGATCTCGCGCTTGGCGATCGACGCGATGTCGACGACGCCGTCGATCCCGATCCGGTCCTCGATCGCACGGAGCCACCGCGGGTGCTGGAACCAGCAGTTCATGATCCCCATGGCCTCGTACTCCTGGCGGGGGATGAGTCCGGACTCACCCTCGGTGGCACGCGAAGCGAGGGCGTCCCACTCGTTCCAGGTGTAGTAGCGGATCGCCTCGTTGACCTCCTCGCGCGTGAGGTCGCGGTGGATCGACTCCGCGTCGGTGTACAGCACCCGGGTGGTCATCTCGGCCTGCATGACGGCATCGCCCTCGGAACCCTTCGGCACGACGCCACCGAACTTCTCGAGCAGGAGCATGATCTGCGCCAACTCCTCCTGGCTCATCGCCGGGGCGGCGCTCTCGGGCGCCGGGGAGTCGTCGACGGGAGCACCGCGCTCGACGCTCACCGTGCCTCCCGGCCGCGACGACACGTCGAGCCGGATCCGCACGCCGTCGGCGGGGACCACCTCGCCGCGCGGCGTGCGGACGCCCTTGTCGAACGTGACCGACATCACCGCCGGGATGCCGTACTCGCGGCAGAGGATGCCGAGGTGGCTCTCCGGTGCGCCCTGCAGCGTGACGACGCCGCGGATGCCGGCGTTGAGCGCCATCGTCAGGAAGGTCGTGGTGCCGCCGCGGGCGATCACGACGACGTCGGACACGTCGTCGAGGTCGGCGAAGGCGATGACGTCCTCGGGTGTCTCGAGCCACTTCGCCACGCCCTCGACGAGGTCGTCGGTCTCGTAGACCGTCAGGCCGGTGCCGACCTGCTCGAAGGTGGTCTCGTCGTCGGTGAGCTGCTGGGCCATGTCGGTCCTCCGTGTCGGTGCGCTGCGCTGCGCGGTTGGTGATCGAGGGGTGTTCGGACCGGACGGCCGGTCCGAGGGGTGCGCTCGTCAGAGCGTCAGCCGGACTGGTCGATGAACGCCCACCCCACGCCGCCGTCGGCGCGGTCGAGTCGGGCGAACTGCAGGGAGCGGTGGTTCTCGGGTGCCGTCGGGTCGAGGTCGGCGATCGTCCACGACTCGGTGGCGATCACCGGCCGGTCGGGAGGCACGCTGCCGGGGACACGGGTCGGGTGTCCGTAGCCGACGGAACGCGGGAGGACGACGTGGTGCGACGTCACGGACAGCACGTCGTCCGGCGCCTCAGGGTGCCCGCCGCCGAGGGCGAGGCGGGCGGTGGCGACGCGCCGGGTGCCCGGGGAGCGCGCGACGGTGACGCCGCGGACCGGACGCGCCTGCTGGCGGGCACCCGGTCCGACGACGTCCGCCCCGGTGGCGAGCGTCGGGGCGACGGCAGCGTACTCGCCGTACCGCGTGCCGTCGGCCTCGGCGTGGGTGACGGCCTGCACGGCGACGTCATCGAACGCCCCGATCAGCCAGAAGAACGAGGGGCGTGCGCCGGTCTCCCCTGCCGGACCGGCTGCGGGGCGCGCGGCTTCCTGGACGCCCCAGGAGTGGTCACGACCGGCACGCCAGGCGACCGGGTCCAGCGTCCACGCGCCGAGCGGTGACCGGACGCTCCCGGCGACGGAACCGAGCTGCACGTACCGCGTGCGGTCCTGCACGACCGCACCGTCGCGGACGCGGGTGACGCGGTCCTCGGTGATCGCCGGTGTGGTCGCCGTGACCACGACGTCGGCCGCGAACCCGTCCCGGCCGTCGACCCGGATCCGGAGCACGCGCATGGGGTCGACCAGGGTGAGCCGGACGGGGCCGGCGACCAGGTCCTCCCGGCCATGGCGGAGCGCGTCGGTCACGAACAGGGTCTCGGCGCGATCACCGTCGGAGACGCTGAACGCGGCGTCGATCGTCCCGACGACGGGGTGCACCGTCACGACGAGGCCGATCATGGCGGCGCCGTCGGTGCTCGCGGCGGCGAACCAGTACCGCTCGTAGGTGCGCGGCTCGTCCGTGGCGGGGACGGCGAGCGGTGCGGGCGTCTGGTGGACGGGCAGGTCGTCCCAGCGCTCCAGGCCCTGGTGGGCGGGCGCGCCACGACGCCCATTCACACCGCCCCCGTGGGCAGGAGCTCGAGCGCGTCGAGGTCGAGCACCATGCGGGCGCCCTGACGGAGGAGCCGGCGGTACATCGCGTCGGTCCGGGGTGAGGTCTTCACGCTCCCCGTGGGCGGCACGAGCATGAGCAGCACGGCGGGGGCAGCACGGCGGTAGGCCTCCCACGCCGCGGGGAACGACCAGGAGACGCCGGCCGCGCCGAGTTCGTCGACGTGCCGGGCCACCTCGTCGCGTTCGACACGCCGACGCCGCTCCGGGCCGAGGGACGTGCCGAGCAGGTACGCCACGTCGAACATCGGGGCGCCCCAGCCCACGGTCTGCCAGTCGAGCACGACGACCCGCTCGGGGTCGGTGCCGACGAGGAGGTTGTCCATCCGGAAGTCGTGGTGGCTCACCGTGAACGGGCCGTCCAGGGAAGCGGCCCAGGCGTCGGCAGTGCCCACGAACCGGTCGATCGCGGCGAGTTCCTCGGGGGCGAAGCCGCCGGCGATCCGATCGGCGGCGGTCGACCACGAACGCCGCATGCGCTCGTGGATGCCGGGGATGGGGACGCCCTGCCGGCGGTGGAGCCAGTCGAGGGAGGCCGTCGCGGGGTCGTCCCAGAACGGCGCCTGCAGCGCCGCGAGTTGCTGCCGAGCACGCTGGAGCACCGCCAGGGGCGCGTCGTCGAGCTGGTCGCCGGGCGCCAGGGTCGAGCAGTCCTCGAGCAGGAGGCCCACGCGCTCCCCGTCCGCGGTGATCGTGCCGAGGTGCGCCGGCGTGTCCACGGTGGCGCGCGGAGCGAGTTCCTCGTAGAACCGGACCTCCCGCGCGTAGGCGCCGATGGAGGCTGCGGTCGCGGCGGCCTGCGGATCACGTGACGGCAGCTTGGCGACCAGCGTCGTCGGGCCGGTCCCGCGCCTCCAGGTCGGCGTCAGGAGGAACGTGTCGGCCAACGCGCCGATCCCGATGGGCCGCGCGTGGACCGCGTCGATCACCGCGTCCGGGCCGATGCTGCCGCCGGCGCGGAGGGCGGCGGTGAGGTGCTCCGGGGTGACCGGCGGGGGCGTCACGGGGTCACCACGACGCGGAGGACCTCGCCGGCGCGCTGGAGGGCGGCCGCGGGTCCGAGGTCGTCGAGCGACACGACGTCGGTCAGGAACGCGTCGAGCCGGAGGTCGCCGGCCCGCCAGGCCTCGACCATGCGCGGCACCTGCCGCCACATGTCGCTCGAGCCGTAGAAGGAGCCCGTGACGGACTTCTGCTCGCGGAACAGCTCCTGCGCGCTGAACGTGACCGGGTCGTCGGTGCGTCCCGCCCCGACGACCACGACCCGACCACCGCGCCGGGTCGCGTCCCAGGCGGCGCGGATCGTCCCGGAGGACCCCACCGCGTCGATCGCGACGTCGAAGCCCTCGCCGTCCGTCAGCGCGGCACCGTCGAGGTCCCCGGGCGCGGCGGTCGTCGTCGCGCCGAGCTCCGCGGCCAGGCGACGGCGGTCCGCGCTCGGGTCGACCGCCGCGATCGTGGTCGCACCCGCGATCCGGGCGCCCTGCACGGCGTTGAGCCCGACCGCGCCGGCCCCGATCACCAGGACGGTCTCGCCCGGGGCGACGTGCGCGGTGTCGACGGCGGCACCGAACCCGGTCGGGACGGCGCAGCCGAGCAGCGCACCGACGGTGAACGGCACGTCCTCGGGCAGCGGCACGAGCGCGGTCACGGGCAGCACGGTCTCCTCGGCGAGGGTCGCGGTGCCCATCCCGGCGACCACGTCCGCACCGCCGGCCGTCATCGCCGCGCCCTGCGCCGACGATCGGGGGCGGTTCCGGCAGATGTACGGTTCGCCGCGGCGGCACGCCGAGCAGTGTCCGCACCGGGGGACCCACGACACGACGACGCGGTCGCCCACCGCCACGGTGTCCACCGCCGGACCGAGCGCGACGACCTCGCCCGCGCCCTCGTGTCCGAGGACGGCCGGGAGCCGCTGTCCGAACGCGCCCGCGGCCAGGGACAGGTCGGTGTGGCACAGGCCCGCGGCGCGGATCCGCACGACGACCTCGCCGGGGCCGGGCGCGCGGTGCTCGACGTCGTCGCGGACGACGAACGGACCACCGGCCTCGGTGACGACGGCGGCCCTCACGCGAGCGGGTCCTGCCCCGCCGCCGCTGGTGCGGCGGTGGTCGCGGTCGGATCGAGCACGGGGTCGCCGAGCACGGCCTTCACCTCGAGGTACTCCTCGATCGCGAACGGCCCCATCTCGCGCCCCAGCCCCGACTGTCCGTACCCGCCGAACGGCGAGACCGGGAGGGCCGGGGTGCGGACGCCGTTCACCCGCACCTGACCGGCACGGATGCGTCGGGCGATCGCCGCCGCGCGGGCCTCGTCCGCCGACCAGACCTCGCTCGACAGGCCGTAGGGGGTGTCGTTCGCCATCCGGACCGCGTCGTCCTCGCCCGCGTGACCCTGCACGACGAGGACCGGACCGAACACCTCCTCGCGGACGATCTCGGCGTCCTCGGCGAGGTCGGTGACGATCGTCGGGCGCAGGAAGAACCCCGTGCCGTCGACGGCGGTGCCGCCCGTGGCGACCGTCGCCCCCGCGGCTCGTGCGGTGTCCACGAACCGGAGGACCTTCGCACGCTGCTCCGCCGACACGACCGGACCCATCGTCGTCCCGGGATCGAACGGGTCCCCGAGCACGTACGCGTCGGCGGACTCCGCCGCGATCCGGACCGCGTCGTGCAGCCGGTCCGCCGGCACGAGCAGCCGTGTCGGCGCGTTGCACTTCTGGCCGGCGTTCGTGAAGCAGTTCCGCACGGTGGTCCGCACCGCCAGGTCGAGGTCGGCGTCGTCGAGCACGACCGCGGGGGACTTGCCGCCGAGTTCGAGCGTCGCCCGCTTGATCCGCGACCCGGCGACGGCACCGATGTGCCGACCGACGGCGAGCGAGCCGGTGAACGACACCATGTCCCACGTCTCGTCCTGGAGGAGCGCCTCGCCCGTCGTCGCGCCGGTCCCGGTGACGACGTCGAACACCCCGGCGGGCAGCCCCGCTCGGCGCCCGAGCTCGGCGAGGAACAGCGCGTTGAGCGGCGTGAGCTCGGCCGGCTTGAGCACCACCGTGCAGCCCGCGGCGAGTGCGGGCGCGAGCTTCGCCACGATCTGGTGGACGGGGAAGTTCCACGGCGTGATCGCGAGCACCACGCCGACCGGCTCGCGCACGACGGAGCTGCCCGAGGCGTCGCGGCTGTCCCAGGCGAGCTGCCGGGCGATCGCCGCCGTCGAGCGGAGTACCTTGACGGGCAGGTCGACCTGGACCGCGCGGGACTCCCGGATGGGCATGCCGATCTCGTGCGTCGCGAGCTCGGCGAGGGCGTCACCGTGCCGTTCGAGTTCCGCGGCGAGCGCGTCGAGGAGCCCGGCACGTCGGGACGGTGGCAGCGCGGCCCAGGCGGGCCAGGCCTCCCGGGCGTCGAGCAGTGCGCGGTGCGCGAGGTCGGCGGAGGCGTCGAGGACGGTGCCGATGATCCGTTCCGTCGCCGGGTCCACGACGTCGAGTGGGGCCTCGTCGTCGGGCGAGACCCAGCCGCCGCCGATGAACACGGAGCGGTCGGGGACGACGACCGCGTCGACGGGAGCGGCGGTGGTGCTGACACCGGTCTCGGGACTCATGCCGCGCCTCCCGTCCTGACCACACGCACCGGCACGCGGTCCCACCCGCGGAACAGGTTCACCCGCAGGCGTTCCGGCTCCCCGTCGAGCTCGAACCGGATCCCGCGGTCGAGCACGGCGCCGAAGAACGACCGGACCTCCGCCCGCGCCAGGTGCGACCCGAGGCAGAAGTGCGCGCCCCACCCGAAGCTCAGGTGGTCGTTCGGCGTGCGGTCGAGGCGGAAGTCGTCCGGGTCCTCGAACACGGCGGGGTCACGGTTCGCGGCCGAGAACCACAGGACGACCTTGTCGCCCGCGGCGACGTCGCGTCCGTCGATGGTCAGGTCCTCGAGTGCGGTCCGGCGCATCGCGGCGACCGGACTGACGTGGCGGAACATCTCCTCGACGGTCGTCGGCAGGAGGCCGCGGTCACGTTCCAGCCGCGCCCACGCGTCGTGCTCGTGGAGCGCCACCGTGCCGCCCGAGACGAGGTGCCGCGTGGTCTCGTTCCCGGCCGCCACGAGCACGATGTAGTACGCCGCCAGCTGGTTCCAGGTGAGCGGCTGCCCGGCCACGCTGCCGTTCGCCATGACGCTGATGAGGTCGTCCCGGGGGTCGGCGCGACGCTCCTCGGTGAGGCGCTGGAAGTACCCCATGACCTCGTCCCGCGCTTCGGCGAGGGCGTCGGCGTCGACCAGGTGGTCCGGGTCGGAGCTCGTCAACCGGTTCGTCCAGTCGACCATGCGGGGCGCGTCCGACGCGGGGATGCCGAGGACGCGGGACAGCACGAGCATCGGCAGGCGGGCGCTGATGCGTTCGACCAGGTCGAAGGTGCCGCGGGCCTCCGCCTCGTCGAGCAGGAGCGTCACGGCCTCGTCGATCATGGCCTGCCACTGCTGGATCTTCACGGCCCGCAGGTGCGGGATCGTGACCCGGCGCAGTGCGACGTGCTCCTGCCCGTCCATGTTGTGGAGGCTCTGCAGCGCGCCCTCCACCTTGCGGTCCAGGATCTGGGTGCCCTCGGCGCTCGTCAGCTGCGGCATCTCGCTCGCCGCGGCCTCGACGTCGGCGTACCGAGTGAGCGCCCAGAAGCCCGGCCCGCGGTGCGACGGGGCGTTCCAGTGCACGGGGTCCTGCTCCCGGAGCGCGGCGAACACCGCCATCTCGCGGTCGTCCGCGAACGCGGTGAGGTCCATCAGGTCGACGCCCGCCGTCGGGCTCCCGATCGTCATGGTCGCCAACCGTAGTCGCGTCCGGCGACGAACTGGCTACTGTGGAACACCTTTCCGACCCCAGGAGCGCCGTGATGTCCTCCCCGTCCGAGCCGTGCGTCGAACCGCGGGACCGCGCGCTCGACGACGCCGTGTTCGCGCTCGACCACCACCACGGCGTCCCCGCCCGCGAGCTCACGGAGCTGCTCGGCGGCAAGGGCGCGGGCCTCGCCGAGATGACCGCGCTGGGACTCGCCGTGCCCCCGGGGTTCACGATCGCGCTGCCGGTCTTCCGTCGGTGGCGTCACGGTGGGTGGCCCTCCTCGCTCGACGCCGTCGTCGCGGCACACGTCGCGGCGCTCGGCGAGCGGATGGGCCGCCGGCTCGGCGACCCGGACGATCCGCTGCTGCTGTCCGTTCGGAGCGGCGCCGCCGTCTCGATGCCCGGGATGCTCGACACGGTCCTCGACCTCGGGCTCAACGACGACACCGTGCGGGGGCTCGCCCGGGTCACCGGGGACGAGGCGTTCGCCGAGGACAGCCACCGGCGCTTCCTCCGGATGTACGCCACGATCGTCATGGGCGTGTCCGTCGAGGCGCTCGCCGACGCCGAGGACGCCCGCACGCTGCGACGACGGATCACCGAGCTCGCCGGGCGGCCCGTGCCGCACGACCCCGAGCAGCAGCTCCGCGAGGCGATCGCCGCGGTCTTCGCGTCGTGGGACAGCGAGCGTGCCCGCGCCTACCGCGCCCGCGACGGCATCGACGACGACGCCGGCACCGCCGTCACCGTGCAGGCCATGGTGTTCGGCAACCGCGGACCACGCTCCGGGACCGGCGTCGTGTTCACGCGCGACCCGGCCACCGGCGCGCCGGGCCCGTACGGCGACTACCTCGTCCGCGGCCAGGGCGAGGACGTCGTCGACGGCAGTGCGCACCCGGTGCCGGTCCGCGACCTCGCCGACCTCGACCCCCAGGTGTACGTCGACCTCATGGCCGCGCTGCGCCGCCTGGAGGCCCACTACCGCCACGTCTGCGACGTCGAGTTCACCATCGAGGAGGGACGGCTCTGGTTCCTCCAGACCCGCGCCGGCAAGCTCAGCGCGGTCGCCGCCGTGCGCACCGCCGTCGACCTGGTGGACGACCCGGAGGTCGCGCTGACGCCCGAGGAGGCCGTGGCGCGCGTCCCGGAGGAGGTCCGGGAGCGGGCGCGGCGCGACCTCGAGACGGGTGGTGCTGGTTCCGCCACGGAGCACGGTGACGACGCGCACGGTGCTCCCGCTGGCGGGACGCTGCTCGTGACCGGGCTCGGCGCGTCGCCCGGGATCGTCACCGGGGCGGTCGTGTTCTCGTCCGAGGCCGCGCTCGCCGCGGACGGCGACGTCGTGCTCGTGCGTCGTGAGACCAGCCCGAAGGACGTCGTCGGGATGTCCGCCGCGGTCGCGATCGTCACCTGCCGGGGCGGCCTGGCCAGTCACGCGGCCGTGGTCGCGCGGGGGTGGGGCGTCCCGGCCGTGGTCGGCGCCGGTGACCTCGTGCTCACGGGAGCCGGGGACGACGCCACCGCGACGGGCCCCTCCGGGGCGGTCGTCCGCGCTGGTGACCTCGTGACCGTCGACGGTGCCTCCGGTCGGGTCTGGGTCGGCTCGCCCGACGCGCGCGACGGGGCGGGCGGCCCCGTGCCTCCCGACCGGGGCGGCGACCGGGCCGCGGCGCTGCGCGCGCTCGAGCGGCTCGACACCTGGGCCGCCGGACGGTGACAGACTGCACCCATGACGGAGTACGTGGTCGACAACACCGGTGACGACCGCGCGCGGGGCGTGGACCTCGTGGACGGCGACCAGCCGCCGATCCGCCTGATCGTGCGGGGCGAGCTCCCGACGACCATCGAGCACGAGGGACGGACCTGGATCGCCACCGACGACGTCGACGAGGAGCCGGGAGCGCTGCCGATCGCGGTGTTCCGGCCCGCCGACTGACGACGGGGCGGGCGGGGACCGGAGCCCCTCCGCCCGGGGGACAACCGCCGCCGGCTGGCCGTGAGCGCGTCCCGGTCTCCCGCGTACCGTCGGGGTCCTCAGCCAGGAGGAGGAGACCCAGACATGACGGACCAGTACACGTTCCAGGACCCGAGCAAGCTCTACGCCGACAAGGTGCCCGACGAGCAGTACCTCGGCGGATCCGGCACCGATGCCGAGATGGCGGAGAACGTCCCCGCCGACCACGGTGAGGAGACCTACCGCGGCTCCGGTCGACTCGAGGGGCGCAAGGCCCTGATCACGGGCGGTGACTCGGGCATCGGCGCAGCCGTCGCGATCGCCTACGCGCGCGAGGGCGCCGACGTCGCGATCGGGTACCTGCCCGAGGAGGAAGAGGACGCCAAGCGCATCGTCGGCCTCATCCAGGACGCGGGCCGCAAGGCCGTCGCGCTGCCCGGCGACATCACGGACGCCGCGTTCTGCCGCGAGCTCGTGGCGAAGGCCGTCGACGAGCTCGGTGGGCTCGACATCCTCGTCAACAACGCGGGCAAGCAGCAGCACGTCGAGGACCTCACCGACCTGTCGGACGAGGAGTTCGACGCCACCTTCAAGACGAACGTCTACGCGATGTTCTGGATCACGAAGGCCGCGCTGCCGCACCTGCAGCCGGGCTCGACGATCATCAACACGACCTCGATCCAGGCGTACCAGCCGTCGCCGGCGCTCGTGCACTACGCCTCGACCAAGGGTGCGATCAACACGTTCTCCAAGGGGCTCGCGGGCCAGCTCGCGTCGAAGGGCATCCGCGTCAACGCGGTCGCTCCCGGCCCGATCTGGACGCCGTTGCAGCCGGCGGGTGGCCAGGCTCCCGAGAAGCTGCCCGAGGTCGGCGCCGAGACCCCGCTCGGACGCTGGGGTCAGCCGGCCGAGCTCGCGCCGGCCTTCGTGTTCCTGGCGAGTGGTGAGTCCTCGTTCGTCATCGGCGAGACGCTCCACGTGAACGGTGGCATGCCCACGCCGTGACGCCCGGCGCGGGCCGGGCCCGGGCCCGGGCCCGGCCGTTCGGCCCGCCGCCCGAGCACCGCGACGAGATCGCAGAACACGCCGCTTCCCACCATCGGGAAGCGGCGTGTTCTGCGATCTGGGCGTTCCAAGTCCGGGCCGTTCGGGGGCGTCAGCGGGTGTCCGGGGCGGGGCGCATCCGCGCCATGCGCTGCAGCAGTTCACGTGCGGACAGCGCCGCGGCGAGTTCGACCTCGACCGGCTGGATGCCGAAGGCCCGCTCCATCTGGGCGCGGCGCGCCAGGTCGGCGACGGGCACCTCCGGACGCTGCGGCAGCTTCGCGACGGCCTCGGCCGCGGCCTCGAAGGCACCGGCCGGAGCGCCGAGGTGCTCCCACATGAGCCGGACGTCCCGTGCGACCTCGTCCGCGCCGCCACCGAGCTCGAACCCGGTGCTCGCCATCTGCGCGAGGCCCTGTGCCAGATCGTCGGGGGACATGGCGTCCATCCTCGCACCGCGATCCCGGCGCCGCGCCAGCGGTGTCCCGCCGGCCCGGTCCGTGCCGGCCCGGTCCCGACGGCGCGGTGCGCCGCCGGGACGTGGGTCAGCGCCGCCGGGACCGGGGGTCAGCGCTGCCGACGGAGGCCGTGACGCGGCGTCGCGGATCCGGACGACTCGGGCGCGTCGACGGTGAGCCGACGGCGACGCGCCAGGGCGAGCACGGCGATCCCCGCCAGGAGCAGGGCCGAACCGAGCGCGATCGCCGGGCGGTCGTCCTGCCCGGTGAACGCGAGGGAGCCCGATGTGTCGGTCGCAGCGGCAGCAGCCGGTACGGCGCTCGCTCCGGCCGGGGACACGCTCGCGGTGCCGCCCGAGGGGGACGGCGTCGGCGTCGCGATCGGCGCGACGGCAACGGCGACGCCCTGCCCCATGCCGCCCGCGCTCGCCTGGATCATCTGTGCACCGGCATCCGTCGTGGCGGTCGTGCCGTCGGTGGCGCGGGTGGTGACGGTCGCCACGTTCTGCTCGGTACGAGCCGGACCGTCACCGTTCGCCGTCTGCTCGGAGGTCGCGACCTCGACGCGGTACTGGTCCGCGACGGCGAGTGTCGGCCAGGACACGGTCACACTGGACGTGGAGCAGGTGACCGGGAAGTCCGATCTGGCGAGGTCCGCGATGTGCGTGTAGACGCCGTCGACGTAGGAGCCCTCGGAGAGCCGCACCGTGCCGCAGTCGAACTGCCAGGTCTGTCCGGCGGGAACGGCGTCGGTGGTCGTGGCGGAGGCGAACGGGCCGTTCGGGGTGTCGATGTGCCAGACGACCGCGTCCGTCGGGTTCGTCCGGCCCTGGTCGGGCCGCGCCCACGTGCCGTACTTCGACGCGGCCGCCGGGTCACCCCAGGCCGGGCCGGTCGGCGTGATCGGCGTCGTGAACTGCCGCCCGTCACTCGTCGTCGAGGTGATCGGGGTGGTGACACCGCCCGGGGTCGTCGTGCCGTTGAAGTCCGACTGGACGTACGCCGTGCCGCAGGTGTCGCGGTGCGTGTCCACGTAGTCCGTGAACGTGAACGAGACGATCCACGGGGTGCTCTGGGCGATCGTGGCCGTCGCGACGGGCACACCGGTCGCGGGGTCGTCCAGGTCGAAGCCCGTCGGCAGGTGACCGAGGTGGTCGCTCAACGTGAGGCCGAACGTGTCGCCGGCGTGGGCGTCGGCGGGCGCGCACCAGTCGATGGACGTGCGGAGCTGACTGCCGAGCACCGGCGTGGTCGGGCTGACGGTGACGTTCGTGATCGCGCCGGAGACCTCGGTGGCGTGGGCTGCGGGGCCGGCGGCCAGGACGAGGGCGCCCGCGACGGCGAGGGTGACACCGCCCACGATCGGGATCCGGACACGGCGGACGAGGGCATGCTTCGGGTACATGGTGCTCCTGGGATACGGGGTCGCGGGTTCGGGGCCCGCGTCGGGTGTGGTCATGCTACGGCGTCGCTCCCGATGCCCCGAGGGCGCCGCCCCCCGGTTGTCCCCTGAAGAGAGGACCCCCGGACCGGGGGGTGCGGAAGAAACCTTCTGGGCGGTTTGATCGTGGGGACGGACACGACGTCCGCCAGACCGGACCAGGGTGCCAACGTCGTCCGCCCTCCCGTCTCCACGAAGGGGCATGATGCTCGACCACACCAACGCGGACACCGCGGCCGCTGCCGCCGCTGCCCAGACGCTCCACCTCCGCGTCATCATCGTCGACGGGGCCGTCGACCTGCTCCACGAGGTGCCCTTCCACGAGGCCCGTCCGGAAGCCGTCGCCGCCCGCATCGGCATCTCGCTCGAAGAGCTCCACCAGCACTTCCCGTCGTGGGACGGCCTCGTGCTCGCCGCCGTCGACCGGTGGAACGGCCAGCGCACCGAAGCCATCGAGCACACCCTCGGCGACGTCAGCACCGTCGAGTTCCTCCGCGCGATGGTGGCGTCGAACGTCCGGCAGCCCGCGCTCATGCGCCTGCTCGTCGCCCTCGCGAGCGTCGCGAGCGACTGCACGCACCCCATGGCCCCCTACCTGCAGTCGCGGTACCAGCTGTTCGTCACGCAGATCCGCCGCGGTCTCGAGCACGACGTCGCCGTCGGTCGTGCACCGCACACCATGGACCCCCGTCGTGGCGCGGAGCAGCTCATCGCCCTCTACGAGGGCCTGCAGCTGCAGGCCCTGCTCCGGCAGGACCTCGACCTGATGTCGGCGTTCGACCGGGCGGCCTCCCGCCTCGAGCGCGGTTGGGAGGAGCGGTACCAGGTGCGCGCTCCGCTCACGCCGTCGACGTGGGTCGACGACGCCTGGTCGCTCTGAGTCGCGGCGACCGCCGCCCGGACCGTCCTGGGTCGTCGCGCTGACGCGCGCCGTCAGACCGTCCCGCTGAGGCAGCGGCGGAGGCTGCGGAGACCGCTCCGGATCCGCGTCTTCGCGGTGCCGACCGGGACGCTCAATCGGTCGGCGACCTCCAGGTCCGTGAGCCCGTCGCGGTACCGCAACAGCACGGCGGATCGCTGGTTCGGCGTGAGGCCGGCGAGCGCGTTCCGCACCGCGACCCACTCGGCCAGCACGTCCAACCGCTCGGCGGCGTCGTGGTCGACCGGCTCGAAGTCCCGCATCCCGACGCGGATCTCCCGCTGTCGGGTGCGTTCGATGGACCGGACCCGGTCGACGGCGCGACGGTGGGTGAGGGTCTGGAGCCAGCTCGTCGCCGAAGCGCGCGCGGGGTCGTACGGTGTCGTGTCGTCGGACCAGACGTCGAGGAGGACGTCGTGCACGACCTCCTCGGCCTGGGCGTGGTCGACGAGCGTCCGGCGGGCGAACGACACGAGGCGCGGCGTCAGCCGGACGTAGAGCTGGCGGAAGGCCTCGCGGTCGCCGCCGCAGACGGCGATGAGCAGCGCGTCATCGCTCGTCGTGACGGGGTCGGTGGTCGGTCGACGGTGCAGCATCTCGGGTCCGTCTCGGGTGTCGTGATCTCGGGTGGTCCTGTCGACGCTGACTCCGCCGACGGGGTACGACGACTGCATCCCGTCTACTCGTGCCTCCTGGACCGGCTCGGAGGCACCGTTCGGGCCGTGCTTCCCCGATGCGCCCCGAACTGGGTGTCCCGCTCGCGGCGGTCGGGGGTGGAATCTGGGTCCTACCCCTGATCCCCACCTGAGGAGAACCGTCGTGCTGTCCACCGTCTACACCAGTTCCGCGACCTACCCGTTCACGGATGACGACCTGGCGGTCCTGCTCCTGAACAGCCGCGCGAACAACGCCCGTGCCGGTCTGACAGGCGTCCTGCTGCACCAGGACGGGCAGTTCATGCAGGTGCTCGAGGGCCCCGACGACGCCGTGCGCGAGCGCTACGCGATCATCGCGTCGGACCCGCGCCACGGTGCGGTCCAGCTCGTCGCGCAGGAGTCGATCGCCGAGCGACGGTTCCCGGCGTGGACCATGGGGTACCGCGCGGTCGTCGACACCGGCACCGACGACCTGCCCGGCTTCGACGACTTCTTCAGCGCGCCCGCGGCCGGTCGGACGTCGGAGACCGCGGCGCGGGTGCAGGACCTCGTCGCGCAGCTCGGCGACGAGGACCCGACCGCGGCCTGAGCCCCGGCGCAGGAGGCGGATGTCGGCCGATCCTCGGCGCGCCGTCCGCGGGACGACGATGATGAACGGGTCCGTTCCGGGCCTCGGGGCCCACGCGAGGAGGCCCCATGCAGCTGTACGCCGCCGATCCCGTCCGTCGTGTGCGGCAGCTGGTCGCCGACGTGGTCGCCCTCGTCGCGATCGTCCTGGCGGTCCTGCTCGGGCGCGCGGTCGGGGCGTCGATCGCCGCACTCGGTGACGTTGGCCGGCGCGTGCAGGACGCGGGTGAGGGTTTCCGCAGCACCATGTCGCGGGCGGCGGACCGCATCGCCGACCTGCCGTTCGCGGGCCGTGCCGTGAGCACGCCGTTCCGGAACGCGAGTGACGCCGCCCGGACCCTCGTCGCCGCGGGGCGCGACCAGCAGGAGGCAGCCCACCACGTCGCGGTCCTCGTCGGCGTCGTCGTGGCGGGCCTGCCCGTCCTCCTCGTCGTCGTCCTGTGGCTGCGCCGGCGGGGCGGCTTCGTGCGGCGGGCGGCCGCGGTCCGGGCGTTGCTGCGCACACCGCTCGGACTGGAAGCCCTCGCGGCACAGGCGTTGGCGCACGCGCACCCCCGCACGCTGCGTGCCGTGGAACCCACCGTGGTCGAGCGGTGGCGGGCCGGGGAGCCCGACGCGGTCCGGGTCCTCGCCACACTCGCGCTCCGCGATGCCGGGGTGCCGCTCCGGCTCCTGCCGCGCTGACGTCGACCGGAGACGCAGGGAGTCAGTGCGATCCTGGTGTGTCCACAGGAAACGCACCGAGTCCCAGAAGGATCAATGCACCAGCTCCACAGCACCACCCGTTCCACCCGATTCGTGGTCGGCGCCGCGACCGCACTCGCAGCGGCCGCACTGCTCGCCGGCTGCAGCTCGAGCACCTCCGCCGGTTCCTCCGGCTCCGCGTCGGCCTCCTCCGCATCGGGGTCGTCGTCCTCGTCGAAGCTGCCGGCGAACTTCCCGAAGGCCGTGCCCGTCGTCAAGGGTGACGTGATCGTCGCCCGCGGCAACGCCAGCGACGGCTGGAGCGCCACCGTCTCGCCGAAGGGCGGGAAGGGCTTCGCCCAGGCGGGCCAGGCACTCGCGTCTGCCGGCTTCACCAAGCAGGGCGGCGGCACCGCCACGCAGGCGACCTACACCAGCGACCGCTACACCGTGAGCATCAGCACGCCCGGCTCGTCCGTGACGTACATCATCTCGACGCGCTGACGCGCTGACGCGCTGACGCGCTGACCGGATGGAGGCCCGGAGTGGCCTCCATCCGGTCCGCTTTGCGCAAACCCCCGGACGGAGATCGCTAGACCGTCTAGCTTCATGTCATGTTGATCCCCAGCGTGTTCGACTTCGAGCCGGACCGCCTCCGCAGCTACTCGGCGTCGCGCATCGACCGGCTCCTGCAGGACCGGCCCGTCGAGTACCTGGCGCACCTGTCGGTGGCGCGGCAACTCGACACGTGGATCGCGCAGACGCTGGCGGACCCCGACCCGGACGACGAACGGTTCGACGCCGGGTTCGTTGCGGCCCTCCGCGCGGTCCGTGACGGCCTGCGCCAAGGGGACTTCACGCCGGGTGGCCTCCACGGCAGCCGCCCGAGGGACGGGGCCGGACCAGGCCCCGACCCCGACCCCGGCGCGGCGGCGGGCGGCACCCCCGGGACCTGAACCGCCTCCGCAGCTGAGCGCACTGACCGACGGCGCTCAGACCTCGCCGGCCCGAGCGCCCGCCCACAGGTCGATGCCGGCCGAGTCCACCGCGTGCTCGTCGATGGCGCGCAGCTCGTCCTCCGTGAAGGACAGGTGGTCGAGCGCCGCGACGTTCTGTTCGACCTGCTCGACCCGCGAGGCGCCGATCACTAGCGAGGTCACCCGCTCGTCGCGGAGGGCCCAGGCGAGTGCGAGCTGGGCGAGGGACTGCCCCCGAGCGGCCGCGATGTCGTGCAGCGCCCGGAGGTGACCGACGACCTCGGGCGTGATGACCGAGGGGTCGAACGAGGTGCCGGCGGCGGCGCGGGTCCCCTCGGGCACGCCGTCGAGGTACTTGCCCGTGAGCAGGCCCTGCGCGAGCGCCGTGAACCCGATGACCCCGAACCCGAGCTCGTCCGCGGCGTCGAGGAGGCCCTCGGTCTCGATCCAGCGGTTGAGCATCGAGTACGACGGCTGGTGGATGAGCAGCGGGGTGCCGAGGTCGCGGAGGATCGCCGCCGCCTGGCGGGTCCGCTCCGTGTCGTACGAGGAGATCCCGACGTAGAGCGCCTTGCCCTGACGGACAGCCGTGTCGAGCGCGGTCATGGTCTCCTCGAGCGGCGTGGAGGCGTCGAGGCGGTGCGAGTAGAAGACGTCCACGTAGTCGAGGCCCATGCGCTGCAGCGACTGGTCGAGCGATGCGAGCACGTACTTCCGACTCCCGCCGCCCTGCCCGTACGGACCCGGCCACATGTCCCAACCGGCCTTGGTCGAGATGACGAGCTCGTCCCGGTACGGGTGGAGGTCCTCCCGCATGATGCGGCCGAAGTTGATCTCCGCGGCGCCGTAGGGCGGCCCGTAGTTGTTCGCGAGGTCGTGGTGCGTGATCCCGAGGTCGAACGCCCGCCGGCTGATCGCGCGCTGGGTCTCGAACGGTCGGTCGTCACCGAAGTTGTGCCAGTACCCGAGTGAGAGCAGCGGCAGGTCGAGGCCGGACCGGCCGGTCCGGCGGAACGGCATCGAGTCGTAGCGGTCGTCACGGGCGACGTAGGTCATGGGGATGTGCCTCCGAGCGGGGTGGGGATCAGGGGTCCAGCCTCGCATGGAGGACGGTGGGGCGGGCCTCCGGACCGGTCAACGACACCTGTCGTGCACAGCGACAGGTGTAGTGTGACTGCCGGATCTTCCATCCGACCGCGACGCCGCGCCGACTCGATGACGGGGTGCCGATGGGCCACCACCAGCACAGAGAGCAGCCATCCATGCGCGCCGTCGTCTTCGAACAGTGGCAGACCTTCCCCTCGCTCACCGACGTGCCGAAGCCGGTCCCGGGACCGGGAGAGGTGCTCATCAAGGTCGCGGGCGCGGGCGCCTGCCACTCGGACGTCGCCGTCTACCGACACTTCTCCGAAGGCCAGCCCGGGGCGCAGGCGCCGGCGTTCACGCTCGGTCACGAGAACTCCGGTTGGGTCGAAGCAGTTGGCCCAGGAGTCGAGGGCTTCGCCGAGGGAGACGCCTACCTGGTGTACGGCCCGATCGGGTGCGGGCACTGCAGGGCCTGCTCGCGCGGGCAGGACACGTACTGCGAGAACGCCGCGACCATGCCGTACCTCGGCATCGGACTCGGCCGCGACGGCGGCATGGCCGAGTACGTCACGGTCCCCGCGCGGAACCTCGTACCGCTCGGGGACGCCGACCCCGTGCTCGCCGCGCCGCTCAGCGACGCCGCCCTGACGCCGTACCACGCGATCAAGAACAGCCTGCCGAACCTCGCGGGCGGGGGCCGCACCGCACTCGTCGTCGGGCTCGGCGGCCTCGGCCAGATCGCCGTGCAGATCCTCACCGCCCTCACCGGCGCGACCGTCATCGCGACGGACACCAAGGCGGACGCCATGACGCGTGCCGCCGAGCGCGGTGCGGTGACCGTCCCGGGAGGCCCGGATCAGGCCGCCAGGATCCGCGAGATCACGGGAGGCAAGGGCGTCGACGCCGCCTTCGACTTCGTCGGCGCGACGCCGACCATCGAGCTCGCCCAGGCGTCCATGGCGCAGGGAGGCCGGCTCACCGTCGTCGGGATCGCCGGTGGCGTCACGTCCTGGTCGTTCTTCTCGACGCCGTACGAGTCCACCTTGACGAACACCTACTGGGGCACGATCGAGGACCTCCACGAGGTCGTCGACATGTACCGAGCCGGTCAGATCGTGCCCGACGTGGAGCGCTTCGCGATGGACGACGCCCTGGAGGCCTACCGGCGGCTCGAGGCCGGCGAGCTGTCCGGGCGCGCGGTGGTCACGCCGAACGCCTGACGGAAGCGTGTCGGGAACTGCCGAACGGTCCTTCTACCCGACGCGAACGGGAGGCGCTCAATGCTCCGCGAACCGCTGGAGCGCGTCCACCGCGAAGCGTGGTACGCCGCTGCGCGCCAGGGCCCGCAGGAGCCCGACCTCGGTCAGCGGGGGATTCCGCATGTCGGCGGACCAGGACCGGAGCGCGTCGAGGACCGGACCGGGCAGAGGGAGGTCATGCATCGTCCTCGAACTCACTGTGCCGGCGCAGCGGTGGGACCGGACCTGGCTCGGTCCCGACGCCCTGCGTGAGCGCGGCGAGTTCTCGGAGCGCCGAGCGACGCTCGTCCTGCTCGTGCTCCTGGTCCGCGACGAGGTCGCTCAGGGCTCCCCGACGGTGTCGACCTGGCTCTTGGAACGGGGTCGCACCCGCTTCGAGGAGCGTGACCAGGGTGGGCCGGGAAACGCCGAGCAGGTCGGCGGCTTCGTGTGTCGTCAGCTGCATCCGCGACGGGATCACGGCCACCCCGTTGCCCGCGGCCAGGCTGTTCGCGACCTGTTCCACGACATCGAAGATCTCGGCCGGTATGAGGCGTTCGCGGCCGTCCGGGCTGTCCAGCTTCGCGGCGCCGCCCTCGACGACGTCGACACGTAGCCTGGATCGGTGCCGTCCTCCTCCCGGTCCCGCCCGTCCGTCACGTGCGCCGTCGCGATCGGTTCGGCGGACTGACGTGGCCGTCGACACCGCCGAGGACGTCCTCGGCGCACTCGCCCGCACCCCGGGCGACCTCGCCGCCGCTCGACGCGTCGCCCGCCGGTTCGCGGCCCTCGGTGACGGCGAGGTGGGGGCGCTGCTCTGGAGCGAGGTCGAGGACGCACGGCTCGTGGCGGTGCTGCTGCTCGTCCAGCGGTTCCGGGACGGTGACGACGCGACCAGGTCGGTCGTGGTGGAGGACTACATGGCAGCGGCCCACAGCGAGCGCGTCGACAGCGACCTCCTCGTCGAGGTCAGTGCGGAACACATCGTGGGCGCGTGGCTCGCGGACCGTCCGCGTGGCCCGCTGTTCGCGCTCGCCAAGAGCGACGTCGTCTGGGAGCGGTGCATCGCGGTCAGCGCGACCCTGGCGTTCGTGAAGCGCGGTGAGGCCGCCACCGCGCTCGACATCGTCGGCAGGCTCGTGCGGGAGCGGAACGAGCACGTGCGGCGTGCCGTGGCGCTCGTCCTGCGCGGGGTCGGCAAGTGGGCCTCGCACGACGAGCTCGTCGCGTTCCTCGAGTCGAACGCGAGCGGGATGGACCGTGCGCTGCTCAGTGCGGCGACGGAGCACCTGCCTGCGGCTGCGCAGGCGCGGTTCCGCCGGTAGGAGCGTCCGCGGGGTAGGTCCACGAACTACCGCGCTGCTGGAGGGTTCCGAGCACCCGGCGGATCTTCGGCAGGCGGTCGTGCACCTGCCAGGTGCTCCACGCACCGATCCCGACGAAGACCGCCGCGAACAGGATGCCGAGCGCGACCTGCCCGGTCACGACCATCGTCACGGCGAGGACGGCGAAGGCGCCGAACACCACGGGGTTCAACCAGCGGTCGCGGCGGAACTGTCGGTCCCACCGCTCGAACTGCGGGGTCCAGTGACGTGGGTCCGCGTCGTCAGGCACGCTCCCGGTCTTCAGCGACCGCTGCATCTCGAGGAGCTGTTCCGTCCCGCCCGCTCGCCGTCGTCGAACCGCCACGCTCACGGTCACGAACACGGACATGGGGACGGCGTAGAACAACGCGGACACGAGCTGGTCGTCGGGGTTCCGATGCGGGTGCTGGAGCGAGCTGAGCCCGTACCACAGCACGAACAGGACCACGAACGCCATCGGTGCGTAGGCCCAGAGTGGCCATCGTCGGAACAACGGCAGCATCGGTGTCTCCTTCGGGTCGGATCGACCCGATCCTGCTCTGCACTGAGGATGCGTCATCCTGCTCGTACCCCGGTTGCTCGGCCGGGTGTCAGGAGCACGGGGCCGTGCCTGAGCAGACGACCGGGAAGGGGGACGCGAGTGCTGGATGTGCCCTGCACGCACCGGGCGGCACCCGTGCTGGACGCGTACCGATGAAGTCGGCGCGGGAGGGGCCTCCCGGCCGACCGCTGCGGCACCGCCGCAGCCCGACGAGCTGGAGGAACCATGCGCGCACTCACCTGGCAGGGGACCGAGAAGGTCTCGGTCGAGACCGTCCCCGATCCCACGATCCAGGAGCCCACCGACGCGATCATCCGGATCACGTCGACGGCGATCTGCGGGTCCGACCTCCACCTGTACCGCGTGCTCGGGCCGTACATCGACAAGGGCGACGTGCTCGGCCACGAGCCCATGGGGATCGTCGAGGAGGTCGGTTCGGGCGTGACGAACCTCGCTCCGGGTGACCGCGTCGTGATCCCGTTCAACATCTCGTGCGGGCACTGCTGGATGTGCACGCACGGGCTGCAGTCGCAGTGCGAGACGACGCAGGTGAAGCAGTACGGCAGCGGTGCCGCGCTGTTCGGCTACACGAAGATGTACGGCCAGGTGCCGGGTGGGCAGGCGGAGTACCTCCGGGTGCCGCACGCCGACTACGGGCCGATCAAGGTCCCCGCGACCGGCCCCGACGACCAGTACCTGTTCCTCAGCGACATCCTCCCGACCGCGTGGCAGGGCGTGGCGTACGCCGACGTGCCCGAGGGCGGGACGCTCGCGGTGCTCGGACTCGGCCCCGTCGGGCAGTTCGCGGCCCGGATCGGCAAGCACCTCGGGTACCGCGTGCTCGCCGTCGAGCCGGAGCTCGTCCGCCGCGAGATGGCGGCGAAGTACGGTGTCGAGACGTTCGACATGTCGGACGACGTGGTGGAGCACCTCGTGGATCTCACCGACGGACGCGGGCCGGACGGCGTCGTCGACGCCGTCGGTATGGAGGCCCACGGTGACGCCGTCGCCGGGTTCGCCCAGCGGGCGGCCGGGCTGCTGCCCGACAAGCTCGCGCAGAAGGCCATCGAGACCGCGGGCGTCGACCGGCTCGTCGCGGTGCACGCGGCGATCGACCTGGTCCGGCGCGGCGGCACGGTCTCGCTCAGCGGTGTCTACGGCGGAACGGCCGACCCGATGCCGATGATGACGCTGTTCGACAAGCAGATCACGGTCCGTGAGGGACAGTGCAACGTCCGCCGCTGGCTCGACGACCTCATGCCGCTCGTCGAGGACCCGTCCGACCCGCTCGGCACGCTCGACCTGACGACGCACCGCGTGTCCCTCGAGGACGCCCCGCACATGTACGAGGTGTTCCAGAAGAAGGAGGACGGCTGCGTCAAGGTCGTCCTGACCCCCGGCGCTCCGGCATGACCCGCGTCGCCGTCGTCGGCGCCACCGGCAACGTCGGCACGGCGCTGCTGCGCCGCCTGCAGGCCGAGGAGGCCGTGACCGGCATCGTCGGCATCGCCCGACGGATCCCGGACCGGTCGGCCGACCCGTACGCCGGGGTCGAGTGGCACAGCGTCGACGTCGGCGCCGACGGTGCCGTGGCGGCCCTGACGCCGCTCCTCGAGCACGTCGACGCCGTCGTCCACCTGGCTTGGGCGCTGCAGCCGACGCACGACATCCCGACGCAGTACCGCGTCAACGTCGAGGGGACGGCCGCCGTGCTCGAAGCGGCCGCCGCCGCGGGCGTGGGGCAGGTCGTCGTGGCGTCGTCGGTCGGCACCTACCGGGCTGCGGACAAGCGGCTGCGCGTGGACGAGTCCTGGCCGGTCGACGGCATGGCCACGGCGACGTACAGCATCCACAAGGCGCTCAACGAGGCGGCCCTCGACGAGTTCGCCGACACCCACCCCGACATCGTGGTCACCCGCCTGCGCCCGGGGTTGGTCTTCCAGCAGCCGGCGGCAGCGGAGATCCGGGGGCTGTTCCTCGGGCACCTCGTCCCCATGCGCGTCGTCCGCGCGGCCCGGTGGGCGGTGCTCCCGCTCCCGGGACCGTTCGTGTTCCAGGCGGTGCATGCCGACGACCTCGCCGACGCGTACTGGCGGACGATCGACCAGCGGGCGGCCGGCGCGTTCAACATCGCCGCCGGGCCGGTGCTCACGCCACCGCGGCTCGCCGCGGTGCTCGGCATGCGTCGCGCCGTCCGGATCCCGCTCCGACTGCTCCGTGCCGTCGTCACCCTGACATGGCACCTGCGGATCCAGCCGACCGACGCCGGTTGGATCGACATCGCGGCGAACGTGCCGATCATGCGGACCGACAAGGCGCGCGAGGAGCTGGGGTGGGAGCCGCAGCACACCGCGGTCGAGGCCTTCGCCGACCTCGTCGAGGGATTCCGGCAGGGCTCGTCCGTGCCCGCGTCGGGGCCGCTCCGCGGCTGAGGGACAGCGCGGGTGCCGCGACCGGTGGCGCCTGGGAGGGGCTTGTCCCCCGTTCCCAGGAGCCATGACGGACCGGGTGTGGTGCGAGCACACTGTGGGCCGGACGACGCACACCGCGTCCGACCCGGGACGGCCCGGACGGGCCCCGAGGAGGAACCCATGAGCAACGCCGATGACGGCCGCCAGACGACACCGGCGGTCCCACTCACCAACCCGAACGACGGCGAGCACGTCCCCGAGCACCGGGCGCCGGTGGACGACCGGGGTCCCGCCGACGACGGGGCCGACCTGCACGACCGTGCCGTGGCGCACGAGGACCGCGACCGTGCCGTGGCGCACGAGGACCGGGACCGTGCCGTGGCGCACGAGGACCGGGACCGTGCGCCCTTGACCCGGCAAGAGGTCGTCGGACGCCAGAAGGAGGAGTTCGGCGGCTTCAAGTTCGGATCGGCCTTCTTCGGGTGGCTCACCGCGATGGGCACGGCCGTCATCCTCACGGCGATCCTCGGTGCGATCGGTGCCGGACTCGGCCTCGGTATCACCGGCGGGAACGCGAACCAGGTCGGCAAGGCCGCCACGTCGAACGCCGGCACCGTCGGACTCATCGGCGCCATCGCGCTCGCCGTGATCCTGTTCGTCGCCTACTACTGCGGCGGGTACGTCGCAGGGCGCATGGCACGGTTCGACGGCGTCAAGCAGGGCCTCGCCGTCTGGTTCTGGGCCGTCGCCATCGCGATCGTCGCCGCGATCGTGGTCGCGATCGCCGGGACGCAGGCGAACTTCCTCCAGCAGGTGAACGCGTTCCCGCGGATCCCCGTGGACGAGGGCAGCCTCACCGTCACCGGGATCATCACCGTCGTGGTCGCCCTCGTCCTCAGCCTGGTCGGCGCGATCGTCGGCGGTCTCGCCGGGATGCACTACCACCGCAAGGTCGATCGCGTCGGGCTGGAGCGCCCCGTCGACTGACCGGTGACCGGCTGCGATGATCGGGGCATGCCCGAGCACCGCACCCGGCCGCCCCGACACGAGGACGTCGCCCCCGTCGAGCTCGAGCCCGGCGGGGGCGACGTCCTGCTCCCCGGCGATCTCCTCGAGGGGCGGGACATCCGTGACCTCGACGTCGTGGACCGTGCCCTGACCGGACTCGTCGTCGAGGAGTGTCGCATCGGCACGCTGCGAGCCGGCGACGCGGACCTCGGCATGCTGCGTGTCCGGGACACCGTGGTGGACGTGCTCGACGCGCCCGTGTTCCGCACGCCACGGTCCACCTGGCGGTCCGTCGTGATCCGGTCCGGCCGGATCGGGTCGGCAGAGTGGTACGACTCGACGTTCGACGACGTCCGCGTCATCGGCGCCAAGCTCGGGTTCGTCAACCTGCGTGCCGCGACCCTCCGTGACGTCACGTTCGAGGACTGCACGATCGAGGAACTCGACCTCGGCGGCGTCGTGGCCGACCGCGTCGCGTTCCCGGGCTGTCGGATCCACGAGCTCTCCGCAGCGGGGTCCCGGCTCCGGGACGTCGACCTCCGAGGTGCCGACGTCGCGGTCGTGGCGGACGCGGCGGCGCTCCGCGGTGCGACCGTGTCCGAGGTTCAGTCCGCGTTGCTGGCGACCTCGTTCGCTCGCGCCCTCGGGGTCGTCGTGGACTGAGCCGAGCGCCCCTGCCCGCTGCCCACGTGCTCGTACCGGCTGGCGACGCGGTCCGCGCCGGTGAGCCCGGCCTCCCGGATCGCGCTGGCGGAACGACCCGCTGCCCGCAGGAGCGCGTCGGCCGACGCGCCCATCGTCGCGAAGCGGTCCAGGGTCCCGACGGCCGCGCTCGCGGCGAACCCCTCGTGGTCGCCGAGCGCGGTCGTGACCTCGCGCACGCCCGCGAACTGCGCGACGAGCATGCGGGCCTCGAACGGCACGTCGATGCACGCCGGGAGCTGCCCGAGGGCGATCGCGCGGGTCAGGGCGTTCCGGCAGCGCCCGACCCAGCCGAGGTAGGGCGGGGGCATCCGTGTCGGGATGAGCGGCGCCTCACGTTGCAGGCGCATGGCCGCCCGCGCGATCACGTTCGACTCCTCCTGGATCGCGACGTGGACCGTCGACCGCGCGAGTTCGTCGAGGGGTGCGTCGAGGTCGACCGGGGCCGCGGCGAACACACCGTTCTCGTACGCGATCGCGAACAGGTCGTCGACCAGGTCGGTCTTCGACGCGAAGTGGTAGCTCACGAGGCTCTTCGCGACGTCGGCGCGGGCGGCGACGGATGCGTACGAGGTGGCCTCGTACCCCCGTTCCTCGAACTCGGCGGCCGCCGCGAGCAGGATCGTCCACCGGGTGCGACGTCGCTGGTCCTCGCGGATGCCCATGGGCAGAACGGTAGCGCGGCGACGGCCGCCGCGGCAGGGTCCCCCGAACTGGGTGGGCGCTCGGACGGGATCATCCCCACGGAGGATTGCCCTGGACGACCGTCCTGTGGAATCCTTCCAGGACACGCAGCGGCTCGACCCGAGAGCTGCGGGACCGCGTGGACGTACCAGTGGGGGGACGTCCACGGCGGTCGTGGTGCCCCGCCCCGCGCGCGCCGTCCGAGTGTTCGGTACGCGCGGGGACGGGTGTCGAGCGCGCCGGGTGAACCGTGGGGTGACGCCCCCGTCCTCGGGACGCGCGATCCGTGGCGGAGCCGCGCCGGGCCTCCCGGTCGTGACGGAGCATCGCTGCCGTGCGTCGTGCTGTGGATCCCTCCGGGCACGTCGGCACCGCGCCGTTCCGTCCGGACATCGAGGGGTTCCGGGGCATCGCGGTCGCACTCGTCGTCGCGGCCCACGTGCTGGGTCGACCGGTCGGCGGGTTCGTCGGGGTCGACGTGTTCTTCGTCGTCTCCGGGTTCGTCATCACGGCGGGGTTGCTCCGGGAGGCCCGTGCGACCGGCACGGTCGACCTCGCCGCGTTCGCGCTCCGGCGGGCACGGCGCGTGCTGCCGGCCGCGGCGCTCACCGTGCTCGTCACGGTCGCCCTGGCCTGGGCCGTCGACCACCTGGCGCGGGCGAGCGCGGTCACGTGGGACGGCGTCGCCTCGATGCTCATGGTCCAGAACTGGCACCTCATCCGTGCCGCCACGGACTACTTCGGGGACAGCGGGGCGGCCTCGCCGCTACAGCACTTCTGGTCACTCGCGGTCGAGGAGCAGTTCTACGTGTTCTGGCCGTGGGTCGTCGTCGGCGCGGTCGCCCTCGGACGCCGCCGGTCCCGGCGTCCCGGTGTCCTCGCCGATCGCGGCACCAGCGAGCGGATCGTCGACCGAGTGCTGTCGATCGCACTCGGGGTGGGCTGCGCGGTGTCGTTCGCGATCGCCTGCTGGGAGACCCGGGCGAAGCCCGACTGGTCGTACTTCTCGTTCGAGTCACGCGCCTGGGAACTCGGTGTGGGAGCCGCCGCGGCGGTGGTCGAGCCACGCGTCGCCGCTCGGCTCGGTGTCGGCGCGGCGAGCGCGGTGACCGCGGCGGGGCTGGCCGCCGTGCTCCTGGCCGGGGCCGTCGACACCCCCAGCATGCCGTTCCCCGGACCGGCCGCCGCGCTCCCGGTCCTCGGCGCCGCGGGGGTGGTCCTCTGCGGCGCGACCGCAGCGTCGCGGGTGCTCGCGGTGCTCACCAACCCGGTCAGCCGAGCGGTCGGCCGTTGGTCCTACGCGCTCTACCTCTGGCACCTGCCGGTGTGGTCGTTCCTGCACGCCGTCGCACCACGCAGCCGAGCCGTCGTGCCCACGGTCGCCCTCGGGATCACCCTGGTGCTCGCCGTCCTCACCGTCCGGTTCGTCGAGCGTCCCTTCCGGTACGGGCGCACACGCCCCGGCCCCCGTCCCGCCACGCCCGGGAGGCCCGTGCGCGCCCAGCCGGGTCGGCTGCGGACCACCCGTGGCACGCTCGTCGTCGCACTCGTCTCCGCGCTCGTGCTCGCGCTGTCGGCCGCGCAGTTCGTCGCGCCGGGGCGCCTGACGGGCGTGGACGACCTGCCGGACCCGGGCCCGCAGCACGTGGCGTCCTTCCGATCCGCGACCGCGCTGCAGCGGGCGGTGCGCGCGGCGGTCGACGACGGCGCGTGGGGCGCGACCGTCCCCGACCTGGACCGGGTGAGTGCGGCGGCCGCGGCGGCTCGACGGCTGCAGGCCGACGGATGTCTCAACGACCCCGTGGGGACGACGCCGAGCACGCTGACCGCTGCGGCGACCCGCTGCACGTTCTCCGACGGTCACGCTGCGCGGACCCTGGTGGTGGTCGGCGACTCGATCGCCATCAGCTGGCTGCCGGGCATCGTCGACGCCGTCCGCGGTCGGGGCTGGCGCGTCGTCGGGATCGGCCTGGAGAGCTGCCCGGCATCGATCGTGACGACCACCGACGCGGGCCGCCGCCCCGCCTTCGCGACCTCGTGCGACGCCGCCCGGGAGGCCGCGCTCGCCGAGGTCCATCGGCTCCGGCCCGACCTGGTGGTCGCGTCCTCCGCCGCCGGCGGGTACGACCGGCAGCCCGCCGCCGCCCGGGGTCGTGTGTGGAGCGACGGCACGCGCCTCCTCGCCCGGCGCCTGACGGGTGACGGCGCCCGGGTCGTCCTGCTCGGGTCGCCACCGGAGGGGACGCCCGTCAGCGCCTGCGCGGTCCGGGTCGCCGGCCCGGCGACCTGCCTGTCGACGCCACCGGCGACGTGGGCGCCGAAGCGAGCGGCCGAGCGGCGCGCGCTGGCGGACGTGCCGCGGGCCTCCTTCGTGGACACCGCCTCGTGGTTCTGCGATCGTGCGATGCGCTGCCCGGCGGCCGTCGGCGGGATCGTCGTGCGCGCGGACGGCGGGCACCTGACCGTGGCCTACTCCGTCGCCCTGGCGCGCGTGCTCCGTGCTGCGCTGATGCAGCAGAGCCGATGACGCCCGGACCGGCGGGGCGGTCAGGGAGCAGGGATACCGTCACGTGGAGCGGCATGAAAGCCCATCACGTCCAGCGCTGCCGAAGGGTGACGTTCTCACCCACGGCCGGAGGTCGGCATGGCACGTCTGCCGTTCAGCACGAATCCCTCGCACGTCCTCGATCGGTCCGAGACCCGGAGCGGCGCGGCGACGGACGGGCGAGCGCGATGAAGCACCTCGTCCGCGGGCCGGTGTTCATCCTCGTGGCCGACGCCGTTGCTCGCACCGTGTGTGACTACGCCGATGCACTCGCTCGGAACGCCCGCACCGATCGCGTCGACGTCCCCACGTTCGACCGATGCGGCTGTGGGACGACCACGAGCGTGCACGTGGCGTCTGGCCGTCCGCTGCTCGTCCTCGACGCGGACGACGACGAACTCGGCGACGACCTCGACGGCCCCTTCGCGGCAGACACGAGAGCGTTCGTGGCGGACATCACCGCCAGGACCGCAGCCCTGGCGGGCGGAGGGACGAGCCCGTGCTGACCCGATCACCCGGCGTCGGCGCCGGAGGGGAGCGCGGCACACCAGTCGAGGGTCACGCCGTCGAGGCTCGCCTCGAGGGCGCCGGACGTGGCGTCGACGACGCTCACCAACGACGAGTCGGCCGCCCGCGTGGTGATCGCGAGGAACTGACCGTTCGGTGAGGGACAGACCGCGGTGACGCTGGCGTCGGACGGGATGTGGACCTCCAGGTCCGAGACGTGCTCCCCGTCGACGCGGACGAGTCGGGCGGCGATGGTCCCGTCCGCGCGGACGTCGCCGACGAGGCGGACGTAGGAGGAGTCCGTGAGCGCGGCGATCCGCCCCAGGTACCGCGCCCTGGTGCTCGCGGCCGGTGCCGTGAGCGCGGCCCGGTCGCCGTCGGTCAGGTCGAGCCGGACGATGGCGTCCCCGGCCTCCACGACGGCGGTCGTGCCGGCTCCCACGAAGCCGTGGACGTACGTCGCGGACCCGAGCCGCGCAGCGTCGGTCCGTCCGCTCATGTCCACGAGCACGAGGCTGTCATCGGTCGTCCTGACGAGCGCGCTCTCGGTCCGCGGGACGTACGCCCACTGGCGCACCGTCATCGGGGTGGCACCCGTGGTGGGCCTCCCGTCCGCCGCGATCGCGGTCGGCATGTGCGTGCCGGTGAGGTCGACGTCGTAGAGCCCGACGTCCTGCGAGCGACCCGTCGTCGTGTCGGCGTACACGAAGCCGAACGACGCGCCGTCGTCGGCGGCGTGGAGCGCCGACGCGTGCCCCCGTGCGCTGGGCATGGTGATGTGCTCGACCGGGACGGCCGGGTCCTGCCGCCCGTCGGCGAGCGGCACGATGTCGATGCTCGAGGTGCCGTCGGCCGTGTCGCTGAGCACGACGAGGGACCGGGCGAGGCGTGCGAACCCGGTGATGCCGGTGCCCTGGAACACGGTGTCCGTGCCCCCGGTGGCGAGGCCACGGCTGACGATGCGATCGTGTGCACCGTTCGTGCCCGGGACGAGCGCGAGGACGTCGGTGGTGCCCGTGTGGATGGTCGTGCGCAGGTCGGACGTCGCGGCTTGCCCCGGCGCCCGGACGTGCCGCACGACGACCGCGTAGGTGCGGTCGTACGCCAACGGGCCGTCGAACTGCACCGCGACCGTGTTCCCGCTCGAGGTCACCGTGTGCGCTGCGGCGGGGGACACGACGACGTCGGACGGTGCGACCCGCTGCAGTGCCTGGTTCGCGGTGAGGATCAGGCGCTGCGCGGGACGGGAGACGAGGTCGGTCGCCGAGTACGACACGGAGCGGAGGCGCGGGCCCTGATGCGACCCGACGATCGCCGCCAGGGCTCCGATCAGCGCGAGCACCGCGACGACCGCGACGAAACGGCGTCGGAGGGGGCGGCCGGGGGCAGGAGTACCGCGGACGTCAGTACTCATACGGATCCGATGGTCGCTGCACCTGCTCGACCGTGGCGGCGCGGATCACCAGCGGTACGTCGGACCCGGCGTCCGGGTTCGCCGCGAGCGCGCCGGACACCGTCACCCACTGGTTCGCCGCCGGCACGGATCCGTCCGTGACCACGCCCACGCCGACGGGCTGGGCGTCGACGGCACAACAGCTGATCACGAACCGGGTCAGCGTGAAGCCGCCGTCCGTGTCGGGCACGACGAACCCCGTGAGGCGGAGGCGCTTCCCGACGAGGGCGCTCGTGTCCGTCGTCTGACGGATGAGCGCGGCCCAGTCCTTCACGCCGTACTCCGACGTGTCGACGGAGCCGCTGCCGAGCAACGCGACGGCGCCGCCGGAGCCCGTGGCGGTCGAGAGGCTGCCCGAGTCGACGCTGCGCTGCTGGGCCGTCCGCGCCGACAGCGTCGTCGGCGGGAGCACGAACATCGCCGTGCTGATGCCGACCGTGACGACCACTGCGACGGCGACCGCCACGACGCGCAGGGACCGTGCAGCACCCCGCCCGCTGCTGCCGTCGGGCACGACCGTCACGTCGTCCCCGTGCCCATGACCCCGTTCGAGGTGTGGGTGCGCGCTCTGCCGTGCGACCGCCGACAGACCGGCCGCGGCGGCGACGACCGCGATGGCGGCGAGCACCATCGTGAACACCCCGTACCGCGGATTGATGTAGAGGTCGAGATGACCGGCCGCTCCGAGCCAGAGTGTGGCGACGGCGAGCGCGAGCACCGAGCCGAGCCCGAACAGCACCCGTCGACGTTCAGACGAGGACATCCATCACCAACCCCACCGATGCGGCGAACAGGACGCAGATGACGGCGAGTGTGCCGATGAACCGGGTGCGGAAGGTGGTGCGGAGCAGCGCGATCATCTTGACGTCGATGATCGGCCCGATGAGCAGGAACGCCGTGATCGACCCGGGCAGGAACGTCGAGGCGAACGAGAGCGCGAAGAAGGCGTCGACGTTCGAGCAGAGCGACACCGTCATCGCCAACAGCATCATCGCCAGGACCGACAGCACCGGGTCGCTGCCGATCGCGATGAGCGTGCTCCGGGGCACCGCGACCTGGATCGCGGCGGCGACCGCTGCCCCGACGAACAGCGCGGGCATCATCGTCGCCGTCTCGCCGCCGAAGTGCGATGCGCTCTCCGCCCACCGGCTCCCACGCGCCTGCCCGCCGGCCTCCACACGGCACCGGGCCTCGAACGCGGGCACCAGGAGCTCGGAGGGTCGGCGGTGCGCTGCGACGACCCATCCGACGACGTTCGCCACGACGAAGCCGCCGATGATCCGGACGGGCAGGATCCATCCCGACCACCCGAACGCCTGCGCCGTGCTGACGATGACGAGCGGGTTGAGGATCGGCGCCGCGACGAGGAACGTCGTCGCCTCCGCTGGCGAGAACCCGCGCAGCATCAACCCTCGCGCCAACGGGACGTTCCCGCACTCGCACACCGGGAAGAGCATGCCGATCAGGGAGATCACCGCCCGACGCGGGACCGGGCGTGCCGGCAGGACCCGTTCCAGCACGCCGTGCGGCACCCACACCTCGACGACGATGGACAGGAGGATCCCCAGCACCACGAACGGCAGCGACTCGACCACGACGCTGATCGCGAGCGTCAGGAAGTCCTGCAGCTCGTCGGGCAGCCCGGCCGTGCTGTCGCCGGTGGTGACCACCCGCGCGGCGAGGAGCGCACCGACGAGCACGAGCACGAGCACGGGGCCCGAGCCGGCCCGGGACCGGGACCGCGACCGGGGGACGCGGACGGGGGAACTCGTCACCGGGTCAGGATAGGCAGGCGGGCCATCCCGGCTCGGCAGAACCGCGGGCGGGCCGGACTCCGGCCGGCCCGGTGCTACCGCGACGTGGGCGGGTCGTGGTCGACGATCCGGTCGAGCCACTCGGCGAGCACGCCCCGTTCGGCCGACGAGAGTGCGCCGAGCTCGTCGATGGAGGCGCGGAGGGTGATGGCGGCGGTCCGGACACCGGACGTGCCTCGGGGACCCTCGTCAGCCGGCTCCGGAGCCAGGACCTGCGTCATGACGGCGTCGAAGACGACGTCGGCCAACCGCGGGTCGCGCTCGTCCGCCGGCTCGTCCAGGATGGCGAGCACGGCGCCCAAGCCGGCCGCGTGCATGAGCCGGACCGCGTCCCGCTCGCGCACCGCGAGCCTCCCGGCCGCGGCGACCCGACGGAGGCGCTCCTCGAGCAGCCGGATCCCGGCGGCGACCGCGGGGGAGTCCCGCCCTCGACGCGGGTCGCTCATGATCACGAACAGGTCCGGGTTGGCGAGTCCGAAGGCGATGGTCATCGCCCACCCCGCGCGGAGGTCCGCGACGGGGTCGACACCGGTGACCGCGTCGACGGCTGCCGCCTTCGTCGCGCTGAACGTGGTCATCGCGTGCTCGGCGACCGCGTCGAGCAACCCGTCCTTGTCGCCGAAGAGCCGGTAGATCGTCGGAGCCTGGACGCCAGCTCGCTCGGCCACCGCTCTCGTGGTGACAGCGACGGCGCCTTCGTCGTGCAGGAGCTCGGCGGCTGCGGTCATGATGCGCATCCGCACGTCGAGGCGGGGCTCGGGGGCGTCGTCCACGTATCGACGATAACGCGCCGTTGCTTCCGACGTGATCCTGTTGCTACGGTGGTGGTGTTTCCACTGATACTAACAAAGCGTTTCCATCGATATGAGAGGGATCCACCATGATCACCATCACCGGGGCGACCGGCGCCCTGAACGGCGCGACCGTCGACCACCTGCTCCAGCACCTCCCCGCGTCGGAACTGACCGTCGTCACGCGCGACCCGGCGAGGGCCGCACGCTTCGCCGAGCGCGGCGTGACGGTCCGCCAGGGCGACTACGACGATCCGGCGGGGCTGCCGGCGGCCTTCGCCGGCGCGGACCACTTGCTCCTGGTCTCGTCGAACGACCCGGCGGGCGACACGATCAGCCAACACCGGAACGCCGTGGAGGCAGCGATCACCGCCGGGGTCGGGCACGTGCTCTACACCAGCCATCAGGGTGCCGGAGCAGCGTCGCCGTTCGTGCCGGCGCGACACCACGCTGCGACCGAGGACATGCTCGCGTCGTCCGGGCTGCCCTGGACGTCGCTCCGGAACGGCTTCTACGCCCACAGCCTGCAGTGGCTCCTGGGACCGTGGCAGCGGACCGGCGTGGTGTCGATCCCGGCCGACGGTCCGGTGTCGTGGACCGCGCGCGAGGACGCGGCCGAGGCGGCCGCAGCGATCCTGCTGCTCGACGAACCCGTCGAGGGCCCCGTGACCATCACCGCTCCGGAGGCGCCGACGTTCGCCGACCTCACCCGGTCCGCCTCGGACCTCGTCGGGAACGAGGTCCGGTTCGAGGTCGTCGATGACGACGTCTGGGTCGAGCGTGCCGTGGCCGGTGGACAGCAGGAGCCGATGGTGCGGTTCCTGCTCGGCATGTACCTGGCGGCGGAACAGGGGTGGTTCGCGGGGACGGACCCGATGCTCGGGGAGCTCCTGGGCCGCGCGCCGAGGTCCGCGCAGGACGTGCTCCGGGAGGTCGTCACCGGTCGGTGCGCGAGGACGGGAGAGCCCGGGACGGACGCCATCCGTCCGGGCAGGCCATGATCGGGACCATGTCCGACATCGACGTCACCAAGCACGCGCTCGTCGTCCGCGGCGGCTGGCCCGGCCACCATCCCGTCGCGGCGACGGACGCGTTCCTCCCGTTCCTCCGCGACACGGGGTACGAGGTGCGGATCGAGGACGACCCGGAGGTCTACGCCGACGAGTCCGTGATGGCTGCGGTCGACCTCGTCCTGCAGTGCGTGTCGATGGGCACCGCGAGTGATGCGGCCGTCCGGGGCCTCGCCGCCGCCGTCGAGCGGGGCACGGGGTTGGCGGGCTGGCACGGCGGCGTCGTGGACTCCTTCCGGGCGAGCGCCGACTACCTGCACCTCGTCGGCGGGCAGTTCGCCACGCACCCGGGCAAACCGGTCGCTGATCGGCGGGACGACGGCGCCGACTTCTTCATCGAGCACCAGATCGTCATCGCGCCGGATCGCCGGGACCACCCGATCGTCGCCGGGCTCGACGACTTCACGCTGACCACCGAGCAGTACTGGGTGCTGACCGACGGCGCCTCGGACGTGCTGGCCACGACGACCCTGGCGGCGCGGCCGGGCGACCCGTGGCACCGACCGGTGACGTGTCCCGCGGTGTGGACCCGCGAGTGGGGTGCCGGACGGGTGTTCGTCGCGACACCGGGCCACGACCCCGAGGTCCTCGCGCACCCGAGCGTCCGGACCATCGTCGAGCGCGGCATCCGGTGGGCGAGCCGGTGACGAACGGGCGGCGGCAGGGAGCGGTCAGGCCCCGTCCTCGTCCCGCGGCGTGACCTCGGCATGGTCGTCCGCCCGGCTCTCCTGCTTGAGGATCCGCAGCGACGCGCCGAGGCCCTTCGCGAGCGCAGGCAGCCGGGTGGCGCCGAACAGCAGGACCACCACGCCGACGATGATGAGCAGGTGGAGTCCCGTGAGGCCCATGAACACAGGCGTTCCCTTCCGGTCAGCGGACGCGGCGGTCGCGCCGGGTCCTGCACGACGGTAGGTCCGCCCTGGGGCCGCGCCTGGCGTTCTGCCGGGGGTCCGGGCGTCAGCAGCAGGAGATCACCTGCCCGGTCACCACCGTCGGCAGCCGCCCGCTCGGCCGTCTCACCCGCCACGCGCGGCTCGCGCCCGGGGAATGCACCGACGGGCGACACGTTGCCCCAGGCACGGACGGTGCACCAGGAGTACACCGGACCGCGGTACCCCCGGGGCGTCCGTCGACGACGGAGCACCCGGACCGTCGACGAGAGGGAGAACCCCCGAGCATGACCACCGCAACCGACTCGAACCGCCCCGCCGCAGCGAGCGGCACCTTCCGCATCGGCGGTGACCTCGAGGTGCACCGCCTCGGCTACGGCACGATGCAGCTGACCGGCCCCGGCGTCTGGGGACCGCCGAAGGACCACGACGAGGCGATCCGCGTCCTCAAGCGCTCCGTGGAACTCGGGGTCGACTTCTTCGACACGGCGGACAGCTACGGTCCGTACGTCGCCGAGGAGCTCCTCCGCGAGGCCCTGCACCCCTACGGGGACGACATCGTCATCGCCACGAAGGCCGGCCTCACCCGGACCGGCCCGAACGAGTGGCCGCCGGTCGGTCGCCCGGAGTACCTGCGCCAGGAGGCCGAGATGAGCCTCCGCCGCCTCGGCCTCGAGCGCATCGACCTCTTCCAGCTGCACCGCATCGACCCGAAGGTCCCGCTCGAGGACCAGATCGGCGAGCTGGCGAAGCTCCAGGACGAGGGCAAGATCCGTCACATCGGCCTCAGCGAGGTCAGTGTCGACGAGGTGAAGGCGGCGCAGGAGATCGCCACGATCGTCACCGTGCAGAACCTGTACAACCTGTCGAACCGGTCCTCCGAGGAACTGCTCGACTGGTCGGAGGAGCAGGGCATCGGGTTCATCCCGTGGTTCCCGTTGGCGACCGGGCAGCTCTCGGGCGAGGGCAGCCCGCTGTCCGAGCTCGCGAAGCAGCACGACGCCACCCCGTCGCAGCTCGCGCTCGCGTGGCTGCTCAAGCGCTCGCCGGTGATGCTGCCGATCCCGGGCACGTCGAGCGTCGCCCACCTCGAGGACAACCTCGCGGGCGCGCTCATCGACCTGACGGACGACGAGTTCGAGGCCCTCTCGAAGGCCGGCGCGTAAGCGCGCTCCGCTCCAGGACGACGGACGGGAGGGACGGTGGCGGCTCGCCCCGTCCCTCCCGTCCGTCGTCCTGGCCCGGATCACTGCGTCACCCGTCGGGTGAACCGGTGGATGAGCGGCGGGGCGTGCCGAGCCGCCGTGGCGTGCGCCCGGACGCCGCGTGGCGCGCCGTCCGCTAGACACGTCCCGCCGGCGCGGAGGGCGCTGCAGCGTCGATGCCCGGCGGGGGAGCCGGGGACGGAGGGGGACGACATGGTGGACACGGACACGGACACGGACACGGACGCGGACGCCGTCACCGCGACCCGCAGACGACCTGAGCCCGGACGACGTCGGCTCCTCCTCGGGGCCGCCTGGGGCCTCCCCGCCATCGGCGTCGTCGTCGCGACGCCGGCCCACGCGTCGAGCCCGGCGCACACGCTCGACGTCATGGTCCCCGAGCCGACCACCCGCCCGACCGGAGCCGACCTGAGCGACGTGGCGCTGCGACTCACCCGCGAGGGCGTCCCGGTCGAAGCCGAGGTGCTCGCCGTGGTCGAGGGCGCCGGGCCCACGTTCGAGGACGGCGCCACCATCCGGACGCTCCGGACCGACGCGGCCGGCATGGCACGCTGCGCCGGTCTCGGCGCGGGGACCGTGCCCGGCGTCTTCGCGGTCGTCGGACGGCACACGGCGTCCGGCTCGACCGGTCGGGGCGTGTTCACGGTGGTCGAACCGCCGCGCCCGCGCCCGTTCGTGCTCCGCGACGACGCGAACGGCGTCCACGTCGCGATCGGGCCCGACGGCGTCGTCGCCGCACGGGGGCCCCTCGCGGACGCCCTGGCGGCAGCGGCGTGCTTCCGGTTCCCGTTCGACCCGGGGCCGGTCGCCGACGCGATCGGGTCGATCCACGACGACGCCGGACGCTGCCTCACGCGCATGCGCCCGTCGAGCCCGTGGGCGAACCCGGTCGTCGACCTGCGGGACCCGGACGGCAGCGCGGACCAGACCTGGCACGTCGGGGCCGACGGGACCGCGTCGATCGGTGCTCCCGGCGCCGACGAGGTGTTCCTCGCGGACGCGGGCGGCGTGCGACTGACGGTCGTGCCGGCGGGTCGACCCGGCGTGCTCCGCATCGTGCTGCCGTGAGGCGCCTTCCCCGTCGTCTCCGGCCGCCCCAGCGGCTCCGGCTCCTGGGGGTGCTCCCGAGGCGTGGGGAGTAGCAAGGCCACGACGCCGGAGGCGCACGGACGGAGGGTCGACATGGATGAACACGACCTGCTCGCGCGGTGCTGGGCACCCGCGGTCGCGGACGCGCGCTCGGGGACGGACGCGCTCGGCGCGCTCCCCGTCGCCGAGCGCATCCGGGCGGTCGCCCGGGCCGGGTTCTCCGGGATCGGGTTGGGACTCGAGGACCTCCACGAGACGCGCGTCACGATCGGCCTGGAGGCACTGCGCCGGGTCCTCGACGACGTCGGCCTGGTCTGGGTCCAGCTCGGGACGCTCGAGGACTGGTGGACGACGGGGGACCGACGCGCCGTGAGCGACCTGGACCGGATGGTCGTGCTCGAGGCGGCGGCCGCGCTCGGGGCGGCGCAGATCGTCGTCGCCGCGGACACGACGACGCCCATGACCTCCCCCACCACGATGGCCGACGACTGGCTCGCCCTCGCCGCACAGGCGGAGCAGGTCGGGGCGCAGGTCGTGCTGTCGGCAGCCCCGACGTCGAACCTCGGCACCACGGAACGTGCGGCGCGGTTCGTCCAGCAGGCGGGGCACCCGAACGGTGGCCTCGTGCTCGACATCGCCCACGCCGTCGCCGGCGGCTCCACCGTCGCGTCCCTCCGCGCCGCCATCGACCCCGCGTTCCTGTTCGCCGTCGAGCTCTCGGACGCCGCCGGCCCCGATTCGGTGTCGACACGGGCCGGAGACCGACGCGCGCTCCCCGGTGGCGGGCTGGGGGACCTCCCCGCGTTCGTGCACGTCGCCCGCGAGCTCGGCCACGGTGAGCCCTGGGGCGTCGAGGTCCGGACCGCGGTGACCGACGGCATGTCCGCCGCGGACGCCCTGCGGACGGCGGCCGCGGCGAGCCGGGCGGTCCTCGACGCGGCCGACGCGATCGGGGCGCCCGCCGCGCCACCGATGCCCTCGTCGTCCGCGCCCGCCTCGGCGGTGGACGCCGACCTGCCGTACACACCGATCTGAGGCGGGCGCGCTCGTCCGACGCGCCCGAGCGCGCCGACACGGGCACGGCCGTGTCGGCCCGCGTAGCGTCGACGGGGATCCAGACCGACGATCAGGAGGCCCACATGAGCGACGACCAGCACCCCGCCGAGCAGGCCGACGAGCGCCCGCTGCAGCGGAGCCAGGACGCCATCGACGACGCGAAGCACTTCGTCGCCGAACGGCTGGAGCCCACCGAGGACGACCAGACCGGCGACGACTCGGGACTGCCGGTGACCGGTGGCGGTGCCGCTGCGGAGGAACCCGCGCCCGGCGCCTGACCCGTCAGGACTCGCGGACCACGTCCCCGGGGTCCTTGTCCGTCCGCCATCCCCGCCACGAGGGCTGCCGCAGCCGGTCGCCGTTCGTCCACTCCGCGAACTCGACCTCGCCGACCCGGACGGGATCGACCCATCGCGCATCCCGGGCGTCCGCCCGGGGCACGTCGGCGAAGGGCGGGTCGGCGCGGGCCAGGGGGCCGAGGACCGCCTCGATCTCGTCGAGGTCGCGGTCCCGGAACCCGGTGCCCACCTTGCCGACGTAGCGCAGGCGGTCCCCGTCGGGGATCCCGAGGAGGAGCGAACCCACCCCGCCCGCGCGGCGTCCGGTGCCGGGCTTCCAACCGCCGACCACGACCTCCTGCGTGGCGTGGTGCTTGATCTTCACCCAGGCATCGGAGCGGCGGCCGGTCGAGTAGCGGGAGTCGCGTCGCTTGGCGACCACGCCCTCCAGGCCGCGGCGACGGCTCTCGTCCATGGCGTCGTCGAGCCTTCCGTCGACGGCCGGGGGGACGTCGATCGGGCCCCCGGGTTCGACGACGGTGGCCAGTGCCTCCCGGCGGTGGTCGTACGGAACGCGCGTCAGGTCGTGCCCGTCCGCCTCGAGCACGTCGAACACCTCGAACCGCACCGGGGTGGTGCGCATCCCGTGCTCGACGTCCCGGGCACGCGACAGCCCCATGCGGTTCTGGAGGTCGCTGAAGTCCGGACGGCCACGGTCGTCCAGTGCGACGATCTCGCCGTCGAGGACCGCGTCGACCCCGACCTGGTCGGCGAGGGCGCGGAGTTCGGGGTACTGGCTCGTCAGGTCGTTCCCGTTCCGGCTGGTCAGGCGGACGTGTCCGTCGCGGACCTCGGCGATCGCACGGATGCCGTCCCACTTCATCTCGAAGGCCCACCGGTCCGGCGTGAGCGCGCCCGGGGTCTTCGCCGGGCTCGCGAGCATCGGACGGAACCGCTCGGTCGCGTCGGTGTCCGCTGGCGGCGCCGTCGCCGCGGGCGGTCGGGAGGACCGGGGGGACTCCGGCGCGGACGTCGCCCCCACCTCGGCGTCGCCGTGGTCGAGCCCCTCGGGCTGCTGCTTCGTCCGGTGGATCAGCCAGTTCCGTTCGTCCCCGCCGCGCCCGCGGGTGTGCAGGAGCGCGAGTCGGCGGGTCCCGCGGCCGACGCCGTGCAGGGTGACGATGACCTCCTGGCCCTCGCGCCACTTCTCGAGCTCGTACGTGCCGTGGTCCCAGATGGTGACGCTGCCGCCGCCGTACTCGCCCTTCGGGATCGTGCCCTCGAAGCCCCCGTACTCGAGCGGGTGGTCCTCGGTCTGCACGGCCAGGTGGTTCTGGCCCGGGTCCTCGGGCTCGCCCTTCGGCAGGGACCAGCTGACGAGCACGCCGTCGTGCTCGAGTCGGAAGTCGTAGTGGAGCCGGCTCGCGTGGTGTTCCTGGATGACGAACGTCGGCCGACCGTCGGTGCGGACGGTCGGGGCGCCCTGCGGCACGGGCTCCGGCGTCCGGGAGGCGTCGCGCATCGAGCGGTAGGTGGCGAGGCGGTCCGGTGCCGCGCTTCCCGGCTGCTCGGTCCGGTGTGCGCGGTTCGGCTCGTCCTCCTTGAACGAGCCGTCCGGGTTCCGGTTGCTCTCCCAGTGACCGTGGTCGGGCCTCCCGACCGCGAGCGCGGCGGCGGCGACCGGGTGCAGGGGGTCGCCGATGGTGTGGAGGCGCTCGACGACCTCGGCCATCGTCAGGTGCCGGAGGTCGCGGTCGTCGAGCTCGTCCCAGGTGCGGGGCGCGGCCACCGTCGGCTGGGCGCGGCCACGGAGCGAGTACGGGGCGATGGTGGTCTTGTTGCCGTTGTTCTGCGACCAGTCGACGAACACCTTGCCGTTGCGGGCGGCGCGGGACATCTGCGACAGCACGAGGTCCGGCATGTCCTGTTCGAGTGCGCGGGCGAGTTCGTGCGCCACCTCACTGACCTGCGCGGACGTCGACGAGCCGTCGAGCGCTGCGTACAGGTGGATCCCCTTGCTGCCGCTCGTGACGGGCATCGGTTCGAGGCCGGCACCGTGCAGGAGCTCCCGGGCCGCGTGCGCCACCTCGACGCATTCGCGGAGGCCCACACCCTCGCCCGGGTCGAGGTCGAGGACCAGCCGGTCCGGGCGCATGGGCGTGCCGTCGGCGTCGAATCGCCACTGCGGCACGTGGAGTTCGAGGGCGGCCTGCTGGGCGACCCAGGTCAGGGTCGCGACGTCGTCGAGCAGCGGGTACTCGATGTCGTGGTCCTTGTGGTGGACGACCCGGTGGCGGATCCAGTCCGGGGCGCTGTCAGGCAGGTTCTTCTCGAAGAACACGGGGCCCTCGACGCCGTTCGCCCAGCGCTTCCGGGTCAGCGGGCGGTCCTTCGCGTGCGGGATCATCCACGGCGCCACCTCGACGTAGTAGGCGATGACGTCGCCCTTCGTCGTCCCCGTCTCCGGGTAGAGCACCTTGTCCAGGTTCGTCAGCGTGATGCGGCGGTCGCCGACCGTGATCGTCCGGCCGCGCGTCGTCGTCCCGGCCATCGCTACAGCGCCATGCCCGTCGCCCCCGCGATCGTCAGCGTCGACCCGGACGTGTAGCTCGACTCGGGGCCGGCCAGGTGCACGTACGCCGCTCCGAGCTCGACCGGTTGGCCCGGCCGCCCGAACGGTGTGCCCTCGCCGTAGTGCTCGATCTCGGCGCTGTCGTACGAGGCGGGCTGCAACGGGGTCCAGATCGGCCCGGGGACGATGCAGTTCGCGCGGATGCCCTTGCTCGCGAGCTGACCGGCGAGGCCGTTCGTGAAGGTGATGATGCCGGCCTTGGTCATGCCGTAGTCGAGGAGCCGGGTCTGCGGCTGGTACGCCGCGACGGAGGCGGTGGTGACGATGGTCGAGCCGGGGGCCATGTGTGGGACCGCGGCCCGGCAGAGCCAGAACATGGCGTAGAGGTTCACCTTGACCGTCAGGTCGAAGTCCTCGGTGCTCGTCGTCGTGATGTCCTCGTTGACCTTCTGGTGGCCGGCCACGAGCACGAGCGAGTCGAGGCCTCCGAGGGTGCTGACCGCCTCGGCCACGATCCGCTCGCAGGTGGTCTCGTCGGTGAGGTCCCCGGGCAGGATCACCGCCTTGCGTCCGAGGTCGCCGATGACGTCGCGGACCTCCTCGAGGTCCTCCTGCTCCTCGGGCAGCGCGTTCAGGGCGACGTCCGCGCCCTCCTTCGCCATCGCGATCGCCGCGGCCCGGCCGATGCCCGAGTCGGCACCGGTGACGAGCACCCGGTACCCCGGCATCCGGCCGGTGCCGACGTAGCTGGTCTCGCCGTGGTCCGGCTTCGGGTCCATCGCGTTCGTGCCGCCCGGGAGCTCCTGCGACTGCGGCGGGTACGGGGGCTGGGGGAACTGTGTCCGGGGGTCCTGCTTGTCGAGCTGGCTCATGCGGCCATCGAACACGCCGGATGTGGTCGCTGCTCGGAGCCTCCGGCGCGATCGGTCGCACGACGGGGAGCGGGTGGCGCTCCGGCGTGTGCAGGACCGGTGGGGAGAGGGCACGCCCCGAGTACCGTCGTGTGCATGCCAGAGCGTTCCGAGTACGGCGACGATCCCATGCAGTACGGCGTGTTCCACGTCGCCGAGGCCCCGGCGCGCGGGACGGTCATCCTGATCCACGGCGGCTTCTGGCGGGGCACCCCGGAGTACTTCGACGGACCCGCCCCGCTCGCCGAGGCCCTCGTGGGCCGGGGCTGGAACGTGTGGCGGATCGAGTACCGGCAGCTGCCGAACGGTGGCGGCTGGCCGGGCACGCTCGACGACACCGCGGCCGCGATCGAGCACCTCGTCGTCGTCGCCGCGTCACTGGCCGTCGACCCGGGACCGGTCCTGACGGTCGGCCACAGCGCGGGCGGTCACCTCGCGGTGTGGGCGCTGTCCCGCCCGGACGCCGTGCTGCCGCTCGAGGGCGCCGTCAGCCTGGCCGGCGCGCTCGACCTGCGGCTCGGCGAAGCGGACCGCATCGGCGGCGGCGCGGTGGTGGACTTCCTCGGCGGAACGTCCGCGGCCCACCCCGACCGGTACGCGGCGGCAGACCCGGCGACGCGGGTCGTCCCGGACCTGCCGGTCCGCATCGTCCACGGCGACCGCGATGACGTCGTCCCCATGAACCAGTCCGACGCGTACGTCGCCGCGGCGCGAGCGGCCGGACAGGACGCCTCGGTCCGCGTGGTCCCCGGTGACCACATGGACGTCATCGACCCCGCGCACCCGGCCTTCGCCGCGCTGCTGGCGGCGCTCGAGGAGATCCGCGCGGCAGCCTGACGCGGGCGGAGCGATCCGGTTCCTCACCAGAGAGGTCTCTGCAGCAGCCGTCCACACCGCGGTGGAATGTGATGTGTCGGCATCGGCAACGGCCGCAGATAGCCTGGTGCCGAAACCCCAGAAGGACCGCGACGTGGCCCGGTTCCTCCGGGAGCACGGGTGGGTCATCGCCCGTCAGGGCGAGGGCAGTCACGAGGTCTGGCGGAACCCCGCAGGCTCTGTGATCCTCCTACCGCGGCTCGGCCCGACGGGGCGTGGTGGACCGTGGAACTCCCGGAGTTGACGTCGCCGAGCCCGCTGGGAGGCGAGCCGATCATCGCGCTGGTCCGGTCAACGCTCCCTGCGGGTGACGTCGGCACCCGGGGGGAGCGTCACGAACCCGAGCGCCATCGCGAGCACGTACACGCCGGCCTGGACCTCGAGCAACGGCATCGTGCCGACGACGGCCTGGAGCGCTCCAGCCGCGAGCAGGCCGACGCCCTGCCCGACCGCGACGCCGAGACCGAGCGCGGCGAACACGGCAGGCCGTGCCGCGGCCGACGCGCCCAGCTGCAGCAGGCTCGTGAGCCCGGACCCCATGACGACCCCCGGAGCACCGACCAGGGCGAAGAGCACGACGTACAGCCAGAGCGCGTGCGTCGCGAACGACGCGTTCCAGGCGACGACGGTGAGTCCGGCGAACCCGACGAGCCCGAGCAGTGCGATCCGACGGACGCGGACCCGACCGGCGATCGCGGCGAGCACGAGGCCCGCGCCGATCGCACCGACCGCCTGGACACCCCGGAGCAGGCCGACGTCGGCGTCCGAGCCGCCGAGCCGGTCGCGCACGAAGAACACGAAGAGGACGACGAACATCCCCTGGGCGATGGATGCGGTCGTGACGACGGCGAGTGCGCCGCGCGTGGCGGGGTCGCGGAATGCGCGGAGGAGGCCCTGCGGACGACGCCGGGACGCGGACGACGTCGGGACGCGGACCGCCGTCTCCGCCGCACCGGCCGCCTCCGCCGCGCCGGCCGCACCTGCCGCGCGGACGGCGTGGTCCGTCGTCGCCACTGCCGGCCCGGGTCGCGGGAGCCCCGCCAGCACGACGGCCGACACGACGTACGTGGCGAGGTCCACGCCCGCCACGAGCGGCAGGTCCCCGACGACGAGGAGCACGCCGCCGAGCGGCCCGCCGACCAGCCGGCCGACGTCCTGGTTCAGCCCGACGAGCGCGTTGGCGGACACCACGCGGTCGGGACCGACGAGCGTCGGGAGCAGTGTGTTCTTCGCGGGCTCGAACACCGCACTGCACACCGCCTGCAGCACGATCACCGCGCACACGACGGTCAGCGCGGTGCCGGCCGGCAGGCCCTTCCCACCCACCAGGAGCAGCGGCACCAGCCCGCAGGCCTGGACGACGTTCACGGTCACCATCAGCCGCCGGGAGTCGGTCCGGGCGAGGATCCGTGGCACCACCGGTGCCAGGAGGATCGGTGGGAGCAGTTCGAGGAGGAACGCGACGGACGTCGTCAGCGCCGAGCCGCTCAGCCGGAGGACGACGAGCGGCAGCGCGACGAACAGGAGCCAGTCTCCGCCGTCGGACACGACGCCCGCGGTCCACAGACGTCGGAACGCGGGGACCGCGAGCGCGGAACCCGCGAGGCTGCCTGGTGCCGGGCCTCCCGGCCGGGGTGCGGTGCGGGTGGTCATGCGGCGGGGCCGGACCGTGCGGCGGCTGGGTCGAAGCCGGGCCGCGGGAAGGCGGTGAGCGTCAGGTGGACGTGCGCGGCGTCGTCGGGCGCGACGTCGCGGATCGGCGCGATGTACGGGCGCACGATCGCGTCGATCCTGGCGACGACGTCGGCGAGTTCGTCGGGGGTGATCCGGAGTCCGTACTGGGCGTGCACGTCCGCCGACCGCCAGACCTCGGGGAGCGTGTCCCGGGTGCGGAGGTGCTCGCGCGCCAGCTGGTGGTCGAGCTGGAGCGCCGCGGCGAGCATCGCGTCGAGGCCGACACGGTCGGCGGGGTCGGTGTCGTCGTTCGTGAACCCGGTGATCGTCGCGCGCCAGGGGCGTGTCCGGCCGTCGGTGGCGTGCGCAGGTTCGACGAGTCCGTGCGCGGCGAGGACGCGGAGGTGGTAGCTGCAGTTCGAGGGCGAGTCCCCGACCGCACGAGCGCACTCCGAGGCGGTCGCGGGTCCGGCGGACATGAGGTAGGCGAGGACGTCGAGGCGCACGGGGTGAGCGAGTGCGTCGAGGACGGCGGGGTCGCTGATGTCCGGGCGGTGTTCCGCCCTCGGGCTCCGGTCGGCCTGCTCGTGCTCGTCCACGTGTGCTCCGTCCTGGTCTGAAAGAGTCTTTCGGATCGTACGGTCCATCCCGCTGATCTGCAAGGGCCTTTCAGATCCCCTCCCGCTGGTGGTCCGCGGAGAACCGGTGCGCCCTGACCCGAGCACGGGCATCATGGCCCCATGAGGTCGATCTGGAAGGGCTCCATCGCGTTCGGGCTGGTCAACGTGCCGATCAAGGTGTACGCGGCGACGGAGACCCACGACATCGCGCTGCACCAGGTCCACGACGAGGACAACGGCCGCATCCGGTACAAGCGCGTGTGCGAGCTCGGTCACGACGTCGACTACGAGCACATCCAGCGCGCCTACGACGACGGCGACAAGACGGTCGTGCTCACCGCGGACGACCTGAAGACGCTGCCCGAGGAGCAGTCCCACGAGATCGAGGTGCTCGAGTTCGTGCCGAGCGACCAGGTGGACCCGATCTCGTACGAGAAGTCCTACTACCTCGAGCCGGACTCGCGGTCGCCCAAGGCGTACGTCCTGCTCCGCGAGACCCTCGACCGCACCGACCGGACCGCCATCGTGCAGTTCACGCTCCGGCAGAAGACCCGGCTCGGTGCCCTTCGGGTGCACGACGACGTCCTCGTCCTGCAGGGGCTGCTCTGGGGGGACGAGGTCCGCGCAGCCGACTTCAAGGCCCTCGACACGGACGTCAAGGTCTCGGCGAACGAGCTGAAGATGTCGTCGTCACTCGTCGACAGCATGTCCACCGACTACGACCCGAGCAAGTACACCGACGAGTACCAGGAGCAACTGCAGCAGCTCATCGACGCGAAGCTCGAAGCGGGCGACGACGTCGACACCGCCGCGACCTTCGGTGAGCAGCCGGACGAGGACGAGGGCGACGGCGGTGACGTCATCGACCTCATGGCGGCGTTGCGCGCGTCGGTCGACCGGAACCGCGCCTCCCGGTCGAGCCGGGGTGGTCGATCGGCCGATGACGACGCGGCGGACGACGACGCGGCCGAGGACGACCCCGAGCCGCGGCGCAAGGCACCGGCCGGGAAGGCGGCCTCGAAGGCGTCGTCGAAGACGTCCGCCGCGAAGGCGTCGCCGAAGACGTCCGCCGCGAAGGCGTCGTCGACCGCGGGTGCGAAGGGCGAGAAGAAGGCCCCTGCCGCTCGGTCCCGCTCGAAGAAGGCCAGCTGAGCGGTCCTTCACCCGACCGTCCCTCGCCCGAGGTCGGGCGGCAGCGCTCCGCGCGTAGGTTCGGCGGCGCTGGTCCGAGCGTCTGCTCGACAGCTCGACGGAACGAGGAGACCGAGATGTTGCTGGACGGAACGACGATCGTGGTCACGGGTGGCAACAGCGGGATCGGCGAGCAGATCTGCCTCGCCGCGGCCGCCGAGGGGGCCAACATCGTCATCGACTACGTCGTGCACCCCGAGGCGACGGACGCCCTCATCGCGAAGATCGAGCAGGCCGGTGGCAAGGCCGTCGGCGTCGAGGCGGACATCACGAAGGCCGACGACCTGCACCGCATGGTGCAGACCGCGGTCGACACCTACGGGCGGCTCGACGTGCTCGTGAACAACGCGGGTGTCGAGGACCGCAAGTCCCTGCTCGAGGAGACCGAGGAGGGCTACGACCGCGTCATGGCGATCAACATGAAGAGCGCGTTCTTCGGCTCGCAGGCGGCGGCGAAGCAGTTCGTGGCGCAGGGCGGCGGCGGGCTCATCCTCAACATCTCGAGCGTGCACGAGGACTGGCCGATGCCGGGCAACCTCGCCTACTGCGTCGCCAAGGGCGGCATGCGGATGCTCGCCCGGAGCGGTGGCGTCGAGCTCGGGCCCCACGGCATCCGCATGGTGAACATCGCGCCGGGTGCCGTGGACACGCCGATCAACACCGCGACCACCTCGGACGCCGAGAAGCTCGCGCAACTCGACGCCGCGATCCCGCTCGGTCGCCTCGCCGAGCCGAGGGAGATCGCCGAGGTCGTCGTCTTCCTCGCGTCCGGCAAGGCCGGGTACATGACGAGCACCACCGTCACCGTCGACGGCGGGATCTCGCAGGGCAGCGTCGGGCTCTGACCGCGGGGCTCCGACCGCGGGGCTCTGACCGCGGGGCTCTGACCGCGGGGCTCTGACCGCGGGTCCGCCGCGATCAGCTCCGGGGCACCTCGCCGTCCTCCTGGTCGTCCTGGCGAGTCCGCCGGGCCGCCAGGGGCACACCGATCCAGAGCACCGCGGTCGCGACGAACACGACGACGCCGCCGATCACACCCATCGTGTGTCCCAGGACGACGTCGAACACGAACAGGACCGTGCCGGCGAACAGCAGCGCGCTCATGACGAGACAGGCGATGAGGATCCGGTTGCCGAAGCGCACGAGGTCGTGCTTCTGCCGCTGCCCGAACAGGAGGCGGTGGGTCGAGACCGCGCCCAGCGCCAGGATCGTGATGCCGGCCGCGAGGATGACGAGCACGAGGTAGATCGCGACCTCGCCGTCGTCGAGGATGCTGAAGCGCTGTTGGAACGGCAGCGTGAGCAGGAACCCGGCGAGGATCTGCGTGCCCGTCTGCACGATCCGCAGCTCCTGCTGCATGTCGCGCCAGTTCCGGTCGTACCGCTCCGACCGGGTCTCGTTGCGTGCCCGATCCGCGGCTCCATCGTCGGTCGTGCTCATGGCCGACCAGGGTAGCCGAGGGGGAGCCCGCACCGGACGCAGCTGTGGACCGGTGCCGACCCGCGGTCAGGACGCGACGCGCGCCGTGACCTCCGCCACCGCCTCCAGGACGTCGTCGACCGTGACCGCCAGGAGGGCCGGGTCGGGCTCCGTCGCGAACACGTCACCCCGGCGGACGCTCGCGTCCGTCAGCACGACGTGCGGACCGGAGGCCGGCGGGCCCCACTCCTCCGGCGGCGCCGGGCCGAACAGCACGACGCTCGGCACGTGGTACGCCGACGCGAGGTGCGCGGCGCCCGTGTCGACGGTCACGACGACGTGCGCGGCGGCGATGACCGCGGCGAACACCTGCAGGTCGAGCCGGCCCGCCAGCACGGCGGCCGGTGCCAGGCCGGCCCCCTCGGCGACGGCGGTGGCGCGGTCGACGTCGTCCGCGCCTCCCGTCACGACGACGTCGAGTCCCTGGGCCGCGAGCGCACGGGCGACCGCGGCGAACCGCTCGACCGGCCAGTGCCGCGCGCCGTAGAACGCGCCGACGTGCACGACGGCGGCGTCCCGGACCGCGGGCTCGAGGTCCGGCACGCGGATGTCGACCTCGTCCGGGTCGCCGTCGATGTCGAACGCGCGGAGCAGGCGGATCCACCGCTCCCGCTCGTGCATGCCGTCGAGCCAGGGCAACCCGTCCTCGCCGGGCGCGGCGTGCTTGATGGTGTGCCGGGCCTCCAGGTGCGCGATGATCGCGCGGGACTCCCCGCCGGAACCGTGCAGGTTGACCGCGACGTCGACGGTGCCGGGTTCGATCGGCATGTCGTGGTCGAGGCCCTGCTGTGCCAGGTGCACGTCGACCCCCGGCAGCAGCTCGACGATCGGGGCGAGCCACGCGGTGGTCGCGAGCGTCATGCGGTGCTCCGGGTAGGCGCGGCGCAGGGCGTGCAGCGCGGGCACGGCGATGAGGATGTCGCCGAGCTTGATCGCGCGGAGCACGACGAGCTCGGGGCGGCCGTCCGACGGCGGCAGGGCGGGGAGTGCGGGCACGGGTCGACGCTACCGGGCGTGACGGGCACCCGCCCGCGCCCCGCCTCGCTCGACGCGCCGGGCGCGTGACGGGGACCGGTCGGACCGGGTACGAATCGGTGCATGAGTCTGCGCACGCACCGCCCCCCTCGCGCGGTCCTCTTCGACCGCGACGGCACCCTCGTGGTCGACGTCCCGTACAACACGGACCCGGACCTCGTGGAACCGGTACCGGGCGCCCGCCGCGCCGTCCAGGCGCTCCGTGCCGCGGGTGTCGCGGTCGCTGTCGTGACGAACCAGTCGGCGATCGCCCGGGGAACCGCCACCCGCGACCAGGTCGACGCGGTGAACGCCCGGGTGGACGAGCTCATCGGTCCGTTCGACGTGTGGGAGGTCTGCCCGCACGGTCCGGACGACGACTGCGACTGCCGGAAGCCCCGTCCGGGGATGGTCGTCAACGCCGCGGAACGCCTCGGCGTCGCGCCCGAGGAGTGCGTCGTCATCGGGGACATCGGCGCGGACATGGGCGCGGCGCGCAACGCGGGAGCGGCCGGCATCCTCGTTCCCACCGAGGTCACCCGGGCCGAGGAGATCGACGAGGCGGACGTCGCCACGGAGTCGCTCGTCGACGCGGTCGCGCTCGTGCTCCACTCGCTGCGCCACGGCCGCCAGGGTGACCTCGCCGCACGGGCGGAACGCGCCGGGGCGGAACGCGCGGCGGCGGAACGCGCCGGGACCGGGCGGTGACGCGCCGGGTCCTCGTCGTCCGGCTCGACAGCTTCGGGGACGTCCTCGTCGGCGGACCCGCGGTCCGGGCCGTCGCGGCGGCTCCGGACAACGAGGTGTGGATGCTCTGCGGCCCGCAGGGGGCTCCCGCGGGGCGGCTGCTGCCGGGCGTGGACGAACTCCGGGTCTGGGCCTGTCCCTGGATCACCGAGACCGACCGGCCGGTCGACGCCGCGATGCTCGCCGAGTTCGACGCGATCGTCCAGGAGGCCCGGCCCGACGAGGCCATCGTCCTCACCTCGTTCCACCAGTCGCCCCTCCCGGTCGCGCTCCTCCTCCGCCTGGCGGGGGTCGCGAGGATCACCGGGGCGTCGGTCGACCACGCGGGGGCACTGCTCGACGTGCGACTCCGGCCCGGCGAGGACTTCCCCGAGGACCAGCCCGAACCCGAGCGTGCGCTGGAGATCGCCCGAGCGGCGGGGTACGCGCTGCCGGACGGGGACGACGGCCGGCTCGCGGTCGTCCACGACCCGGCGGACCTGCCCCCGGAGCTCGACGGGCTCGGACCGTACGTCGTGGTCCACCCCGGCGCGAGCGTTCCGGCGCGGTCGTGGCCGGTCGACCTGCACGCCGCGCTCGTGGAGCGGCTCGCCGCCCTCGGACACACCGTGGTCGTGACCGGCAGCCCGGGCGAGCGTGGCCTCACGGCCGCCGCCGCAGGGGCCTCGGGCATCGACCTCGGCGGCCGGACGAGCCCGGCGGCACTGGCGTCGGTGCTCGCGGGCGCCGAGGTCGTCGTCGTCGGGAACACGGGTCCGGCCCACCTCGCCGCGGCCGTCGGGGTCCCGATCGTCAGTCTGTTCTCGCCGGTGGTGCCCGCGGTCCGGTGGGCGCCCTACGGCGTGCCCGTGGAACTGCTCGGCGACCAGCAGGCGCCCTGCCGACTGAGCCGCGCCCGCGAGTGTCCGGTGCCGGGACACCCGTGCCTCCGCTCCGTCGACCCGGAGGCCGTGGTCGCCGCGTGCGCGCGCCTCGCTGGCTGGGAACGGGGCACGTCCGGGGTACAACACTCCTGAGAAGCAGTCCCACCGGGAGGCGAGCAGCAGGAGGAGTGCGTATCGTCCGAATTCCCGGCGTTCCCTCAGCCGGGGACGGACGAGCAGGAGGTATGGCGTGCGGATCCTGGTGTGGCACGTGCACGGCGGCTGGATGGACGCGTTCGTCCGGGGTCAGCACGACTACCTCGTCCCCACCACCCCCGCCCGTGACGCCTGGGGCCTCGGTCGCGCCGACCGGCTCTGGCCCGAGAACGTCGTCGAGATCGCGCCGGAGGCCGTGCGCGACGCCGACGTCGACGTCGTCGTCCTGCAGCGCACCGAAGAGTTCGCCGAGGCCGAACGCCTGCTCGGTGCCCGTCTCGGCCGCGACGTCCCGGTGGTCTTCGTCGAGCACAACGCCCCGCGGGTCGACGTCCCCGCGTCCCTGCATCCGCTGCGCGACCGGGACGACGTCCTCATCGCGCACGTCACGCACTTCAACGCCCTCATGTGGGACTGCGGCACGACCGCCACGACGGTGATCGAACACGGCGTCGTCGACCCCGGTCCGCGGTACACCGGCACGCTCGAGCGGTTCGGGGTCGTGGTCAACGAGCCCGTCCGCCGGACGCGCGTCGCCGGGACCGACCTCGTGCCGCGGTTCGCGGCGGTCGCCCCCGTCGACGCGTTCGGGATGGGCACCGACCAGCTCCCGGACGCCCTCGGACTCGGTCCGGACCGGCTCGGCGTGATGGGGGACGTCAAGCCCGACCCGATGCACACGCAGCTCGCCGAGCGCCGCGCCTACCTGCACCTCAACCGCTGGACCTCGCTCGGGCTGTCCCTGCTCGAGGCGATGCACATGGCGATGCCGGTGCTCGTCCTCGGCACGACCGAGGCGGCCCGTGCGGTCCCCGCCGAGGCCGGCGCGATCTCGACCGACGTGGAAGACCTCGTCGCCACCGCCCGACACCTCGTCGCCGACCCCGACGAGGCGCGTCGCCGCGGCCTCGTCGCCCGGGAGGCCGTGCTCGCGCGCCACTCCCTGGAGCGGTTCCTCGGCGACTGGGACGACCTCCTCGACGGCGTGCAGGAGCGTCACCTCGCAGCACACCACCGATCCGCACCGGCACCGGCACCGCTCACCGACCTGGTCGGCGCAGCCCCGGTCGCCGAACGCACCGACGGAAGGAACCGCGCATGAAGATCGCCATGGTCTCGGAGCACGCCAGCCCGCTGGCCACGCTCGGGGGCGTCGACGCCGGCGGCCAGAACGTCCACGTCGCAGCCCTGTCCGGGGCGCTCGCCGACCGCGGGCACCAGGTGACGGTCTACACGCGGCGCGACGACGCGACCCTGCCGCGCCGGGTGTCGCTCCGCCCTGGTGTGGACGTCGTGCACGTCGACGCCGGGCCGGCCGAACGCCTGCCGAAGGACGACCTGCTCCAGTACATGGGGCAGTTCGCCTCGTTCCTCGTCGCCGCGTGGACCGTCGACCGCCCCGACATCGTGCACAGCCACTTCTGGATGTCCGGGCTCGCGGCCCTCGACGCAGCACAGCAGCTCGGTGCCCACAGCGACGGACCGCGCATCCCCGTCGTGCACACCTACCACGCGCTCGGCGTCGTGAAGCGCCGCCACCAGGGCTCGGCCGACACCAGCCCGAACGAGCGCGAGTGGCTCGAACCGGAGGTCGGGCGCCGCGCCGACCAGGTCATCGCGACGTGCTCCGACGAGGCGTTCGAGCTCAAGGCCCTCGGCATCCCGAACCGCAGCATCTCGGTGGTGCCCTGCGGGGTCGACGTCGACGCGTTCACGCCGGACGGCCTGACCGAGGTCCGCAGCCGGCGGCACCGGGTCGTCACGGCCTCCCGGCTCGTGCAGCGCAAGGGCGTCGGCACGACGATCGACGCGCTCGCCCGCCTCGTGCACGCGGGCCGCGACGTCGAACTCGTCATCGTGGGTGGGGCGGGGACCGCCGGGGCCGACCTCGTGGACGACCCGGAGTACCAGCGCCTCGACGCCCTGGCCACCCGGCTCGGCGTGCGGGACCACGTGACCTTCCGCGGCCAGCTGTCCCAGCGCGAGATCCCGACCGTCCTCCGGAGCGCCGACGTCGTCGTGTGCGCCCCGTGGTACGAGCCGTTCGGGATCGTGCCGCTCGAGGCCATGGCCTGCGGCGTCCCGGTCGTCGCGTCGAGCGTCGGCGGCCTCATCGACACCGTCGTCGAGGACGCCACCGGCCTGCACGTGCCGCCGCGGGACGCCGCCGCGGTCGCCGAGGCCGTCGCCGCGATCCTCGACGACCCCGACCGTCGCGTGGCGTTCGGCCGCGCCGGCCGCGAGCGGGTCGAGTCCCGCTACTCGTGGGCGCGCATCGCCACCGACTCCGAGCGGGTGTACGACCGCATCACCGGTCGCCGTTCCACCCGTCCCGGACGTCGCCGTGCCGGTGCCGTCCCCACGCTCGACCCCGCCCCCCTGGGCACCGCCGGAAGGACCCTCCGATGACCATCGACCTGCCCGCCACCACCGCTCGGCCGACGTCGGACGAGCCGGCCTCGAGCGCGTCGCTCGTCCTCGACCACATCGCCGCGTCCGTCCCGGTCATCGCGTCCCTCGCCGAGCACGGCGACCACATCGCGGCGTGGGCCGACGACCTCGCGTCGCGGCTCGGCCGGGGCCAGCGGCTCCTCGCGGCCGGCAACGGCGGCTCCGCGGCGGAGGCGCAGCACCTGACGAGCGAGCTCGTCGGCCGGTTCGACGGGGACCGTCCCGCCTTCAGTGCGATCTCGTTGCACGCCGAGTCCTCCGCGGTCACCGCGATCGGGAACGACTACGGCTACGAGCACGTCTTCGCCCGCCAGGTGCACGCGCACGCCCGCGCCGGCGACGTCCTCGTGCTGCTCTCGACGAGCGGCAAGAGCGAGAACCTGCTCAACGCAGCCCGTGCCGCCCGCTCGATCGGCGTCCGCACCTGGGCGATGACCGGATCACGCCCGAACCCCCTCGCCGAGGTCGTCGACGACGCGATCTGCATCGACGGGCCCTCCGCCAACGTGCAGGAGGCCCAGCTCGTCCTCGTGCACGCACTCTGCCGGGCCATGGAGCCCGCGCTCAAGGGACTCCGGGGAGGCCGCCGATGAACGCCCGCACGGACACCACCCGCACGCGGATCGTCGTCGTCGGCGACACCCTGCTCGACGTCGACGTCACCGGGACCTCGGAGCGCCTCAGCCCCGACGCGCCCGTGCCCGTGCTCGACGTGCAGGACGAGGTCCGCCGCGCCGGTGGTGCCGGGCTCGTCGCGACCATGCTCGCGCGCGACGGCCACGACGTCACGCTCGTCACCGTCCTCGGCCAGGACGACCGGGGCGCCGAGCTCCGGGACGGCATGCCCGGCGTCCGCGTCGTCGCCGGGGACTCCGGCGTCGCGACCCCCGTCAAGACCCGCGTGCGTGTCGGCGACCACGCGCTCGTCCGCATCGACGAGGCCTGCGCGACGCCGCCCGTGCCGGATGTGACCGCGGACATGACCGCCGCGCTCGAGGGCGCCGACGCGATCGTCGTCGCCGACTACGGCCGTGGCCTCGCCGCCGCTCCCGCGCTCCGGGAGGCCCTGACCCGCGTCGCCGAGACCACCCCCGTCGTGTGGGACCCGCACCCGAAGGGTGCGCAGCCGGTCCCCGGCATCGCGGTCGCCACCCCGAACGCCGCGGAGGCCCGGGGCTTCTCCGGCGCGACCGGCTCCGGCGTGCCCTTCGCCACGGCCGCCGGCGAGCAGCTCGTCGCCGACTGGTCCGCCCACGCGGTCGCCGTCACGATGGGCGAGAAGGGCGCGTTGCTCCGCACCGACGCCGGCGACTCCCGCTTCGTCCCCGCGCCCTCCGTCACCGCGGGCGACCCCTGTGGCGCCGGTGATCGGCTCGCGGCCGGCGTCGCCGTCGCGCTCGCGCAGGGCGCCTCGACCGAGGACGCCGTCGCGGCGGGTGTCGCCGACGCCTCCGCCTACCTGGCCGCGGGCGGCGTCGCGTCGCTCCTCGCGCCTCCCGCACCGGTCACCGTGCCGGGCAGTGACCGGGACGCCATCCGGGTCGCCCACGACGTCCGCGCCGCGGGCGGCACCGTGGTCGCGACCGGTGGCTGCTTCGACCTGCTCCACGCCGGCCACGCCCGCACCCTGTCGGCCGCCCGAGCGCTGGGCGACTGCCTCGTGGTCTGCCTCAACTCGGACAGCTCCGTCCGCGGGCTCAAGGGCCCCGACCGGCCGATCATGACGCAGGAGGACCGCGTCGAGCTCCTCCTCGCGCTCGACTGCGTCGACGCCGTCATCGTGTTCGACGAGTCGACGCCCGACGAGGCCCTCCGCCGCTTCCAGCCCGACGTCTGGGCGAAGGGCGGCGACTACTCCGCCGACGAGCTCCCGGAGTCCCGGACCCTCGCCGAGTGGGGTGGCCGCGTCGTCACCGTGCCGTTCCACCCGGGACGCTCCACCACGCGGCTCGCCGCCGCCCTCGAACGCGTCGGGTAGCGCGAGCGCGCACCATCCCGACCACGTCCGGCCGGGAGGCGCGGCAGCCGTCCGCAGCCGCGCCTCCCGTCCGACCGCAGAACCGAAAGGAACACCCATGCCCATCCCCACCACGCCCATCGGCCGCGTGCTCGTCACCGGCGGTGCGAGCGGCCTCGGTGCCGCCGTCGCCGCCGCCGTCGCCGAGGCGGGCGGCACCCCGATCGTGCTCGACCTGAAGACCGACGCGGTCCCGAGCGAGTGGGACAGCGTGGCCGTCGACGTCACCGACACCGCCGCCACCGAGCAGGCCGTGCGCGACGCCGCCGAGCGTCACGGTGGCCTCGACGCCGTCGTCACCGCCGCGGGCATCGACAAGCCGGCCCCGATCGGCGGCATCTCGTCGGGCGACTGGGAGCGCATCGTCGGCGTCAACCTGCTCGGCACCGCCGCGACCGTGCGAGCTGCCCTGCCCGCGCTCGAGGCCTCGAACGGCCGCGTCGTCATCATCTCGTCCTCGCTGGCGCTCAAGGGCGTCGGCGACGGCACCGCGTACTCCGCGTCGAAGTTCGGCGTCCGCGGGTTCTCCCAGGCGCTCGCCGCCGAGACCCGTGGCGTCGTCGGCGTGACGAACATCATCCCCGCGGGCATGCGCACCGCGTTCTTCGAGGGCCGCACCGAGCAGTACAAGCCGGGGCCGGACGCCAAGCTCATCGAGCCGGAGTACGTCGCGAACGCGATCATCTTCGCCCTGAGCCAGCCGGCCGGGTGTGAGATCCGCGAGCTCGCGATCATGCCGGCCGAGGAGCCCAGCTGGCCGTAGGCCCCCGGCCCGGCCCCCGGCCCGGCCTCCGGCCTTCGGCCTCCGGCCTCGGCCTCCGGTTCCGCCGAGATCGCAGAACACGCCGTTCACCTTCCGAGGTGAGCGGCGTGTTCTGCGATCTCGAGGGGGTGCTCGCGGCGCGTCGTGCGACCTCGGGAGGGGACTGGCGCTCGCCCTCCCATGCGGAACCCCGCTCAGGACACCGAGTCGGGCGCGTCCGGGTTCGGGACGACCAGCCGGTGTCCGAGGGTGTGGAGGACGAGTGTCACCGTCGCGGTCGCCACGGCGAGACCGAAGAACACCGTACCGACGCCGAGGTGCACCGCACTGGTCGTGAGGCTGAACGCGTCGAAGCCGCCGAACCCGTGCACCTCGTCGTACGAGCGCACCCAGAACACCACCGCGGTGACGACGAGCCCCAGCGTGAGGACCCAGAGGGCGAACACCGGCCGGTTCGCGAGCCAGCGCGGCGGCGATGGACGTGGGGACGTCGGGTCAGGCCATGAGGGCGACTCGGACATGACGGCATCCTGGCATGCGCGCGGGGGTGGGGAGGGCCTCCCGATCGGGGGGCGTCTGCCGGGCCGCGCATGCGGCGGCCCCTGCGGTAGCGTGCGCTGACACGACGACGCGGCCGACCGGCCGCAGAGGGGACGCCGCCGTGACCAACGCCGACCACCGGTCCGACACCGTCGACCGATCGGACCCGGACCACCAGTACGAGAACGCGATCGGGGAGCGCCTCGGAGATCCGGTGTGGGCGCGTGTCCGCCCCCTGGTGTTCCGCACGATCATCGGCGCCGTCGTGGCCGCCGGGTTGGTCGGTGTCGTCGCGGTCCTCATCGGTGACTTCGGGCTCGTCGCGATCCAGCTCCTCCTCACCATCACGGTCGTCATCGTGTTCGCCCTGCTGTCCTGGTACGACGCCGACGTCTCCGCCAAGCGCTCCGGCGCGTTCGCGATGGCGAGCGTGGCGACCTCGATGTACCTGCTCGTGGCGGGCCTCCTGGAGGTCTGGGTGCTCCACGACGGCCCGTACGGTGCGGACGTGTCCACCGTCGGGGAGCAGTTCTGGCAGTGGATCGGCGCGGTGCTCATCGCCCGCGCCGCACTGCTGCACGTGCACCTGCTGCTCGTCATCCACCGCCGCTACCCCACGCCGCTCCTGCAGGTGGTCGCCAAGGCGACGGTCGTCGTCATCGCGGTGATCGCCGTGCTGCTGTCGATCCCGGTGCTGTTCTCGCGCACGCACTTCGCCTCGGGCTACTGGCGCCTGGTGTGGGTGCTCGCGATCCTCGATCTGCTCGGCACCGTCCTCGTGCCCCTGAGCAACGCGCTGTTCCGTCCGCGTGCCGACGATCCGTACAGCCTCACGACGGACGGCGGCGGCGCCGCTCCGATGCAGTCGGCCGACCGATCGGCGTGGGGCGTCCCAGGCGGGGCCGTCACGCCGGTCAGCCCCGTCGGCACGAGCGATGCCGACCGGGCGGCGCGGTCGGCGCAGGCACCCGTGCCGAACCTCCCGACCGGCTGGGACTCGGTGCCGGCGCCGGTCGTGCCCGAGCAGATCGCGCCCGACTCGTCCACGAACACAGCCGCGTCGTCGTCCGTCGGAGCGGGGACGCGCGTTCCCGCGGTCGTGCGCGGTCGAGACGGCCTGCGGTACGCCGCGGCCCCACCCGTCGAGCGGGTCCTCGCGTGGCCGCGGTACGTCGACGGAACGCCGCTGCCCGCGTTGCCGGACGGATCGCCCGACTTCTCGCAGGTGGCCCGTGCCTGACCTGCGGGCGGTCCCCTCGAGCCTCGACTCCTCGGTGGTCGCCGAGATCGACGCGCGGCTCGCCAGGGTCGAGACCGAGCACGGGGTCGCCGTGGCGTGGGCGATCGAGAGCGGGAGCCGCGCGTGGGGGTTCCCGTCGCCCGACAGCGACTACGACTGCCGCTTCCTGTTCGTCCGTCCCCGGCATCGCTACCTGGCTCTGTGGCCCGACCGGGATGTGATCGAGACCCCGCTCGACGCCGTGTTCGACGTCAACGGGTGGGACCTCGCCAAGACGGTGCGGCTCCTCGTCCGGGGCAACGCCGTCGCGATCGAGTGGCTCCGGTCGCCGATCGTCTACCGGGGCGACGAGGGGTTCCGTGACCGGATGCTCGGGTTCGCGGGCGAGGTCATGCAGCGCGGCGCGATCGGCCGGCACTACCTCCACGTCGCCCGGCAGCAGCAGACCGGTTCGCGCACGCTCAAGCGGTTCTGCTACGTCCTGCGGTGCGCCACGACGCTCCGCTGGCTCGACGACCACCCGGACGGTGTCCTGCCGCCGATGGACCTGCCGACGTTGCTCGACGAGACCACCGTGTCGGCCGAGGTCCGCGACGCGAGCGCCGCGCTGATCGCCGCGAAGGCAGTGACGCGCGAACTGGGGACCGGAGCGCCTCCCACAGTGCTCCAGCGGTACGTCGACGAGGAACTCGAGCGTTCGGCGTCGTTCGACCAGCTCGACGCGGCTGCGGACGTCGCCGATCGTCGCGCGCGTGCCGAGGCGTTCTTCCGCGCGGAGGTCGAGCGCGTGCACTGACGGCGCGGTGCCGGGTCGACGTCACGTGCGGGAAACACGGGCGCGGGATGATCGTCGTCATGACTCCAGCCGAGCCTGGGGACGCCGTCACGCCACAAGCGACCATCGGCCTCCCCGTCACCGTGTCCATCACCCGCCTCGTCGAGCCCGACCGCATCCCGGAGGTCACCCGCTGGGTCCAGTCGGGCGTGAACCTCGCGAACCGCTACCCGGGGTTCCTGGGGTCCGGATGGGTCCGCTCGCACGCGACCTCGCGCGAGTGGCACATGCTCTACCGGTTCGCCGACCACACGACCCTGGCGACGTGGGAGAACTCGGACGACCGGCTCCGGTGGCTCGACGAGGGGCGCGACCTCGTCGTGGAGTCCCGGGTGGAGAAGCGCACGGGGATCGAGGGGTGGTTCGACGTGCCGCGCGATGCGCCGTCGGACAGCGCACCGCCCCGGTGGAAGCAGGCGGTGTCGATCTGGCTCGGGTTCTTCCCGGTGAACCTCGTGTTCACGCTGCTCGTGACCGCGTTCGTGCCGTTCTGGCCGACGTTCCCGACCGTGCCGAAGGTCCTGCTGACGACGCTCGTCCTCACGCCGATCATGACGTTCTGGGTGCTGCCGTTCGTGACCCGGCTCATCCGCCCCTGGTTGCTCGCGCCGCGGCGCTGACGGCCGCCCCGTGATCGGGTGCGGTCGCCAGCAGGTCCGCGACGTCGGCGAGCACCACCTCGACCCCGACCTCGGCCACGAACGACGGGTCGTGCTCGCAGCGCTCCGCGGTCCAGCCGACCTGGGTGACGTCGACGCCGCACACGGGGCAGTGCGTCGTGAAGCTCATCTCGACCCGGTGGCGCCCCCGGTCGAACGGCGCCGCGTTGACGACGTTGCCGAACCAGAAGATCCCGACCGTGCGGGTGCCGACCGCGACCGCGAGGTGCCGCGGCCCCGAGTCGTCGGCGACCATGACGTCCGCGATCGCGAGTGTCCCCGGGAGCTCCCCGAGGCCGAGCACCCCCGCGAGGTCGACGATCTGCCCGGGGCTGTCCGGACCCGCGATGTCGGTGGCCGAGCGCGCGATGGTGATCGCCGCCTCCCGGTCCGACTCGTCGCCGACGACGATGACGACGTCGCCCTGGGCCATGCGGGCGGCCGCCACCGCGGCGAAGCGTTCCTCGGGCCAACGGCGCCGAGGGTCCGTCGCGCCGGGGTGGACCGCGACGACCCGGCGCCCGGCGAGCGGTGCGCCGATCGCGTCCTCGATCCGGGCGACGGCGGCCGCGCGCTCGTCGTCGGACACGTGGACGACGGGATCGAGCACGACGGGTGCGGCACCGGCGAGCCCGGCGACCTCGAGCGCCCGGAGCACCTCGTGCTGGTAGTAGACGTAGCGGACCCAGCGCTCGAGGACCTCGGCGTCCTCGGTCGCGGTGCCGACGGTGTGTCGTGCGCCGAGGCGCAGCAGGAACGGATTGGAGTTCCGGCCGCCGCCGTGCACCTGGACGGCGAGGTCGAAGCGCCCGTGCAGTCGGGCGGTGAACGCGTCGACCTCGGCGGGGTCGGACTCCTGCCCGGCGACCTCGCGGACACCCGGCGCCACGGGGAGCACCTCGACGGCGTCGATCGACGAGGGCCGGTCGGCGAGCAGCGCGGCGGCCATGGGCGTGCCGAGGAGGGTGATGCGGGCCTCCGGGTACGCGGCGGCGAGCGCGTCGATCGCCGGCATGGCGAACAGCAGGTCCCCGAGTCCACCGCCGCGCAGGACCGCGATCTCGCGCACGTCCTCGAACGCGGGCTGTGCTTGACCGATCGGGAACACCGGGCCTCCTCGTGGTGCGGCACGCCGGACGGCGCGCGGGTGCGTCCTCCTGTCTACCGGGAGGCGCTGGGTGGCGTTCCGCGCGTCGCGGTCACGTCGCCGGCGGGCGCCGCTCCCTGATCGGACCGCCCGATGCCGGTCGAACACCCGTGTTCCGCGGTTCGAACGGACGGGGCCGGTTCGGAGTGGCGCCGCGCGGTCAGGGCCGGAGGCCCGACACGAGCAGGTCGAGCAACCGCCCGACCTGCTCCTGGTCCTCCACGCCCGCGGTCGCGAGGAACACCCCGACCAGCGCGGCGGTGACGTCGTCGGCGGGGACCGCCGGGCGCAGGACGCCGAGGGCCGCCCCGGCGGCGAGGATCGTGGCGATCGCGGCGTTGACGCGCTCGCGAGTCCGGGCGCTCCCGACGGCATCGCGGAAGGCCCCGGCACGGAGGGTCTCGGTCATGCCGCGCTTCGTGACGACGAACGCGGCGTACCGGTCCATGAAGGTCCGCAGGGCGACGTCGGGCGTGTGGGTGGCGAGGAGTGGTTCGACGGTGGCGAGGACCGATGTGAGCTCGGTGTCGTAGACCGCGGCGACCAGGTCCTCGCGGGTCGGGAAGTGGCGGTAGAGCGTGCCGATCCCGACGCCGGCGGCGCGCGCGATCCCCTCGAGCGACGCGTCCTGGCCGGTGTCGGTGAAGGACGCGCGTGCGACCTCGACGATCCTGGCGCGGTTGCGCGCGGCATCGGCGCGTGGACGACGCGCGGGCGGGGGAGCGGGCGGGGGAGCGGACGACAAAGCGGAGGTACCTCCGGATCGGTGGTAGCGTCGCGGAGAGCGGAGGATCCTCCGTTTCCGACGACGACAGGAGCCATGATGGCAGACCACACGACGATCCCCGGAGGGACGGCGACGCTCGCCGGGCGCGCGATCGCTCGCGTCGGGTACGGCGCGATGGCGCTCGAACGGTTCGACGACGACCGGGAGGCCGGGGCAGCGTTCCTCCGTCACGCCGTCGAGCTCGGGGTGGACCACATCGACACTGCCGAGTTCTACGGCGACGGGGTCGCGAACGACGTCATCCGTCGGGCGATCGGGTCCTCGGACGCCGTGGCGGTCGTCAGCAAGGTGGGGGCGGTCCGCGTCGACGCGCCGATCCCGCTCGTGCTGGCGCAGCGACCGGAGGAACTCCGTGCGCAGGTCGAGGCGAACCTCCGCACGCTCGGACGCGATCGACTCGACGTCGTCAACCTCCGCCGCCCCGAGATCGGCCCCGGTCTCACCGTGCCGGACGAGGACCTCGTCGACCTCGACGACCAGCTGGCCGAGATGACCGCGATGCGCGACGAGGGGCTGATCGGCGGGATCGGGCTCAGCGCGGTGCGGATCGAGAGCCTCCGGCGGGCGCTCCCGGTCGGCGTGGTCTGCGTGCAGAACGCGTACTCCCTCGTCGCCCGCGAGTTCGAGGCGATGCTCACACTCTGCGTCGCCGAGGACATCGCCTGGGTGCCGTTCTTCCCGCTCGGCAGCGGGTTCCCCGGTCTGCCGAAGGTGACGGACGAACCCGCGGTGCAGCGGATCGCGGCCGAGCTGGGGGCCTCCCCGGCGCAGGTCGGCCTGGCCTGGCTGCTCGGGCACGCGCCGAACACGCTGCTGATCCCCGGAACGGCGAACGCCGACCACCTCGCGGAGAACCTGGCGGCGGGCGCGGTGGAGCTCACGGCCGAGCAGACCGCTGCCCTCGATGCGCTGGCGCCAGCGGCCGGCGCGCAGCGCTGACCGGACTCACGGGCGCGCGGCCGCACCGTGCGCGGGTGGACTCCCGCGCTCAGGGCGCGTCGAACAGCCGATCCAGACCGCCCTCGTCGTCCGCGAGGGCGAGGACCTCGTCACCCTCGTGCAGGACGGTGTCCCGCCGCAGCCGGATGAGCCGACCCTGCCGACGCACGACGCTGATCCAGCCGTCCTCGCCGTCGAGGAGCTCGTCGACGCGGCGACCGTCCGCCTCGGACCCGTGCTGGACGACATGGCGGTGCAGTCCCTCCGGTTCCGCCGTCAGACGCATGCCGACCGCGAAGGGCTCCGGCTCGCGCACCCGCATCGGGATGTGGAACCGCCGGGCGAAGAACGGGACGAGACCGCCCTGCAGCACCACCGAGCACACCACCACGACGAAGATGATGCCGAACAGCCGGTCCGCGTGTGCCACGCCCGAGGCGAGGATCGAGAGTCCGAGCAGGATCGGCACGGCCCCCTTGAGTCCCGCCCACAGCACGAATGCGCGCTCACCCCACCGCAGGCGCAGGGGGATGGTCAGCGCACCGACGAACAGCGGCCGGACGACGAGGATCAACAGGGCCGCGATGAGGAGCCCCGGCAGGAGGACATCGGGTCGGACGACCGCGGCCACGTCGGTGCTCAGGCCGAGCAGGGTGAACACGACGATCTCCGCCAGGTTCGAGAACCCCGAGCTGAACCGGTCTATCTCGCGCTTGAACGGCGCGCGGACGTCGCCGATCAGGATGCCGGCGAGGAACACGGCGAGGAACCCGGACCCGTGCAGGAGCGTGCCCACCGCGTAGAGCACGACCGCGAATGCGAGTGTCCAGATCGAGTGCAGCGCCTCGTTCGGCAACGCGAGGCGCTGCAGGGCCCACCGGAGCGTCAGGCCGCCGAGGACGCCCACGGCCGTGCCGATCAGGAGTTGCAGCACGAACGTCAGGAGGCCCTGGGTCACCGCGTCGAGGCCGGCACCGGTCGCGGCGAGCAGGCTGACCATCAGCGCGATGCCGACCGGGTCGTTCGCGCCGGACTCACCCTCGAGGATCGTGCCGGACCGGCCCGAGATCTCGCGCTTGCCGAGCACGGAGAACACGACCGCGGGATCGGTGGGGGCGAGTGCGGCCCCGAGCAGCAACGACTGCTGCCACGGGAGCTCGAGCAGGAGGTGTCCAGCGAGCGCGACCCCCGCCGCGGTCACGGCGGTCCCCGCGACCCCGAGCCAGGTGATGGGGCCGAGCGAGTTCCGGAACCGGGACCAGCCGATGTGCATGCCGCCGTCGAAGAGGATGAAGACCAGCGCGACGCTGACGACGTGTTCGTCGAGCACGCGCGGAACGGTCTCGAGCACGGGGAAGAAGGACGACGCCGCGACCGCGGCGATGAGGAACAGCGCGGGCGACGGGACGCGGATGAGGGTGCTGAGGCGACTCGAGACGACGGCCGCGACCGCGGCGAGTCCGGCGAGCCCGACCGCCAGGGTGAACGCGTCGTCCGCGCTCACGGGCAGCGCTCGGCTCGTGGGGCGAGTGACATGGGATCTCCTCGGGAGGGTCGGTCGACGGATCGCCGACCAGTCTTCCCGGCACACCTCACGCGAACGCTCGTTCACCGTACTCCTCGCCCGCGCACCCGCCGGATGCGGACTCCAGGGCGGGCCGTGGTCGGGGGACAGGCGAGCCGAAGGGGGGCCGCGATCGCGGACAGTCCCGGGACGGAGGAGCAGTGTGGGTACGTGCGGACCGACGCCCGCGCGCGTCGACGATGACGGAACGCCCATGACCGTGCCCTCGGCCGGTCGTCCCCCTGACAGAGGAGCACCCTTGGCCCTGGACACCGCGATCGCCCCCTCCGAGCCCACCGTCGAGGACAGCCTCGCGCCCCGCGTGATCGAGGTGACCAACCCGCGCGACGGCAGCACCGCCTCCCGGGTCGAGGTCGCGAGCCCGGCGGAGATCGAGCAGGCGGTCGTGCGGGCGCGGACGGCGTTCGCGACCTGGTCCCGCACGGCGCCGGGGCAGCGTGGGGCGGTCCTCAAGGCCGCAGCGCTGCACCTGCAGGAGCGTGCCGAGGAACTCGCGGCGCTCAACACCCGCGAGACCGGCAAGGTCCCCGGCGACGCCCTCGGCGGTGTGCAGGCCGGCATCGACACGCTGATCCAGTACGCGGAGCTCGGCCCGCTGCACCGTGGCGAGGTCCTGCGGGGCTCGTTCGGCGCGACGGACACCGCCAAGCCGCACCCCCGCGGCGTGGTCCTCGCGCTGACGCCCTGGAACGACCCGGTCGCCGTCGCGTGCGGGATCCTCGGTGCCGCGATCGTCTCCGGCGACACCGTCGTGCACAAGGGGAGCGAGCGCTGCCCGGCCACGGCGGCCCTCCTCAACGAGATCCTGGCCGAGGCGCTGCCCGAGGGCGTCCTCGTCGGCATCACGGGTGACGCCGCGACGGGCGAGGCGCTGCTCGCCGAGCCCGGCATCGACGTCTACGCGCACGTCGGCTCGACCGCGACGGGTGACGTCCTCGCCGAGATGGCCCTGCGCACCCGTGCCCACGTCATCCGCGAGAACGGCGGGAACGACGCGCTCGTGGTCGACGACGACGTCGACCCGGCGTGGGCCGCCGGTCAGGCCGCGCTCGGCGCGTTCGCCAACACCGGCCAGATCTGCACGAGCGTCGAGCGCGTGTACGTCCTCCGCGAGGTCGCGGACGCGTTCGTCACCGCGCTCGTCGCCGAGGCCGAGGCGAAGACCGCCGCCGACGCCGACGGCTACGGCCCCCTGGTCGACGAGCGGATGCGCAACGTGGTCCAGTCGCACGTCGACGACGCGGTCGCCAAGGGCGCCCGGGTCCTCACGGGCGGCAGCATCCCCGACGGCGCCGGCACGTTCTACCCCGCGACGGTGCTCGTCGACTGCACGCCCGACATGCTCGTCATGCACGAGGAGACCTTCGGCCCGATCGCGCCCGTGCAGGTCGTCGACGACTTCGACGAGGCACTGCGCCTCGCCGCCGACGACCGCTACGGCCTCGCCGCGACGGTCCTGACGAACGACATGGAGCACGCGCTCCGCGCCGGCGACGAGCTCCCGGTCGGCACCGTCAAGGTGAACGCCGTGTTCGGAGGCGCTCCGGGCGGCAGCGCCCAGCCGCGCGGTGCGTCGGGTGCCGGCTTCGGGTACGGCCCGCACCTGCTCGACGAGATGACGACGACCACGGTCGTGCACCTCGAATCGGCGCCGCGCCGGAGCGACCGGTGAGTGGGGACCTCCGCGTCGTCCGGGAGGTCGTGGACCGCACCCGGGACCGGCGACCGCTCGTCGTCGTGGTCGGGGACGTCATCCTCGACCGCTGGAGCGTCGGTGAGGCCGAGCGGGTGAGCCGGGAGGCCCCGGCGCCCGTCGTGCGCGTCACCGAGGTCATCGACGTGCCCGGTGGTGCCGCGAACACCGCCGTGAACGCGCGGGCGCTCGGCGCGGAGGTCCGCATGGTCGGCCTGATCGGCGACGACGAGGCCGGGAGGATCCTCCGCGCCCGGCTGGCGGCCGACGGCGTCGACGTGTCCGGTCTGGTGCCCGTCTCGCACGGCGTCACGACCTCGAAGGCCCGGGTCGTCGGCGGCGACCGGATCCTCGTCCGCGTCGACGAGATCGCCGATCCCCCGACCGAGCAGGACACGATCGCCCTCGCCCGGGCCGTGACCGCCGGCATCCGCGGTGCCGACGCGGTCGTGGTGTGTGACTACGGGCTCGGGACGACCCCGGAGGCCGTGGTCCCCGCGGTGCTGCGCGACCGTCCGGCCGCCGTGGTCGTCGACGCGCACGACCTCGGCCGCTGGCACGACCTGCATCCCGACCTCGTGACGCCGAACTGTGGCGAGGCCGAGCAGCTCCTCGGCCGTTCCCTCGGGCAGGGGTCGGCTCGTCCCGCGGTCGTCGAGAGTCTCCGCGACGCCGTCCTCGCCGCGAGCGGTGCCCGGAACGCCATCGTCACGCTCGACAAGGACGGCACCGTGCTGCTGCCCGGCGACACCGCCGCTGACACCACCCCGGTCCGCACCCGCGCGACGCCGGCGTCCGAGCAGCAGGCGTCCGGCGCCGGCGACACGTTCTGTGCCGCCGTGTCCGTCGCGCTCGCCACGGGGACGCCCCTCGCCGACGCCGCCCGGTTCGCCCAGGCCGCCGCCGACGTCGTCGTCCGCGAGGCCGGCACCTCGATCTGCACCGCCGAGGCCCTGGTCGCCTCGGTCTCCGCCCCGGCCGACACGATCGTCGACCACGACGACCTGGCCGACGCCGTCGCCGCCGCCCGGGCCGCGGGCCGCCGCGTCGTGTTCACGAACGGCTGCTTCGACGTCGTGCACCGCGGTCACACCTCGTACCTGCGACAGGCCCGCGAGCTCGGCGACCTGCTCGTCGTCGCGGTGAACGACGACGACTCGGTCCGCCGGCTCAAGGGGCCGGAGCGGCCCATCAACACGGCGGAGGACCGTGCGGGCGTCCTCGCGGCCCTCGCGTCGGTCGACCTGGTCACCGTGTTCCCGACCGACACCCCCGTGCCGCTCATCGAGCGCTTGCAGCCCGACGTCTACGTCAAGGGCGGCGACTACTCGCCCGAGATGCTCACCGAGACCGAGGTCGTCCGTGCCTACGGTGGCGAGGTCGTCATGGTCGACTACGTCGCCGAGCACTCGACGACCGACGTCGTCCGCCGCATCCGCGAGTCCGCGCGAGCGGCCGCCGAGCGCGCCGCGGCCGAGACGGTCACCGACGCGGACGACGCCCCCGCGGCGACGGAGGCGACCCCGTGACGGCCGCACGCTGGTCGGGCGAGTGGGGACGGGCCTCCCGGCCGGCACCGGAGCCCGTGGTCGACGTGCTCGTGCCGACCGCCGGACGGGTCACCGAGCTCGCCACGACGCTCGCCGGGCTCGCCGGGCAGGACGAGCCGACGTTCCGGCTCGTCCTCAGCGACCAGTCGGTCGACGGTGCGCCGCTCGCCGACCCGAGCGTGCAGGCGATGCTCCGCGTCCTGGAGGCGCAGGGCCGCCAGCCGCTCGTCCTGCGGCACCCCGAGCGGCACGGGCTCGCCGAGCACCGGCAGTTCCTGCTCGAGCACGCGACCGCGCCGTACGTGCTGTTCCTCGACGACGACGTGTGGCTCGAGCGCGACTCGATCGCCCGCATGCTCGACGCGATCCGGCAGCTCGGCTGCGGGTTCGTCGGGTCCGCGGTGCAGGGGCTGTCGTACCTCGACGACCGGCGCCCGCACCAGCAGACGACGTTCGAGCGGTGGGACGGGCCGGTCGTGCCCGAGGTCATCCGGCGCGGCACGCCCGGCCACGACCGCTGGCAGCTCCACAACGCCGCGAACCTCGCCCACATCGCCGCGGACCTCGACGTCCCGCACGGCGGATGGGTGCCCTACCGGGTCGCGTGGGTCGGCGCGTGCGTGCTGTACGACCGCGCGGTGCTCCTCGACGCGGGCGGCTTCGACTTCTGGCGGGAACTCCCGACGGGCCACGCGGGCGAGGACGTCGTCGCGCAGTGGCGCGTGATGGAGCGCGCGGGCGGCGTCGGCATCGTGCCGTCGGGCGCCGTGCACCTCGAGTCCCCGACGACCGTGACGGACCGGTCGGTCGACGCGCCGGACGTCCTCCTTCCCCCGATCGACGCCGAGCAGGCGCTCGGTGTCGGACGACGGGAGCCCTGAGCCGCACCCGGTCCCTCCCGGGTGACGAACGGGTGGTCGTCCGACCATCCGGTGGAACGAACGACGAGGAGAACCCCATGGCAACGCCGAACCCGATCCAGATCCAGAAGTTCCTGAGCGGGATCGACTACCCCGCCTCGAAGGACACCATCGTCTCGACGGCCGAGAAGGAGGGCGCCGACGACGACGTGCTCAACGCGCTCAAGCAGATCCCGGACCAGGAGTACGACGCGCCGACCGCCGTGTCGAGCGCGGTGTCGGACGTCGACTGAGGCCGGTCCGCTCCGCGAGGGTGCACGACGCGCCGCTGCCGCTCATGGCGTGCGGCGGGTCGTGCACCCTCGTCGTTGCGGTGGCGGCAGGTCGTGCACCCTCGTCGCGCCGTGGTCGTCGGGCGCAGTACCGTCGGACCCATGGACCGGACCGACGACCGCACCGAGGAGCTCGCGGAGCGCCTCCGGGCGGCGATCGGGACCCTCGTCCGCATCGGTCGGGGTCGCGCCGACACGCTCTCGCCGGCCCACGCGGCCACCCTCGGTCACCTCGACCGTGAGGGTCCGATGACGACGGCCGACCTGGCGCGGCGCCGCGGCGTCCGCCACCAGGGCCAGAGCCGTACCGTCATCGAACTGGAGGCCCTGGGTCACGTCGCGCGCACCGCCAGCGCGACCGATGCGCGTGCGTCGGTCATCGGCATCACGGAAGCCGGACGGCTCGCGCTCACCGCGGACCGTCGGGCAAGGACGTCGTGGATGGCGCGGGCGATCGACGCCGAGCTCGACCCGGACGAGCGGGCTGCGCTCGAGCGGATGCCCGAACTCCTCGCCCGCATCGCGCAGCACACCGACGGCTGACCCGGCGGCCCCGTCCGCCTCCCCTCTGCGAGATCGCAGTCCTCGCCGCTTGGACGGTTGCCAGAACGGCGACGACTGCGATCTCCCGCGAGGAAGGTGTACAACATCGTTGTACACTTGACCGACGCCTACGACCAGGAGGACCCATGCGGCTCACGAAGTACAACCACGCGACCGTCGTGCTCGAGCAGGACGACGTGACGATCGTCATCGATCCCGGGACGTTCACGCCCGAGTCCGCCGAGCTCGTGCGCGGCGCGACGGCGGTGCTCGTCACGCACGAGCACTTCGACCACCTCGACACCGACGCCCTCCGCGCCGGACTCGACGCCGCCCCGGAGCTCCGCGCCTACGTGCCCGAGGGTGTCGCGGACCAGATCGGCGGCGACCACGACGGCCGGGTCGTGACGGTCGGCGCGGGCGACACGTTCACCGTGGGCACCGTCGAGGTGCGGGTGTTCGGCGAGACCCACGCCGTCATCCACCCGGACATCCCGACGATCCCGAACGTCGGGTACCTCGTCGACGGCATCGTCTTCCACCCGGGCGACGCCTACCTCGTGCCCGGGGTCGCCGTGCCGACGCTGCTCATGCCGACGAGCGGCCCGTGGTCGCACATGCGGGAGGCCGTCGACTACGTCCGCGAGGTCCGTCCCGAGCGCGCCATCCAGATCCACGAGCTGCTCCTCAGCGAGCCCGGGCAGCAGTCGACCGTGCAGTTCCTCGGTGCGGACGGCCTCGGCGGCGTGCCGATGTCGATCCTCCCGGTCGGCGAGTCGGTCGAACTCTGACCGGGGGACGACGAGCCTGAGGACACTGACGACGGGGACGACGGTCGAGGAGTTGGCTCGGAGCATGACCGACGACCCCACGACCGCCGTCCTCTTCGACATCGACGGCACGCTCGCCGACTCGAACTACCCCCACGTGGACGCCTGGTGGCGTGCCTTCCACGCCGCGGGGCAGCCCGTCGACGCCTGGCGCATCCACCGCTGCATCGGCATGGACTCGTCGAGCCTCCTCGAAGAGCTCGTGGGCTCCGCGGACTCGGACGTCGCGAAGCAGGCGAAGGAGTTCCACACGGCGTACTACCGGGAACACTTCCAGGAGCTCCACATCCTGCCCGGCGTGCACGACCTGCTCGAGGAGGTCGCCCGCCGCGGGCACAAGGTCGTCCTCGCGACGAGCGCGCCCGAGGCCGAGCTCGCCATCCTCCGCGAGCTCCTGCAGATCGAGGACACGATCGAGGTCGTGACGAGCGGCGGTGACGTCGAGCAGGCGAAGCCGGACCCCGGGATCATCCAGCTCGCGCTCGAGCGCTCCGGGGCCGATCCCGACCACGCGATCATGGTCGGGGACTCCAAGTGGGACGTCATCGCCGCGGGCCGGGCCGGCGTCGCCGCGATCGGCGTGCTGTCCGGCGGCATCTCCGAGGCGGAGCTCCGTGAGGCCGGGGCCGTGGCGGTGTTCGACGACCCGGCCGCGATCCTCGCCGGGATCGACGACAGCCCCATCGGACAGCTGGGGGCGTGACGACGTGACCGATGTCGACGCAACGCCGTACCCGGACGACCAGGACCCCACCGACGGGACCTCCCTCGCGGGACGTGCGGACCGCATCCTCGACCCGGGCGCTGACGACGTCGCCGTGACCCGGTCGGAGGAGCGACTCGTCGTGCGCACCGATGCCGTGCCGGTGCGCCGTGTGCGGATCCGCAAGGTGATCGTGTCCGAGGAGCGGACCGTCACCGTCACCGTGCGGCGTGAAGAACTCCGCGTTGAGGAGGAGTCGCTCGACGGGACCGACGTCGTCGACCCGGGCACGGTCCTCCCGATCGGCTCCGCCGACGCGATCGAGCTGGTGTTGCACGAGGAGCAGGTGGAGGTCGTCACCCGCGTCGTCCCCGTGGAGCGCGTGCGCGTGGTCACGGACGTGGTGACCGAGCAGCGGTCACTCACCGAGACCGTCGGGCACGAGGAGGTCGACGTCGTCGACGAGGACCTGACCGACCGGCACTGAGCGGCGTGCGGGTCGGGAGGGCCGCCCGCACCTGCGAGGATGGTCCGTCGTGATCACCATCGAACGCGTCGCGTGGGAGGACCCGCGGGCCGTCGCGCTCCGCGCCGCCATGGACGACGACATGCACGCCCGGTACGGGGTCGGTGACGGCACCGAGGACCCGGCGCGCGCCGCCGAGCGGGAGCGTGCCCTCCACGTCGACCCAGAGACGGTCGTCGCGGCGATCCTCGCGGTCGACGAGCGCGGCGAGGCCGTCGGGCACATCGCCGTCCGGTGGCTCGGGGACGAGCTCGAGCTCAAGCGCTTGATCGTGCTCGCGGCGGCGCGCGGGCAGGGTGCCGCCACGGCCCTCCTGGCCGAGTCGGAGGCCGTGGGGCGCGAGGTCGGCGCACACCGGCTCGTCCTGCAGACCGGTGACAAGCAGCCCGAGGCCGTCGCCCTGTACGACAAGACCGGCTGGCGTCGGATCCCGATCTACTGGGGTCCGTACGCGCGCACGATGCCGTTCTCGATCTGCTTCGACAAGCAGCTGGACTGAGGACGGCCATGCCCCAGAAGATCATCCTCGACTGCGACCCGGGCCATGACGACGCCGTGGCGATCCTGCTCGCCCACGGCAGCCCGGAGATCGAGCTGCTCGCCGTGACCACCGTCGTCGGCAACCAGACGCTCGCCAAGGTGACGCGGAACGCGCTCGCCGTCGCGCGGATCGCCGGGATCACCGACGTGCCGTTCGCGGCGGGCGCGGACCGGCCGCTCGTCCGGACCATCGAGCACGCCGCGGACATCCACGGGGAGTCCGGGCTCGACGGGCCCGTCCTCCCCGAACCGTCGATCGAGCTCGACCCCCGGCACGCCGTCGACCTCATCATCGACACCGTCATGGCGCACGAGCCGGGCACGATCACGCTCGTGCCGGTCGGAGGCCTGACGAACCTCGCGCTCGCCGTCCGCAAGGAGCCGCGGATCGTCGAGCGGGTCCAGCGGGTCGTCCTCATGGGCGGCGGCGTCCACGTCGGCAACATGACCCCCGTCGCCGAGTTCAACATCGCGATCGACCCCGAGGCCGCGCAGATCGTGTTCACGGCGGGCTGGGACGTCGTCATGGTCGGGCTGGACCTCACCCACCAGGCGCTCGCGACCCCCGACGTCGTCGCGCGCATCGCGGCACTCGGCACCGGGCCGGCACGGTTCGTCGACGAGCTCATGGGCTTCTTCGCCGACGCGTACCGCGACGTGCAGGGGTTCGACGCCCCGCCCGTGCACGACCCCTGCGCGGTCGCCCACGTCATCGACCCGACGATCGTCCGAGCCGTGCGCATGCCCATCGCCGTCGAGACCACCGGCACCCTGACCACCGGCATGACCGTCGCCGACCTCCGGGCGCCCGCGCCCGAGGACTGCCGGACCTCCGCCGCGCTCGAGCTCGACCGCGACCGGTTCTGGGACCTCGTCGTCGACGCACTCGAGCGGATCGGCGAGGGCGGCGTGGGGGACGCGGACCCGGTCGCCGTCGCCGACGGGATCGACGCGTGACGGGCCTCCCGGCCGACGGGGCGGACACGGTCGGCACCGCTGCTCCGGATCGGGACGTCCTGGAGGCCCGCGGCCGCGTCGTCGTGGTCGGCTCGCTCAACGCGGACCTGGTCGTCCGGACCGCGCGGTTCCCCCGCGCGGGCGAGACCCTCCACGGCGAGGACCTGCGGATCCTGCCCGGCGGCAAGAGCGCCAACCAGGCCGTCGCGGCCGGTCGGCTCGGGGGCGACGTCGCCCTCGTCGGCGCGGTGGGCGACGACGCGAACGGCGCGCTCCTGCGCGATGCCGTTGCGGACGCCGGCGTGGACGTCGCCGGCGTGCGCGTGTTCGAGGGCAGCGCGACCGGCACCGCGGTCATCACCGTGGACGCCGCCGGCGAGAACACCATCGTCGTCTCGCCCGGGGCGAACGGGCGGCTGTCCGCCGCCGACGTCGACGCCGCCCACGGGGCGTTCGCGGGCGCGGCCGTGCTCGGACTCTGCCTCGAGGTCGACATGGAGGTCGTACTCGCGGCCGCCCGCCGTGCCGACGCCGCCGGGACCACGGTCGTGACGAACCTGTCGCCGTTCGGGCCCGTGCCCGAGGAACTCCTCGCGCTGACCGACGTGCTGCTCGTCAACGAGCACGAGGCCGCGCAGCTCGTGGCGCCAGCGGGAGGCGCCGCGGCGGACGCGGACGCGGGGGCAGACGGCGGTGCGGCGGACGGCGGCGCGGCCGACGTCGGGCGGCTCGCGGGCCTCCTGGCCGACCGCGGGGTCGACCGCGCAGTCGTGACCACCGGGAGTGCCGGGTGCGTCGTGCTCGACCGCGGCGCGGAGCCCGTCCGCGTTCCGTCCGTCCGCGTCGACCCCGTCGACACGACGGGCTGTGGCGACGCGTTCACCGGCGCACTGGCGATGCGGCTGGCGGCCGGAGACGACCTCGTGACCGCTGCTCGGTTCGCGGTCGTGGTCGGCGCGTTCGCCGCCACCCGGCTCGGCGCGCAGTCGTCCTACCCGACGATCGAGGAGTTCGACGCGTTCCTGGCCGATCACGCCTGAGGTCGCGTTGTCCCCCGGGCGCTCAGGCGGCCCCAGCCGGTTCGCGTAGACGAGCGGCATGACATCCAGGTTCCGAGGACAGGTCGTCGTGATCACCGGGGCGTCGAGCGGCATCGGCCGCGCGACCGCCCACGCCTTCGCCGAGGCCGGCGCACACGTCGTGCTCGCCGCCCGGGGACGCGAGAGCCTGGAGGCCGCGGCCGAGGAGTGCCGGGCCCGCGGAGCCGAGGCGCTCGCCGTGCCCACCGACGTGTCCGACGCCGAGCAGGTCCGGGCGCTCGTCGCGGCGACCATCGCCCGGTTCGGACACATCGACGTGTTCGTCGGGAACGCCGCGCTGTTCGCGTACGGCCTGTTCGAGCAGGTGCCGGACGACGCGTTCCGCCGGGTGGTCGAGACGAACCTGTTCGGGCACGTCAACGGGATCCGGGCGGTGCTCCCGCACTTCCGGGAGCGCGGACGGGGGACCTACGTGCTCGTCGGGTCGATCCAGTCGCTCCTGTCCGCGCCCTACCAGTCGGCGTACGTGACGAGCAAGCACGCGGCGCTCGGCCTGGCGGACGTCCTCGGCGACGAGTTCCGCGGGACGGACATCCACTTCCCGGCCGTCCTGCCCTCGACGATCGACACCCCGATCTACCAGCACGGCGCGAACTACACGAACCAGAACTCGCACCCCATGCCGCCGGTCATCAGTCCGCAGCGCGTGGCCAAGGCGATCATGCGTGCCGTCGTGCACCCGAAGCGGAACACGTACGTCGGGCTCGCGCAGGCCGCCCTCGTGCCGCTCGAGTTCGCGCTGCCGCCGCTGTTCCACGCGATCACCCGCCCCGCCGTCGAGATCTTCGCGCTCCGCGGGCACGCGGCACCGAGCGACGGCAACCTCTACGGTCCCGACGACGCGTCGAACGCGACCGACGGCGGGTGGCGCGCGAGTGCCCGGCGGAAGTGGGTGCCCGTCGTGCTCGGCGCCGCTGCCGTCGGGGTCGTCGCGCTCGCGGGCGGTCGTTCGCGGCGCTGACCGCGGGGCCCCGCCTGGTTCGACGCTGGTAGACCCTGACCCCCGGAATGGGGGGTCATGACGATCGTTCATGTACCCGTACTGTTCGGAATGTTCTCGCTGGGACGCGCGGGGCTTCAAGGACGCGTCCGGCGATCAGGGTTCTGCCTTTGGGGGCATCCATGCGTGCGTTCGAGTCGTTGTCTGTTCGGGGTCGGATCGGCGCAGCGCTGGCGGTGCTCATCGCGTTGATCGCGGCGCTGTTGGTGGCGGTGACGCCGCCGGCTCCGGCGCATGCCGATGCGACGGACACGGGCACTGGTGGTCGGTTCGTGGCGGCGTCCGGCCGGATCTTGGACACGCGGAGCGGGACGGGTGGGTACTCGACGGCGATGCCGGCGGGCGGGTACCGGTCGATCCAGGTGGGTGGCAAGGCCGGTGTACCGACGTCTGGGGTGGGTGCGGTCGTGGTGAACGTCACCGCGGTGAACATGACGCAGCAGGGTGAGGTGCGTGGCCGGCCGGATGGTTCGACGGCGTCGGCGTTGATGCTCGTGTTCGACGGTGGTGGGTTGGGGACGACGTCGAACACGGCGACGATCGCGGTCGGTGACGATGGGACGATCCAGGTTGCATCGGACGTGGTGACGGATCTCGTGATCGACGTGCAGGGCTACTACACCGCGAACGACGATGGGACGGCGGCGGGCGGGTTCGTGTCGGTGCCGGGCACGCGGATCGTGGATTCCCGGAACGGCACGGGGGTGTCGAAGGCGCAGATCGCGGCGGGCAGTTCGGTGACGTTCCAGGTGACGGGCAATGGTGGTGTGCCGGCGGGTGCGTCGGCGGTCGTTGCGAACTTCATCGTGATCCCGGCGGCGAACGGCGGCTACATCACGCCGTATCCGGCGGGGACGAGCAAGCCGCAGCGGTCGTTGCAGTACGCGGCGGGGGTGCCGACGTCGCTGACGGCGCAGGTGGCGTTGAGTAGTGATGGCAAGTTGACCGTCGCGGATGACGTGAACGCGATCGATCTCGCGGTGGATGTGCAGGGGTACTTCACGGCGACGAACGGCGGTGGGAGCGTGTTCACGCCTGCCGCGGGGACGGTCTATGACACGCGGGTCAGCCCGAACACCGCACTGGCTGGGCAGGAGACGCGCGCCATCCCGGTGTCGGGGCAGGCGGGTGTTCCCGCGGTCGGTTCGGGCGTCACCGCGGTCGCGTTGACGTTGACGGCGTTGCATGCCGCGAACAGCGGTGGGAACGCGACTGTGTACGCGGATGGCGCTGCGAAGCCGGCCACCACGTCGATCAACTTCGCCGGTGACTCCATCCGGACGAACACCGTGATCGTGGCGGTCGGGTCGAACGGCAAGATCGATCTCGGCAACTACAGTTCGGACAGCACGGATTACGTGCTCGAACTACAGGGCTGGTACAACGCCTTGCCGACCGGTCCCACGACCACGAACGTGACGGGGTCGCGGCCGTCGGCGACGAACCTGAGTTTCGGGATCGATGACCAGACGAGTGCGCAGGTGGACGTCGCGACGGGGAACCTGTTGGTCGGGAACAGCGGGTTGTCGCTGCCGGGGGTGAACGCGTCGACGACGATCGGTGCGGCGTACAACTCGCGGGGTTGGCAGACGGCGAGCAGCATCGGGATGGCGGCGAACCGGTGGCAGTACGCCCTCGACGGCGTCGGATCGCTGTCGGCGGGCAGCACGGGCGTGATCTACACGGGTCCGGATGGGTCGACGTGGCTGTTCACGGTCAACGCTGACGGTTCGTACACGACGCCAGCTGGCCTGCAGCAGACGCTCGCGAAATCGTCGACGGAGTACACGTTGACGTCGTGGACGTCGAAGCAGGTCGACCACTTCAACCTCAACGGCCAGCCGACGAAGGTGGTCGACGGGAACAGCAACGCCGTCGCGTTCAGCTACTCCGGTGCGACCCTGGCGAGCATCGTGTCGACGGCGGGCGCGGTCACCACGGACAGCAGCGGGAAGCCGATCAGCGGCGCACGGGTCGCGAACGTCGCGTACAGCAACGAGGTGACGACGTTCACGCAGACGAACGGCTCGGCGACGCGGTCGATCAAGTACAGCAAGGACGGCAACGGCAACATCGTCAGCTACACGGACGCCACCGGCGCAACCACGACGTTCGGGTACTCCGGGCAGGACCTGACCTCGGTCACGGCGCCGAACGGTGGGGTGACGACGTTCACGTACGACAGCTCGGATCGGGTCACCGAGGTCGATCAGCGCAACACCACGGCGGGGTCGCCGGGCACCGCTGTCACGCGGCTGTCGTACGCGTCGAGCACCCAGACGCAGGTCGCGGGTCCGGACACGAGTACCTCGCAGGCGGTGTCGGCGGTGAAGAACACCACCTACACGATCGACGCGTCCACGCACGACGTCAAGAACGCGGTCGACCCGGATGGGAACACCCGCAGCGCGTCGTACAACGCGGCGAACAATGCGGTGTCGCAGAGCCAGGTCGGCTCGGGTGACAGCACCTCCACGACCACCGGTACCTACACGTCGAACAGCGGCCAGTCGTTGGACAAGGTCGCGTCCTCGTCCGGCGCGTCCGGCTCGGCCACCTACGGGGACAGCACGAATCCGTATCTGCCGACCAGCATGACCGACGGGTCGAAGAACACAGCGGACGGGTCGGACAACAAGACGACGGTGACCTACAGCGGGCAGGGCAACCAGATGACGTCCTCCACCGGCAGCGACAAGAACGTGCAGGCGAAGGTCACGCGGAACACTGACGGCACGGTGCAGACGGCGACGGCGCCGGGGAACAGCGGCAACCCGACCACCTACGTCTACGACGGCAACCACCAGCTGTCCACGGTCACTGCGCCGTCGGTGACGGCGACGAACGGCAGCGCAGCGCTGGGGGTGAAGACGTACACGTACGACGCGTTCGGGCGGCTCGCGTCCGAGACGGACGGCAACAGCCACACGACGTCGTTCACGTACGACAACGACGACCGGCAGCTGACCGAGTCGTTTTCCGACGGCACCCACGCGGTGTCGAACCAGTACGACGGGAACGGGAACCTGACGTCGTCGACCTCGGCGTCGGGGACGATCACGAACACGTACGACCAGCAGAACCGGCTGACGTCGACGGTGAACACCGCCGGCGGCGGCACGATCTCGTACACGTACGACAAGGCCTCGAACGAGCTCACCGTGTCCGCCGGCGGTGGCACGGCGACGAACACCTACGACCCGGCCAACTACCTGCTGACCACGACGCTGCCGAACGCGTCCGGCACCGAGACGCAGGTGTACAAGATCGACGACCACGGCCGTCGGACGGACACGTGGGTGGATTCGAACGCGGCGCACACGACGTGGACGGCGCGCACCCACACGGACTACGACACCTCCGGCCGGGTGATCCGGGTGCGGTCCTGGACCGGTACCGGCGACGACAGCAACACGCTCGTGTTCGATACGTCGTACTGCTTCCAGGTCGCCACGTCCTCGGCGAGCTGCGACACGATCCAGCAAGCGAAGCCGACCGATGCGAGCAAGGCCAACGACAGCAGCCGGCTGCAGCTGGCGACCGACAACATCACCGGGCAGAGCACGCGGTACGGGTACGCGGCGGGGCGGCTGACCAGCGCCACTCAGGCTGGTGGTAGCAGCAACGTGACGTGGACGTACTCGTACAACAGCAACGGGGACCGCACCGGTGCCGCGGAGACGGGAAGTGCGACGTCGTCGCAGAACCTGACGTACAACGCGGCGAACCAGATCACCTCGAGCGGGTACACGTATGACGCAGCGGGGAACTTGACCGCATCACCGGGGGTGACGTACACGTACAACGGGGCGGAGCAGATGACCAGCTCCACCATGGGTGGGAAGACCACCACGTACACCTACGCCGGTGCGGACCAGAACGAGCTGCTCAGTCAGTCGACGCCGGGTGGGGACTCGTACACGTACGTGTACGGCAAGAGCGGGCAGCTGCAGTCCCAGACCAGCAGCGGGCTGACGTCGTTCTTCTTCGACGACCCGACCACGGGGCAGGTCCTCGACGCGATCAACCCCGACCTGCAGGTGGGTCTGTACCTAGTCGACGGAATCGGGAACCCCGTCGGGATCCTCACCGACGACGGACAGCGGGCCTACTCGGTGTCCTTCGACCCCTATGGTGGTCGGACCGTCACGAGCGGGGCGTCGTCACCCTGGTACGAGTACCTTCCGTTCGGCTACAAGTCGGGTACCCGTATCACCGGCGACGGACTGGTGAAGTTCGGACTGCGCTGGTATCTGCCATCCATCGGAGCCTGGACGCAGGAGGATACCCTCGACGCGCCGCTCGACCCCAACAACGCCAACCGATACGCCTTCGCCGGCGACGACCCAATCGACGGCTCGGACCCGTCCGGCAAAGTCTGGGTGGGGCCAACCTTTCAGGTTTGCGCCATCGGGTGCTTGAACGTGGGCTTGAGCTTCAACGATAAAGGCGTGGACGCCACTTATGGTTACGGGATTGGCCCTCGGGCATCGGCTACCTTGGACATCAATGGTGGACCTGGAGGGGATACGACCGGGTTTAGCCATTCATTCAGCTGCGGAATTGCCGATGGTGGAGGGCTAGATGGGGGTGCAAGCTTTTCGAACTCTTGGGCCGCTACAGGATATGGTGGTTTCGAGATCGGCGCGGGCGGCGGATGCGCCGGTACAAGCGAGGATCAAGTTCGGCTTATCGGGTACTGAACGTATGTGGATTACTGGCCTGATCATCGGGCCCCTCGCAATCATCATAGGAATACTACTTCTCGTTTTCGGGCGAGGTGCCGCTGACTTCTTCAATTCCGCAACTATGCAGGCCGACTCACAGTTCGGGCGGTTTACCCCTGGAAAGCTGGTCGTGCCAGCGATCGCGGCCATCGGCATCGGGACCGTATTCTTTATAGCTGGATTCTTCAAGTCGCAGGGGGGGTGAAGCACCCGTTAACGCCCCTAGGTATCGCCGCCCTGATTTTCGTGGTGATGAGCGGACCCGGAGCGGCCTGGCGCTTGTGCCGCAGACCATCAAGGGCTGACTCCGGGGGTGCCCTTGCTCTCCGGTGAGCGGCGGTCCGGCTGTCCGGAAACGGTCCGCCTGTCCGTGAAGTTGGTCGGTAGCCGATTGGTAGACGCAGCGGTGGAACTGCTCCGAATGCCTAGGCTCTGGACATCACAGGCGTTGGCGCGTCTTAGCGGCGGTGGTCGTCCTTGCCGGCTTGGTGTCTGCGGGTGCGTCTGCCAGCGAGCTGATCGCGAAGCTTGTAAATGAAGGTCGCTTCGAGCAACCCGGATATGGCGAATGCAATGACAGCGAAGACCACGTTCATCGGGGGTCGAGACTGATTAAAGACGGCGATCGGCATGACAACCACGAGTCCCGCGCACATGATGACATTGACCCAAGCGCCTACCAGGCCGCCCGGTGCGTCAGGCAATCTATCCATCCATCGATCCGGCATGATGCAGACGCTACTCCTGGAACACGACCCGACCAGAAGACTAGCCGCGCTGGAGGTGACACCACCAAAGGGAAGGTGGGGGCGCGCAGCTAGAACTTGGTCGTGGACGCTGGGCTGGGACCGCGTCCCCAGCGGGCGCCGTGGCGTGATGGAGCGAAGTGCTGTGAGCTCGTAGAGATGGACGTAACCAATGGACGAGCCGACTGCCGCCTCGCTAGAGGCGACAGCGTCCGAGGTGCAGCGCAACCGGCGTGCCTCACCTCGAGGCAGCGGCGGATGCGGCGGTGGGTGAGGTCGAGAATGTGCAGACTCCCGATCGTGGTGACGGCCCACGCTCCGGTGTCCGAATCCGACAGCTCCCGGATGCGCTCGGCGTCCTGATCGGCCGTCACGGCTCTCGTGTCCTCCTCCGGGATGCGCTCGCGATGTGGCCGCTGTCCAGGATGGTCTGCAAGTGCGCGTGAACCTCGGTGGCGGTCACCAGCTGCGGCCGCGGAGCGTGGCGACGACGGTCCGTAGTGGTCGGCCTTCCCGTGGCCAGTCGACCGGCGATACCGGGTTGCCGTCGGTGTCAGGGGTGAGGGAGGGGTGGGGTGTGGTCATGAAGCGGGTCATGGGCATGCCGTCACCTGCCGAGGCAGGCCGGGTATGGGCTCACCCCGCCACGGAAGAACGGGCCGACCCTTGGCTGGCTACGGAGCAGTGACCATGAAGAATGCGCTCGTCGCCACCTTCGGGGCGCTGCCCGCACCATTGCGTCGCTCGCTGACCTGGGACCGCGGGAAAGAGATGTCCGCGCACGCGCTCTTGACTGCGGAAATCGGGATGCCGGTCTACTTCGCCGACGCGAAGAGCCCCTGGCAGCGCGGCAGCAACGAGCACCTCAACGGGCTGCTGCGGCAGTACTTCCCGAAAGGGACCGACCTGTCTCGCTGGAGCGCCGCGGAGATCGCCGCCATCGCCGAAGCGATCAACAATCGACCACGCGGCATCCTCGGCTGGCGAACCCCCGCCCAAGCCTTCGCCGACCAACTACGCTCAGCCTCACAAGCAACTGTTGCGACGACCGGTTGAATACGGCCAATTTCGTTCGAAGAAGTTCGTCCGCGCGCTCTCGGATGCCGGGCTCCTGGGATCGATGGGCAGGGTCGGCGCGTGCGCGGACAACGCCGCAATGGAATCCTTCTTCGCGCTCCTGCAGAAGAACGTCCTGAACCGCCAACGATGGAGCAGTCGGGAGCAGCTCCGGCTGGCGATCGTGCATTGGATCGAGGGCACGTACCACCGGAAACGCCGGCAGCGGGGCCTCGGGAAGTTGACCCCGATCGAGTACGAAGCAATCATCAACCCATCGGTCGCACTCGCGGCCTAAACCAACGAGTCAACGAAACCTGCAGCAGTCCCGACCTGGCCCATCGCCCACGTCGCGGCGGAAATGTGGAGTTCTCGTGCAAGCGCATCGAAGTGGGTGAACCGTTCGCGAGTGTACGGCGAGGCCGGTCTCGAGGACCCGGCCTTCAGCCCCGCATCGGTCCCCGACAGCGACGCCAGCGTCGGTGGTGACTGGATCGAGCAGCTCCGGCGGACATGCAAACACTCCGCACGTCGCATCGTGGTCGAGCTCGCCGCCGACGACGTGCGGATGTCGGTACGGAACGTTCGTCGGCGGTCCCTGCGAGACCGCGCTAGGAGTAGCAGCGCCAGAGTCTGGTGGGCATCATTCCTCGCGACGCCTGGGTGTGCTACTGCCACTGAGCTGTCGTCGCGCTATTATTCTGCCTACTATGATGACCTGTGGGGCTGACGTATCTTGACCCGCTCCGAGATCAGCAAGCGTATCCTGCGGCAGCGCGCGTACAACTTCGTCTCGTTACTGGCAGTGATATTGGCGGCAGGAACGGCGCTGGAGACGATTCACCATTATGGCAGCGGTGCAAAGGCAATAAATCAGGCCTTTTGGGTTTCTTGGTGTTTCGTAGCGGTTGCAGGTCTGGGTGGTCCGTGCCTTTTCATCAGGTCAATGAAGAAGCTCATCGCTTTACACGCTGAGCTGCGCCGGCGCTTTTGACACAGCCGACCACGGGCCGGTGGTAGATGCGGTCAGTCCGGATCTGCGAGTGAGGTTGTACCTGAAGGACGCATTGGGCGGGTACTGTCCCGCAGCCTCAAGCGACTGTGATGCGAGCAACGCCGCCCGTGCTTCCAGCGTTCACCAGGATCCGGGTGCACCGACGGCGCGTCCGGACGAGTTGCACGACCCGGACCGGTACTGCGTCGCCGCCGTCGTGATCGACGAAGACGATGCGGCGGCTCTCCACGCAGTCCGAGCCGCGGCGCGATCCATCGCCTCGCGCTGCTCGTCGCGGACGAGTCCCACACCAGCGAAGCCGGGGCATCCTCGCGGAGCTCGTGAAGCGGTGCGAGTCATCAGGAGGGTGCGCGGCGATCACGCGCCGCGGACTGGCGCGATGTGATGCCGGGCGGAGCTTGCATCGGCCTCAGCGTCGCGGTGCCCGTGGACGACGCACAGGACGAGGCCCCGGGTCCGTCCGGACCCGGGGACTCGTGCTGCTCGGTCAGATCGTGGGCGAGTCCTCGTCCAGGTCCTCACCCTCGGCCTGCGAGGGCGCGTCCATGCCACCGTGCGTGGTGGCGTCCGCCTCGTCCTCGCCGCCGGCTTCTGATGTCGTGCGGGCCATGTCGGCCTCCTTCCGTGTGACGGGACGTGTGCCCGTCGAGGGTCACTGCGACGCGGCCGTGGGGGCCGCGTCACCACCCCGATCATGGCCTGGAGCGGTGCCGGTGCCCCGCAGTCTCGGCTCGTGCTCAGGGAGGCCAGGAGCCGAGGGGGTCTCACCAGCGGCGACTGGCGAGCCCGGCCACCCGACCGCGCGGCTCGGGACCGCGGGTGCGCGGAGCATCGTGAACCCGCGCCGGAACCACCGGTACCAGGGGAGTCCGGCGCGGCCGTGGGACCCGAGCGTGTGGAGCGCCTTGCGCGTGCGGACCACCAGTCCGCGGCGGTCCCGCAGCGGGTCGCTCGAGATCTCGGCGCGCAGTCCCGGATCGACGACGACGCGCCATGCCGGGTCGAGGTGGAGGCTCAGGTCGACGTCGTCGTGGAGCGCCGGGTCACGACGGTCCACGCGGGCGGACACGCGGGTCCAGGCCGCGCGCGTGAACGCGGTGTTCGAGCCGAAGACCGGCGGTCGTGCGAGCGCGAGCCACATGAGCACGAAGTACGCCCGCATGTACGCGAGCTGCCAGAACGCGCGCGGGATCGGGCCGAGGTCCCGGAACCGCCCTGGTCCGGTCACCGCGACCACGCGCGGGTCCTCGAAGGCCCGGAGCGCACGGTCGACCCAGTCGGACGGCAGCACCGAGTCCGCGTCGACGCGGGCGATCAGGTCGCCGGAGGCCGCGTCGTACCCGCGTGACGCGGCAGCCGCGATCCCCCGGACCGGCTCGTGGAGCACGGTGGCACCGGCCGCGAGGGCGACGGCGACGCTGTCGTCGGTGCTGCCGTTGTCGACGACGATGACCTCGTCGACGGGCACGGTCTGCACCGCGACGGACGCGAGGCACCGTCGGAGCACGGAGGCGTCATCGAGGACGGGGACCACCATCGACACGTGAGGTCGACGGTGGTCCCCGTCACGGCGGCGGCGTCGGCCGCCGGAGCGCGTCACTCCTTGTTTCGCCGGTCCTGCGACAGGGCGGCCTTCTGCTCGACCTTGTTCGGGGTCGGGGTGGTGCCGTAGTAGCGGGCGTCGACCAGCGTGGGCGGGGGCATCGGCACCGAGGTGGTGGGCCCGTCGTGGTAGGTGTACTCGCCCTTGCCGTCGAACGAGGGGCCGCTCGCCCAGCGTCCCTCGGCCGCGGCGGCGCCGTCGGAGAAGTTGAGGTACTGGTAGTTGACCTCCTGGTCCTCCTTCTTCTGCGCGAAGTTGCTCGGGACCGGGAAGTCCTCGTAGCCCTCTTCGCGGAGCTCGGCGGCGGCGGTCGCCCACATGTTCTGGTGCATGGTGTCGCGGGCGATGAGGAACGACAGCAGGTCGCGGATCCCGTGGTCGTCCGTCATGTGGTAGAGCCGGGCGGCCTGGATGCGCCCCTGCATCTCCGCGTTCTCGTTCGCCGTGAAGTCGGCGAGGAGGTTGCCACTCGCCGTGATGTACGAGCCCTGCCACGGGTTCCCGTTGCTGTCGACGGGGCGCGCGCCGGCGCCGGCGACGATCGCGTGCTGGACGTCCATGCCTCCGATGACGGCGGCGACGGTCGGGTCGTCCTGCACGGCCTCCTTGGTGATGCCGAGCGGGGCCTTCTCGAGCAGCTGGGCGATCATCGTCGCGAGCATCTCGACGTGACCGAGCTCCTCGGCGCCGATCCCGAAGACGAGGTCCCGGTACTTGCCGGGGATGTGCATGTTCCAGGCCTGGAACTGGTACTGCAGCGCGACCGAGATCTCGCCGTACTGGCCACCGAGGACCTCCTGCAGCTTCCGTGCGTAGACGGCGTCGGGCTTGCTCGGCGTGGACTTGAACTGCAATTCCTGCTTGTGGAAGTACATCCTGTGTCTCTCCTTCAGCTCGCGTCGGTGCCGGGCGGGTCCCGGCGCTCACGACGCGTGGTCTGGACCGTAGGCCCCGTTCCCTCGCCACCCATGCAGGTTGTCCCCCTCGGACGGGAGGTGCGGTGCGGCCCCGCCCCGGCCCTCCCGTCCGGATTTCCGGGAGTCAGCGAGGCCCACCCGGGCGTCCGGGGGACGAACGGTGCGTGCTCCGGCCGCCCCCGGGTCGTCCGGAGCACCCAGAACGGGGGACAATCTCCCTGGTCCGCCCCTGGGAGTCCGAACGCTCCCAGGCGAGAACGCGCACGGTGGGTGACACGCCAGACCGGGATGACGCCTGTCCTCCCGGACCCGCGAACAGGGAAGGAACGTCATGAGCACATACCCACCGGAGAACGACATCCCGAACGACACCCCGATCTACGACCGGGCCGTGCCGACCGGGTCGCTCGCCGACGACGACCTCATCGACGACGAGCTCGTCGTCGACGACACGACGGACACCACCTACTCCGGCGTCCACGTCCCGTCCTACGGAACGGACAGCGCGAGCGACTCCGGCGGCTCCGGCAAGGCCGACGCCGCCAAGGGCGCAGCCCAGAACGTCGCGGGCGACGCCAAGCAGTCGGCCGCGCAGGTCGCGGGCGTCGCCAAGGAGCAGGCGTCCCGAGTCGCCTCGGAGGCCACGGACCACGCCAAGGAACTCCTCGGCCAGGCGACGTCGAGCCTCAAGGACCAGGCGGGCCAGCAGCAGCAGCGCGCCGCGGGCGGACTCCGCACGATCAGCGACCAGCTGTCGTCGATGGCCGAGAACGCCGACGACGGCATCGCGGGCAAGGTCGTCCGCGACCTCTCGAACCGCGCCGGCAGCGTCGCGGGCTACCTCGAAGGCCGTGACCCGGGCTCGCTGATCGACGAGGTCCGTTCCTTCGCGGCCCGTCGTCCGGGCACGTTCATCGCCATCGCCGCCGGAGCGGGCATCCTCGCCGGTCGCCTCACCAAGGCGCTGACGACGGAGATCAAGCACGAGAAGGAAGCCGAGGCCTTCGGTGGCGCCACCGGCGGCGACTCGTCCTCGTACGACGCCACGTCGACGAGCACCTACTCGACCGTCACCGACACGGACTACGGCACGACCGGCGCTGCGTACGGCACGACGGACCCGGTCGAGACCGAGTACGACCGCGGCACGGGTGCCGGGTACGGCACCGGAGGCGTGGCATGAGCCAGACCACCCCGGGTGGCGTCCCGGGCGGCGTGCCCGGCGCGGGCTACACCGCCGGCGCCACCGCTGCATCGCGACCGAACGAAGCCGCCGAGGAGCGCGCCGCCACGACGCCGCTCGGTGAGCTGCTGACGGACGTCTCGAAGGACCTGTCGAACCTGTTCCGCCAGGAGGTCGCGCTCGCCAAGGCCGAGCTGACCGAGTCGGCGAAGAAGGCCGGCAAGGGCGCTGGGATGTTCGGTGGAGCCGGTCTGACCGCGCTCTTCGCCCTCCTCTTCATCTCCATCGCCGCGTGGTGGGCCCTCGGGTTCCTCGTGAACAACGCCTGGTCGGCGCTCATCATCGCGGTGATCTACGGCATCATCGCCGCGATCCTCGCGATGCAGGGCCGCAAGTCGATGAAGGAGATCCAGGGCGCCCCGCAGACGGTCGAGACCGCCAAGGAGATCCCCGACACCCTCAAGCCGCACACCAACGGGAGGAACGCATGAGCACCCCAGACGAGATCCGCGCCGAGATCGAGCGCACCCGTGGCAACCTCGGGTCGGACGTCGATGCACTCGCCGACAAGGTGAGCCCGTCGTCGATCGCCCACCGCCAGACCGAGAAGGTGCGCGAGCGCATCGGCTCCGTCCGCGACAGCGTGATGGGCACGGTCGACGCCGCCAAGAGCAAGGTCCAGTCCGGCACGAGCAGCGCCTCGGGCTCCGTCTCGGGCGCCTCCGACTCCGCCAAGGGCGCTGCCCGTTCGGCCGTCGGCAAGGCCAAGGGCAACCCGCTCGCCGTCGGCCTCATCGCCTTCGGTGCGGGCTGGCTCGCCTCGTCCCTCATCCCGGCCTCCTCGAAGGAAGAGGACCTCGCCGGCCAGCTGAAGGACCAGGCCGCACCGCTCGTGGACAAGGCCAAGGGCGTGGGGCAGGACATCGCCTCCGACCTCAAGGACACCGCGCAGGAGCACGTGCAGGACCTCAAGGGCACGGCGCAGGACGCCGCGTCGACGGTCAAGGACGAGGCGCAGTCCTCGGCCTCGGACGTCAAGGACAGCGCCCAGAGCGCCAAGGACGACGTGCAGAACGCGTAGTCGTCCCGACGCTCCACCCCCACGGACCGGCCCGGGTGCCGTGGTCAGACCGGATGGTCTCGACCACGGCCCCGGGCCGGTCCGTTCGTGTGTCCGGGACGGGCTCGACCTCGACGAGCCCCGCGGCGGCGAGTTCCCCGAGGAACGCCGCCACCTGCCCCGCCACCGTCTCCGGGTCGACGTCCGGGTACCACCGCGCCACCCGGGTGGCCACGTCCTCGACGGTCGTGCCCTCGTCCAGCTCGGACCAGACGACCGCAGCGCTGCCGGCGAGCACGTGCAGGTCGCACCGTGCGGGATCGGTGACCACCACCCGCTCGGCGTCGCCGACCGCCGCGACCCGCGCCCGTCGGCGGACCCAGCGACGGGGCGGCCCTGCCGTCCGTTCGTCGTCGTCCATGCGGACCTCCCTCCTCGGCTGCGCATGCTAGCGCCGACCTCCCGGTCAGCCGTGGGCGCGCTCCGGGGGGTGAGTCCGCGCGCCGGGCCCTCATCACGGCCGCTCCGGTGAGCGGACGACGGCACCCGCGCCACGGGACGTGAACTGACGGGTGACCCGGTGCCGGGCCTGCCGGACGCCCATCGCGCACGCCCCTGATCGAGCCGCGTCGTGACCGTACGGTCACCGCGACCGACCCGATCGAGGAGGGGATCGTCGCGATGACCACACCGCCGTCCACACGCACACGGCCGTCGCCGTGGGAGCGTGCCGCGCCGCCCGAGCCGAGCGACGGGCGGACGCGTGTCGTCGTGGTGTGCGCGGCGAACCTCGCGCGCTCCCCACTCGTCGAGCGTCTGCTGCAGGCCGAGCTCGACGCCCGGGCCCCCGGGCGCTTCGCGGTCTCGAGCTGCGGGGTGCGGGTGCTCGAGCGCGGCGCGATGGTGCCGGGTGTCCGTCGCATGTTGCGCGACCGGGGGCTGGACGCGTCCGGCCATCGGGCGTCACCGCTCCAGGCGACCCGGCTCCGGGGTGCGACACTCGTGCTCACGGCCGAGGAGGCCCACTCCGTCGCCGTGCTCGAGCGCGTGCCGGCGCTGCTCAACCGGACGTTCACCGTGCTCGAGTTCGCGGCGATCGCGCGTCACCACCGCGCGCGCGGGCTCGACCCGGCGGGGCTCCTCCAGCGAGCGGGCTCCCTGCGGGCCGCGGTGACGGCGGAGGGCGGCGATCGGCATCTCATCGACCCGGTCGGTCCGGACCCGGCGCGTCTCGGGGCGCTCGAGGCACAACTCGGTGACGCCGTCACGGTGATCGCAGACGCGCTGGCGGCGACCCGTGGCTGAGCGGCGGCGGGTCCTGCGACGGGTGTCGTTCGCGGTCGTGATCCTCGTCGTGCTGCCGCTCGTCGCGGCGGCCGCGGTCGTGCTGCTGGTGCAGACCGGGTACCGGTCCGACGTCCGGACCCTCGACACCGACCCGTTCCCGAGAGGGGAGCGTCCGGCGGCGTCCCGGGCCTCCGAGAACGTGCTGCTCATCGGCTCGGACACCCGCGGACGCCTCGGCGACATCGCGGGCGGCGGTCCGACCGGGCAGCGCTCGGACACGCTCATGCTCGTCCACCTCCCGGCCGACGGCGACGACGTCCAGGTCATGTCGATCATGCGCGACCTCTGGGTGCCGATCCCCGGGCACGGCGAGGGCAAGGTGAACGCCGCGTTCTCCCTCGGCGGGGTCCCGCTGACGATCCGCACCGTGGAGGCGCTCCTCGACGTCCGCATCGACCACGTCGCGGTCGTCGACTTCGCCGGGTTCGCGGCCATGTCGTCGACGCTCGGTGGTGTCGACGTCGTGTCGCCCAAGGCCTTCACGAGCCGGAACATGCCGGGCTACCGGTTCACGGCCGGCGTCAACCACGTGGCCGGGCAGCGCGCGCTCGCCTTCGTGCGCGAACGGTACGCGTTCCCCGACGCGGACCACCAGCGCGTGCGCAACCAACAGTCGTTCCTCCGCGGTGTCCTCGACCGCCTGGCCGACCGGGACGGCCTGCACGACCTCGGCCGGGTGCGGGCGTTCCTGGGTGCGACGGGACGGTCCGTGACGGTGGACCCCGGCCTCACGTTCACCCGCGCGGTGCGCATCGGCTGGCGACTCCGATCGGTCCGACCGGACGACGTGGCCTTCTTCACGCTGCCGACGCTCGGCAGCGGGACGAGCGCGGACGGTCAGTCGATCGTGCTGCAGGACCGGACCGCGGTCGCCGAGATCGGCAGCGCCCTGCGGCACGACACCCTCGGCGACTGGGTCGACCACCACCACACCGAGGAGCGGTGACGTGGCGCACACGATCGCGACGGCCGCGGTCGGCGGGCACCGGGAGGCGCGGCCCGGCACCGCGACACCGCTCCCGACCCGGACGATGGCCGCCACCGAGGCCGTGAGTCTGCTCGCCGCGACCCTCGGATCGCAGTTCCTCCGCTTCGGGTTCGACGGGAACGGCGTGCAGATCGGGTTCGTCGGGCTCGACTACACCGAGTTCTCGGTGCTCCTGTCGGGGCTGTGGTTCGTCCTCCTCCTCGTCGTCCGGGCCGGGCGGTCCCCCGAGGACCGCTTCGTGTCGTCACCCGGCGCGTTCCGCGACCTCACCCACACCACGGTCGTCGTCGTGCTCGTGCTCGCCGTGTCCTCCGCGATCACGCAGACGGAGATCTCGCGGGGGTACCTGCTCGTGGCCGTCCCGCTCGGCCTCGTCGCGCTCGTCGCCGACCGGGTGGCCTGGCGCGCGTGGGTCCGTCGTGTGCGCGAGCGCGGCCGGATGTGCCGCTCGACGCTCGTCATCGGTCCGTCCGACTCGGTGGCGGCCGTCCGTGACCTGGTCGACCGCGACCCGGGTGCCGGGCTCCGCGTCGTCCGGACGTTGGTCACCGACGGCCCCGTCGGGGCGAGTGCGCGCCGCGCCGGACCCGAGGCGCTGCACGCGCGCGTCGAGCAGCTCGTCGACGAGCTCGGCCCGGACGCGGTGCTCGTCGTCGGCGGTCACGGTGACGAGTTCGCGCGCGAGCTCTCCTGGGCCCTCGAGGCCGACGGTGTCCAGCTGCTCGTTGCGCCGCAGGTCGGACCGGTCGCGACGCAGCGCCTCCAGACGGTCACGCTCGCCGGGCACGCCCTGATCGCCGTCGAACCGCCCCCGCGGTCCGGCCTCCCGCACGTGGCGAAGCGGGCGTTCGACGTCGTGGCGAGTGCCCTGGGGCTGGTCCTCGCTGCGCCCTTCATCGTGCTCGTCGCCCTCGCGGTACGACTCGACAGTCCGGGGCCCGCGTTCTTCACCCAGCAGCGCGTCGGCCAGGGCGGACGGCCGTTCACGATCGTCAAGTTCCGGACGATGGTGCCGGGCGCGGACCGACTGCAGGGCGACCTCCGCGCCGAGAACGAACACGGCTCCGGACCGCTGTTCAAGATGCGGGACGACCCGCGCGTGACCCGGCTGGGCCGCTTCCTCCGGCGCTGGTCGGTGGACGAGGTCCCACAGCTCGTCAACGTCCTGCTCGGTCACATGAGCCTCGTGGGGCCGCGGCCACCCCTGCCGTCCGAGGTGGCGACGTACGGGGACCGGGCACGACGGCGCCTCCTGACGAAGCCGGGGCTGACGGGCCCGTGGCAGGTCGGGGGTCGCTCGGACCTCCCGTGGGAGGACGGCCTCCACCTCGACCTCCTGTACGTCGAGAACTGGTCCCTCATGGGCGACCTGGTCGTCCTGGCCCGGACGGTCGGTGCCGTCCTCCGCGCACGGGGAGCCTACTGATGGCGTCGGGACGCACACCGCTCCTCCGGGTCGCGCCCGACGCCGTCCTGCTCGCCGACGAGCCGCTGTTCCGGGGGGACGTGCGCGACCTCCTCGACGAGGTCGACCGGCGGCGGGGCACCGGTCGGACGCTCGTGACGACACCGAACGTCGACCAGGTGCTCGTGCTGCGGAACGACGAGGCGGCGCGCCGTGCGCACGCGCGGGCGGACCTCCGGACGGTCGACGGCCTCCCGATCGTCGCGTTGGCGCGACTGCTCGGCGACCACACCGTGCGTCGGGTCACCGGGGCGGACCTCCTCGTCGCGTGCAGCGCGGCCTCCGCCGAGCGGGGGTGGCGGATCGTCGTCACCGGTGGAGCACCGGGCACGGCGGTCCGCGCGGCGGAGCGACTCCGGACGCAGCACCCCGGCGCGGACGTCCGGGACGTGCCGTTCCCGGACCTCGTGGGCGGCGAGGACGGCGGCACGGTCGTCGAGCGGCTCCGGGCGATCCGCCCCGACGTCGTCTTCCTCTGCCTCGGGTCGCCGAAGCAGGAGGCGTGGTTCCTCCGGTGGGAGGACGCACTGCCCGACGCGGTCTACGTCGGCGCCGGCGCGGCGGTCGACTTCGCCGCCGGCGCCCGGCGCCGTGCACCCGTGCTCGTCCAGCGCCTCGGTCTGGAGTGGTCGTGGCGGCTGCTGCAGGAACCGCGCCGCCTCGCTCACCGCTACCTGGTCCGGGGCCCGGCGTTCCTGCTCGTGGTCGCGCGGTCGCTCCTGGCCGCACGCGAGCGTCGACCGGACCGGGCATGAGCGCTCAGCCCACGGATTCCGTGCCCGACGTGACCGTCGTCGCCGCGCTGTTCCGGCCCGGTCGGTTGCTCGACGGGTTCCTGGGCCGAGCCGCGGCCCTCCTCACCGCGGGCGTCGAGCTCGTCCTGGTCGACGACGGGTCCGGTGACGGCACCGCCGAGCGCCTCCGTCGGTGGGCGGTCGACCGCCCCGACGTGCAGGTGCTCGAGAACGCGACGAACTCCGGGGTGGCCGCGAGCCGCAACCGCGCCGTCCGGCTCGCCCGCGGTACGTGGGTGTGGTTCGTCGACCACGACGACCGGTGGGAGCCCGGAGCACCGACGCGGCTCCTCGACGCGGCGACCGACGACGTCGACCTCGTCGTGTGTCGGGCCGACTTCCGCACCGACCCGCTCCGCCCCGGCCGGATCGTCGACGGTGTCCCCGTGCCGCGCGTCGCGACCGGTCCCGAGGCGCTCGTCATGCTGCTCGAGGGCACCATCGACGGCTTCCTGTGGTCGAAGCTCGTCCGCCGCTCGGTCCTCGGGGACGCCCCCTTCCCGCACCTGCCGTCGCAGAGCGACGTCGCGGGTCTCGCCCCGGTGCTCGCCGCCGCGCGACGGGTCCGGTTCGTCCCGGACGTGCTCTACCACTGGGTCCACCGTCCCGGCTCGGTCTCGCGGTCCAGGACGCCCGCGCTCGACGCCCTGGAGGCCGCCCACGCCGCCGTCGTCGCGGCCGCGGACTCCATGGCGCCGGTCGACGCACCGGCGCTCGCCGACCCGGCACGCCGCGAGGAGCTCCTGACCTGGTTCACGTGCTGGTTCCGGTGCCGCGCGCTCGTCGTCACGCCGGGGCGCCAGCACGCGCCCTGGTCGGTCCGGCGCGCCGGGGTGCGTCGCGCCCGACGAGCCCTGCACGGTCGTCGGCTCGGTGGCGTCCATCTGCGGTCGACCTCGGTGTGGCTCCTCATGTGGGCGGTCCGCGTCGCACCGCTCCTGGTGGTCGGCGTGCTGCCCCTGCTCTTCGCGGTGCACGACGCCCGGGTGGCCGGACGGTCCCGCGGGTGAGGCCGCGTCCAAGGCGGGTGAGGCCGTGGGGGATCCCACCGCCCGGCGATCGCCGGGAACGTGCGTGCGCCCGGGCGGGCCACCCACGCCGGGACGGAGACTGCCCTGATCCCGCCCCGACCACGACCCGGAGGACCACGCATGGCTCCCGACGCACGTCCCGACGAGCGGACCTCCCGGACCCTGGCCGACTACGTGCGCATGTTCCGGACGTACTGGTTCGGCGCGGTGCTCATCGTCCTGGCCTGCGTCGCCGCGGCCGGTGCGTGGACGCTCACGCAACCGCGGGTGTACACGTCCGAGGCCTCCGGTTTCGTGCGGGTCGCGGGCAACGGCGACGCCAACCTCGACTACGCCGCCGACCAGTTGTCGAAGTCCCAGGCCGAGACGTACGTCGAGCTCGGTGGTTCGCTGGCGGTCGCGAAACGGGTGGTCCGGGCGACCGGCACCAGCGCATCACCGCAGGAGCTGCTCGGCCGCGTGCAGACCCGCCTGCCGGAGGGCACGGCGATCATCGACGTCACCGCGAGCGGCGCGACCCCGCGCGAGTCCGCCGACCTCGCGGACGCGTGGATCGCGGGCATGGGGCGGCAGATCGCCGCGATCCAGTCGTCGGGGGAGGCGCTCGCCTCGGCCACGACGAAGCTCGTCCCGTTGGCCTCCGCCACCGTCCCGACGTCGCCGACGTCGCCGGACGTGCGCGCGGCGGTGACGCTCGGGGTGCTCGTCGGCCTGCTCCTGGCGTCGGTGTACGTCCTCGTGCGGCAGGCCCTCGACCGGCGCATCCGCTCGGCCGCCGCGATCGAGGCCGCGTTCGGTGTCCCCGTGCTCGGGACCATCCCGCTCAACCCCGCCCTGACCGACCACCGGCAACTCGTCGACGCCCTGCCGAACCGCACGCCCGAGGAGCGACGGGTCAACTTCGCGACGTCCGAGGCCCTCCGCGAGCTGCGCACGAACCTGTCCTACGTCCACGTCGACGAGCGCCCGAAGGTCCTCGTCGTCACGAGTCCGCTCCCGGGCGACGGCAAGTCGACGATCGCGGCGAACCTCGCCCGGTCCCTCGCCGTGACGTCCACCGGGCGGGTCGTGCTCATCGACTGCGATCTCCGGCGACCCGTGCTGTCGGCGGTCTTCGGCGTGGCCCGGGGCGCGGGCCTCACCGACGTGCTGTCCGGACGCGCGGACCTCGCCGACGTCATGCAGCAGACCGACGACGTCGGCAACCTGTGGATCGTCGGGTCCGGCCGCGTTCCACCGAACCCGAGCGAGCTGCTCGGGTCGCGGATGTTCCGGGACATCCTCGCCTCGCTCGGGGAACACGCGACGGTGGTCCTCGACGCGCCGCCGATCCTCGCCGTCACCGACGCCGTCGTGCTCGCGGCCGGTGCGGACGGCCTCGTGGTGACGGTCTCGGCGCAGGGCACCACGATCGACCAGCTCGGACGGGCGCTGCAGCTCGTGGCCCGGGGTGGGGGGACCGTGCTGGGTGCGGTGCTCAACCGGGTCCCGACGCGCGGGCAGGACGCGCGCGACTACGGCTACTACGGCGGCGCGTACTACGCGGGGGACGACGACGGGTCGGAGTCCGCTCCCGGCACGGACGGCGGCGCGGAACACGGCACGGACGGCGACGCGGAAGCGCGCGCAGCCCGCGGGGTCCGTCCGTCCGGCGGGTCCCGGCTCACGCCCTCCCTGCCCGACCGGGACGCCTCGGTCCCACGCTCGCCCGTGGTGTCCCCGTACGACCCGTCCCTCGAGCTCCCCTCGCGGCGGAGCCGGCGGCGGGCGGCCGCGGTCGGCGGGACCGACGACACCCGGCCGTGACGGCCGCAGCACGGCTGGACGCGCGTGCCACCGTCGAGCTGGCGCACGCCGTCGTGGCGGACGCCGCGGCCGTCGCCGGTGTCCCGTTCCTGGTCCTCAAGGGCCTCGGCGCTCAGCTCCACGGCCTCCAGGACCGACACCGGGTCCCGGCGGACGTCGACGTCCTCGTGCCACCGCGCGGCGTTCCGGTGATGACCGCCGAGCTCGAGCGCCGTGGGTGGTGCCGACGGCCCGCGGACGCCGACGACGTGACGTTCAGCCGCCACTCCGTCACGCTGTTCCGCAGCGGGTGGAGCTGCGACCTGGACGTGCACGACCGGTTCCCGGGCTTCGGGACGGACACCGACGCGGTGTTCGCCCGGCTCTGGAGGACCCGGTGCACGCTCGTCGTCGCCGGGGCGTCCGTCCCGGTCCCGGACCTTCCCGAGGCGGTCCTCGTGCAGGCGCTGCACTGCCTCCGGAGCATCACCGTCCCCCGTCACGCGGAGGAGTACGTGCACCTCGTCGAGCGGACGGCCGGCGACGGGAACCCGGTCCTGCCCGCGCCGACCGTCCTCGACGCGGCCCGCGCGCTCGGCGCGGTGCCCGCGGCGCGGCCGTTCCTCGCCGACGCGTTCGGCATCGAGCTCGACGACTGGGGTGTGCCCGACCTGCGGTGGCGCCTGTTGACGGCCGCGTCGTCACCCCACGCGCGGCGGCTGCTCGCGGTCGTCGAGGCGCCGTGGCGCGAGCGACTCCGCGTGGTCCGGGTCGCCCTGCTCCCACCACGGGAGACGCTGGAGAAACGGGGACTCGGAGGGCTCGACCGCCTCGGCCTCCTCGCGGCCTACGCCCGCCGACTGTGGCGTGGCATGCGGTTCCTGCCGTCCGCGGCCCGGGAGGCCCGACGCGCGCGGGACCGCGGCTGACGGTCCGGCGCCGGCCTGCTCGGGCACCGTCTCCAGGCCGCCTCCGCCCGGCCCGTCGGCACGGCCGAGGCGGGGCAACGCGAACGTGAACGTCAGGAGGATCCCGGCCTGCAACCACACGAGGAGGTCGAACGAGAACCCCATCCCGAACCAGAGCAGGACGAGGGCCCGGCCCTGCGCGTCCGCCCGGACGGCCACGACGACGACCACGGCGAGGAACACGGCCAGGCCGGCGACGCCGGTGGTGCCGAGCAGGTACACCGGGAGGTCGTCCACCACCTGCAGCCCGTACGTCGTCTCGATGAGGTGGTCGGCGAACAGCCAGGTCTCGCTGCCGAACCCGGTGCCCCAGAGCGACTCGGCCAGGGGACGGGCGAGCAACCGGGGGACCGCGGCGATCGAGGTCGAGCGGTGGATCCAGGAGCCGGAGGACAGGAGCTCGGTCGTGACCGTGGAGATCCCGAAGTCGAGCACGGCCACGATGCCCCCGACGATCGCCGTGAGGACCACGTTCCTGGCCCACCGGCCGATCCCGCGCCGGTGGACCGCGTGCAGGAGGACCCCGAGGACGGCGCAGAGGACCGCGCTGCGGGTACCGGAGAGGAACACGCCGACCGCGGCGACGAGGAGCGCGACGCTCCGGACGGCGCCGGACATGCCGATGCGGTTGCTCCACGCCACCACGACCGCGATCGCCTCGAACGTCCCGAACACGATCGGCTGCCCCATCGACCCCTGGCCGCGTTCCCATACGTCGCCCGTCAGGGGGTTCGGGCGGGAGACCCCACCACGCTGACCCCAGATGGGCGTGGCACCCGTGACCAGGTCGACGGCGGTCCACGCGACCTCGACGGCGGCGATGACGAGCACGGCGATGAGGACGATGCGGAGGCCGCGGGCGTCGAGGTGCGCCGTGACGAGGGCGACCACCACGGCGGTGCCGAAGTACACCGTGAGACGCGAGGTCGAGTACGACCCCGCGAGGAGGGCGCCGACGCCGATCCACACCCAGAGGGCGGTCGGGACGAGGAAGCGCGGCGCGGTCAGGTCCGACACCGCACCGACCCGGGCGACGGCGACGAGCAGGACGACCGCGCAGAGCGCGAAGGCCGGCACCCACACGGTGCGCGGCGCACTGTTGTTGCCCACCACGGCCGTGACCGCGAGCGTGAGCACGAGTGCCCAGGCGCGCACGGTGGCCGCCGGCACGAGCACGAGGAACGCGACGACGACCAGGAGCCCGGCGGACGCGGCCAGGGCGAGGACGGTGACGGGTGGCACACCGTTTCCTATCGCCTCGGGAGCGCCGCACTCGCGCCCTCCCGAGGGCCAGCGGCCGTCCGGGAGGCCCGGATCACCGCCCCGGCCACCCTCCTGCCCCCGACATGGTCCGGGCCCTCACCGGCACGCCGCGGGTGGCATCGAGGCGGCGCACCGGGTGATGCGGCGCGCCGCCAGGTGAGTCCGCCCCGGGGACGGGTGACCGCGGAGGCGAACCGGGACCGGTGGAGTCCCGGGCGGCCGTGGCCGTGCCCCTCGGGACCGGACGCGGGGACCGATCATCGGCGGGGTGCGACCGGCAGCGGGGTCGCCCGGGACGAGGGGCGGGGACGCGGTGACGGATCGACCAGGGAAGCGACGCGACGTCCAGGGACTCCGGGCGGTCGCGGTGCTCGCCGTCGTGGCGGACCACACGCTCCACGCACCGCGCGGCGGCTTCGTCGGGGTCGACGTCTTCTTCGTGATCAGCGGGTTCCTCATCACCGGGTTGCTCCTGCGTGAGCACGGGCGGACCGGGACGATCTCGATCGTCGGCTTCACCCGACACCGCATCCGGCGCATCCTGCCGGCGGCGGTCCTCGTGCTCGCCGTGACCGCCGCCGCGACGGCCCTGGTCCTCGGTCCGGCACGGTGGGACGCGGTGCGGTGGGACGCACTCGCGGCGGCCGTCCTCGTCGCGAACTGGCACTTCGCCGCCACGGGGACCGACTACTTCCAGGCAGACGGGCCGACCTCGCCGCTGCAGCACTTCTGGTCCCTGTCGGTCGAGGAGCAGTTCTACCTCGTGTGGCCGTGGGTGCTCCTCGGTGTGCTGACCCTCGCCGCGCGTCGGCGACGGGGCGTCGGCACCGGCCGGACCGCGGTGCCGGCGGCCGTGGCGGTCGCGGTGCTCGGCGCCGCGTCGGTCGCCTGGTCGGCGTACGAGACGGCAGCGTCCCCCACGGTCGCCTACTTCTCGACGCCCTCCCGGGCGTGGGAGCTGCTCCTCGGGGCGGGTCTCGCGGTCGTCGCGCCCGCACTCGAGCACCTGCCGACGGCCGTCCGGCACGTCCTGGCGTGGGCCGGACTCGCCGCGATCGCGACCGCGCTCGCCCTCACCGACGCGGACCGGGGATTCCCGATGCCCGGCGCCGTCCTGCCCGTGCTCGGTGCCGTCGCGGTCCTCGCCGCCGGGATCGGGCGGGACCGTCGGCGGTGGGCACCGCTCACCGATCGGGTGTCCGGGTCCCTCGGCGACCTGTCGTACTCGATCTACCTCTGGCACTTCCCCGTCGTCGTCGTGTTCGGGCCGTACCTGCTGTTCGTGCTCGGCGAGGACCGGCCGGACGTCCGGTGGGTCGCGGGTGTGCTCGCGCTCACCGCGGTGACGTCGGTGCTCGGGTACCACCTGGTCGAGCGGCCGGTGCTCCGGAGCGCGTGGCTCGCCGACCGGGCGGCGTCCCGGCGCCGGCGGCGGCCCTCCCGGCTCGTCTGGTCGGCGACGGCGATCGCGATCACCGGTGCCGTGGTGCTCAGCGCCGTGACCCTGAACGGCGCCCAGGGTGCGGTCGACGTCCGCACGGACGGTGCGGGCGCGGCTGCGGCCGACGGCGGATCGTCCGGCACCGCGTCCGGCGGGTCGTCCGGTGCGCAGGCCGCGCTCAGCCGCGCGATCACCGCCGCGCTGCGGGCCCGGTCCTGGCCGGCCGACCTGACGCCCTCGGTGTCCCGTGCCGCCGACGAGACCATGCCCGGCAACACGGCGCGCTGCGGCTCGGCCGCTTGGCTCCCGGCCGCCGACTGCACGTTCGGCGACCCCGCTGCGCCGCACCACGCCGTGCTCGTGGGGGACTCCATCGCCCAGGCCTACGTCCCGGCGCTCGCCGCGATCCTCGGGACGGGGGACTGGTCGCTCCGGATCACGTCGATGTACGCCTGCCCGTTCATCGACCGCGAGGTCGGCAACGTCGCGAAGCAGACCGCCATCTGCGCCGACCGACGGGCGAAGGAGGTCCAGGTCGTCCGGGACACCGAGCCGGACCTGGTCGTCGTCGCGAACACGGTCGTCCGCGGAGCCGACCGCAGCACGGGCTCGATGACGAGCGCGGCCGCCTGGAACGAGGCGTTCCGCGCGGAGTTGGAGCAGATCCTCCCCGCTGCGGACCACGTCGTCGTGCTCGCCCCGCCGCCGCCCGACAAGGACATCGAGGACTGCTACAGCAACTTCGCCGGCCCGAGCGCCTGCGTGAGCTCGGTGTCGGCATCCTCATGGTTGTCCATGGCCTCGGACCAGATCGTCCTGATGAAGGCGCTGCACGGGTCGTTCGTCGACACGCGCCCGTGGTTCTGCGACGACGACGGCGCATGCCCGGCGTTCGTCGGGAACCTGCTCGTCAAGAAGGACCAGGCGCACCCCACCGCGGCGTACGTCGAACACCTCACACCCGTCATCCGCGCTGCGCTCGAGCACGCGGGCGTCCTCGAGACCCCCGCGTCGTCGTCGCCCTCACCGTCGGCCACGACCGCCGGAGCGTCCACGCCTGCCCCGGGTGACGACACGCGGGATGCGGAGCCCGGGAACGCGACGCCCGGGGTGAACGCCAGGGACCCGCGGGCGACCGACGTCCGGTCCGGCCGCGGTGGCGCACTCCGTCGGTCGTACCGTCCCGCCATGACCACCACCGGCACGGCTCCCCACCGGCTGCTCCCGCGCGGCGCCGACCCCGGCGCCGACCTCGGCGCCGACCCCGGCGCACACCACGGCCCGGACGCGGACCGGCGGCTCCGCGTGCTCCACGTCCTCGACGCCTTCACCGCGGGCGGCGCGCAGCGCGTCGCGCTCGACCTGGCCGCCTGGACGGGACGGCGCGGCGTCGAGAGCGCCTTCGTCGGCCGTCCGGGGCCCCTGGTCGACCGCGTTCCGCCGAGCGCCGACGTCCACGTCGTGACGGGCGCCGGCCCGCTCGCCGAACTGCTCGACATCCGCCGCGCGGTGGCGTCCGTCCGACCGGACGTCGTGCACGCGCACCAACGCCGGGGCGCGCTGCTCGCGCGGATCGCGGTGGCCGGCACCGGCGCGCACGTGGTCGAGCACGCGCACACCTGCCTGCCCCGCGCACGGATGCGGCACCTCTCGTTCCGGAGCGAACGGGTCTTCGCCGTCAGCGAGCAGGTCCGCCGGATGGTGCTCGACCTCGGCACGCCGGCGGACCGCGTCACGATCGTCGGCAACGTGCCCTCCGCGCTGGTGGACGCGCCGGTGCGTCCCTGGGACGTCCACGCCCCGCTCCGGGTCCTCGGCGTCGGTCGCCTCACCGAGCAGAAGGGCCCCCGCCGCTTCGTCCGGGTGGTCGCGGCCCTGGCCCGGCACCGTCCGGTCCGGGCGACGTGGCTCGGCACCGGTCCGCTCCGCGACGACGTGGTGTGGCTGGCGCAGGTGCTCGGCGCACCGGTCGCGTTCCCCGGTGCGGTCGACGACGTCACGGCGGCCCTGGACGCATCCGACGTGCTCCTCATGACCTCGGCTTGGGAGGGCCTGCCGCTCGTCGTGCTCGAGGCCTTCGCCCGCCGTCGGCCCGTGGTCGCGACCGCCGCGGTCGGGTCCCCCGGGGTCCTCGACGACGGCCGCGCGGTCGTGGTGCCCGATGACGCCGACGACGAGACCGTCGCCCACCGGGTGCTCGCCGCGATCGACGACCCAGCCGAGATCCACCGCACCCTCGCGGCGGCGGCCCGACATCTCGACACCGCCGCCCGACCCGAGCAGGTGTTCGGCCCCGTGCTGTCCGCGTACCGCGCGCTCGCCGGGGCGGGAGACCGGCGGTGACCGGGCCCACCCTCGGGGCGCTCAGCGTCGCGACCGTCGACGAGCCGATCGTCCTCGACGTCCTCGGCGCCCGGGTGGCGCTCCGCCTGCACGGACTCGACGAGGACGGCCGCGACCGCGTCCTCGCGGACTGGTCCTGGTGCCGGACCCCGCACCGCGCGTCGGCGACGTCGACGACGGTGCACGCCGTGCTCGCGGCACCGGCGCCCGCCCCCGGTGCCGCCGCGGTCCCGGACGGCACCTCCGGGGCCCCGGACGGGCCCGGCTCGATCGTCGTCCGGGCCGCGGACGTGGACACGCTCCGTGACCGCCTCGCGCGGGCCCTCACCCTGCACGCGATCGACGCCCGTGCCGCGGACCTCCTGCTGCTGCACGCCGCCGCGGTGTGTGATCCCGTGACCGGCGCGACGGTGGCGCTCGTCGGACGTTCCGGCAGCGGCAAGACGACGGCCGCGCAGGTACTCGGGCGCACCTTCGCGTACGTCACGGACGAGACGCTCGGCGTGCAGGACGACGGGAGGGTGGTGCCGTACCCCAAGCCGTTGTCGGTGGTGCGGGCCGGATCGCCGAAGGCGCAGGTCGGGCCGGACGTCGCTGGTCTCGTCCGGTCGGCGGGACCGGCGCCCTGGCTCGCCGCCGTGCTGCTGCTCGATCGCGATCCGTCCCTGCCGTCGGCGCTGCTCGAACCCGTGCGCGTCACCGAGGTCGTCGAGCCGCTGTTCGGGCAGATCAGCTACCTGTCCCGCCGCGGACGTCCGCTGGCGCGGCTCCGGCGCCTCGTCGACGCGACCGGCGGCCTGCGGGTGCTCCGGTACGCGGAGGCCCGGGACCTCGCGCCGGTCGTCGGTGGCGTCCTCGCCGGCGTGTCGGGGCGTCCGGCGGCCACGCTCGGGGCGGTCCGTGCGGTCACCGAGGCGTCATCGTCCGGACTCGCCGATCCCGGGGCGTCCGTCCGCCGCGCCGCCGTCACGGACTGGGTCGGCGACGGGGACGACGTGCTCGTCCTGCACGCGGACCGGCTCCACGTCCTGCAGGCCGTCGGTGCCGCGGTGTGGACCGCGCTCGCCCGGCCCCGGTCCCTGGACGCCCTGGTGCGGCACGCGGTCGAACGGTTCGGCACCCCCGAGGGCGCGGACCCGTCGCTCCTCGTCGCCCGGGTCGTCGAGGAACTCCGGGCGTCCGGGCTCGTGGAGACCGGTCCTGCTACGCCCCGTGCTCCACGAGCACCCGCGGCAGCTCGGTGACGAGTTCGCTCGCCAGGTAGCCCATCGGACCGACCTGCACCGCGAGCCGGTCCCCGGCCGCCGCGTGCACGTGGGTCGCCCACACGGCCGCCTGGACGGGGGTCGCCCCCCGTGCCGCGAGGCCCGCGATCGCGCCGGACAGCACGTCGCCGCTCCCGCTCGTGCCGAGACCTCCGGTGCCGGTCCCCATGGCCCAGGTCGTGCCTCCCGGTTCGGCGATGACGCTCTGGCAGGAGACGACGGCGCCGAACCGATCGGCGATCTCGGCGAGGTCGGAGGCCAGGTCGTCCTTGTCGACGTCGCGGCCGAGGAGGCGCCCGGCCTCCGATGTGTTCGGGGTCATGACGAGCCGCCCCCGGAGCGGCGCGAGGTCCTCGGCGACCGACGGGGCGACGCCGAGCGCGAACGCGTCGAGCACGACCACCGTGTCGTCACCGACCAGGCCCGGGAGGCGCCGCACGAGTTCCCGGGTCCCGTCCGGCTCGTCGAGTCCCGGCCCGAGCAGCACGGCGTCCGCGGCGGACAGGTCCTCGCCCGCGCCGTCGAGCGCGTCGCCGCGGACGTGGCCGTCGTCGTCCTCGACGAGCGGGACCACCCCGGACTCCGGGATGGCGACGGCGACGTGGGGCGCGACCGACTCCGCGATGGCGAGGGTGAGCCTCCCGGCCCCGACGCGGAGCGCGGCGAGCGCGGAGAGCATGGCGGCGCCGGGCGTGCGCGCGGCCCCGCCGACGACGACCACCTGGCCGCGGCCGTACTTCGACCCGCCCGGCTCGGGCAGCGGCCACTCCCGCAGGACGTTCGGGGTGACGACCTTCGATGAACGGTCAGCGGCCGGCATGGGCGTCCTCGCTTCCGCGGTTGGGGATCGAGCCCTCGTGCTCGGTGACGGGCGTGTCCAGGTCGTCGAGGTGACCGACCGCCGAGAACTCCTCGAGCCGCCAGGGGGCGCCGACGCGGTCCCGGGTCAGGCGCGTGAGCGACGCGTTCGCGACGGTGTGGGTCCGGGCGAAGTCGAGGAGGGCGGCCTCGTCCATCCCCGTGCAGATCGCGACCGTGAGCATGACGACCGCGTCGTGGGCGGCCAGGACGAGTCGCTGCACGTCGTGCTGCGCATCGACGTCGTGCAGGACGGAGCGGAGTCGGAGCATCACGTCCACCCAGGACTCGCCGCCCGCGGGCCGGTGGTAGTACTTGCCGAGCCAGCGACGGCGCTCCGCCTCGTCCGGGAACAGATGGCGCACGCCGGTGCTCGTGAGCAGGTCGAGCACGCCGAGCTCGCGGTCGCGGAGTCGTTCGTCCACCTGCAGGACCGCGGGCACCTCGGCGGTGTCGAGGGCGATCCGGATCGTCTCCTGCGCGCGGTGGTACGACGACACCCAGACGGCGAACGGAACGCTGTCGACCTGCCGGTCGGTCAGCCCCGCCCCGAGCGCCCGTGCCTGCCGCTCGCCGAGCGGGCTGAGCGGCACGTCGGCGTCCCGGTGGTCCACGACGATGCGGTCCTGCCCGGCCCGCTCGGCCTCCGCCGCCGCGACGTTCGCCGTCGACTCGCCGTGCCGTACCAACCAGAGCTCCGTGACGTCCATGCGTCCCACCGTAGGCCGCGACGTCCGCCGGGGTTCCCGGCGCCCGGACAACCCGCCGGACGGGTGGCAGCATCGGCCGGGAGGCGCGGCACCGGTCCGTCGTCCCCCTCACCACCGGAAGCGGGTGTGCATGGCCGACGCCCTCGATCCCGTCGCACCCGTGACCCGCCCGGTGGTCCTCGAGGACGTCGACGACGGACTCCTCGCCGAACGTGCGGGTGACGGGGACGTCCGCGCGTTCGAGGTCCTGGTCCGTCGGCACGGTCCGCTCCTCCGGGCGGTCGCGTTCCGCGCGCTCGGCCGGACGGACGAGGTGGACGACGTCGTGCAGGACGCCTTCGTGGCCGCCTGGCGGCAGCTGCCCACGATGACGGACCCGTCCGCGATCCGCGCGTGGTTGCTCCGGGTCGTGGCGCGCCGCGCGGCGGACCGGCACCGGGCCTCCCGACCGCACGGCGAGCTCGACGACGCCGTCGCGGTCGAGGAGCACGCGACCCCCCACCGGATCGTCGAGGCGCGGTCGGCGACCGAGGCGATGGCCGCGGTGCTCGCCGACCTGCCGGAACGGCAGCAGCGGTGCTGGCTCCTCAAGGAGGTCGTGGGTGAGTCGTACGAGGAGATCGCGGAGGAGCTGGGCGTCCCGGTGTCGACCGTCCGAGGGCTACTCTCGCGGGCACGGAGGACCATGATGAGCCGGATGGAGGCGTGGCGATGACCGATGCAGCGTCGCCCGACGACCCCGCCGTCCTGGCGCTCGAGCCGGACCAGCTCGACGGCCACAGCGTCGACGAGCTCGTCGACTACCTCGATCGCGGCATGGAGCCGCCGGATCCGGCCATCGACGACTCGCCTGCGTGCCAGAACGCGCTCGCGGCGATCGCGCGGCTCCGCGCGGTGTCGACCGCGCTCCTCGAGGAGGAGGGTCGGGTCGCGTCCGACCGGGACGACTCGTGGGTCGGGAACGTGATCGCGGCCATCACGACGGAGGCCCAGGCCGGCCGTGACGTGCCGCTCGCGCCCACGGCACCCACCGAACACGCTGCGCTCACCGAGGGTGCGATCCGTGCGCTCGTCCGTCGCGCGGGCGACGGCGTGGACGGACTGGTCGTCGGGCGGTGCTCCCTCGTGGGCGACGTCACCGAACTCGACGCCCCGGTGTCGATCAGCATCACCGCGTCGCTCGTCTGGGGGCGGTCGGTCCCCACGGCCGTGACGGACCTGCGCCGGGCGGTCGCCCGGGAACTCGCCGCGCACACCGAACTGCGGGTGGCCGGGATCGACGTCGTCGTGCGCGACGTCCACGTCCCTCGGGACGGCCAGGAGGCGGACCGATGACCGGCAGCGGACGACCGGACCTCGAAGCCGAACTCGCGACCCTGGTGGGTGCGGTGCCCGGCGTCGAGCAGGTCTACCGTCGCGGCGTCGTCCGTGCGGCGGCGGCCGGTGCACGCCGACTGGTGGGCGCGGCGGCCGCGGACGCACCGGTCGAGGTCAGCCGCGACGGAGTGACCATGACGATCGCCGTCGACGGGATCCGGCCGACCGTCGAGGTCGTCCACGCGGTCCACGACGCGGTCATGGAGCATCTGACGCAGGTCGGACTCGCGGTCCCCGTGATCGTCGTGCGGGTCGGCCGGATCGGGTGAACGGACGACCCGCAGGGCGGGTCAGCGGCGGCGTCGGGACGCCGCAGCGCGGCGCTGCTTCGCCTTCGCCAGCGCGCGCTGGACCTGGGGGTCGCGCCGCGCGTGGCGGACGATCCCGACGATGACCGGCAGGTACCGGAGCAATGCGAACACGGGGGCCTCGTTCCTCGGGTCAGTCGACCCGTGTGGTCGCGGCGGCCATGCGTGCGCGGAAGCCGCCGGTGAGTTCGATGAGCGCGGGGACCTCGTGGCCGACCGCGCGGTCGAGCCGACGGAGTGCCGACTCGATGACGGCCTGCGCGTCGGTCGGGGCGACCCCGCGCCGGCACGTCGCCGCGATCCGCAGCACCGGAGTGCGTCGGACCCGGTACGTGGTGACGCTACTCGTGACGAGTTCCGGGCGTCCGGACAGCGCGTCGCCGAGCAGGTCGCGAGCGACCGCGGTGTCGATGACGATCCGGTCGCCCTCCTGCCCGGATGCCACCGCCTCGCCGCGGGTCTCGAGCAGCACCGACGTGTGGCCGCCGCCCTGACGGACGATGAACACGACGAGCAGCGCGACGACCACTGCGAGGGCGACGAGCACCGCGATCCCGATCCAGTCGGCGCGGGTCCCGGGGATCGTCGTCGCGGCGAACGCCTGGTCCAGGCCCCGCCGGACCCCGGGTGCGTCACCGCTCCAGGCGTGCGTGACGGCCGGGACCGCGCCGAGCAGGACCCCGACGAGCCCGAGCGCGACGAGCACGATGCCGACGACGAGGAGGAACAGCCGGTTGGCCGCGCGGTTCGTGGCGTTCATGCGCCCACCTTCCCGGTGCGTTCGATGGTGGTGCGCGACCGGAGGGGCGGACGCGCGTCGGAGCGGGCGATCTCGTCGTCGACGGCGGTGACCACGGCCTCCCGGTCGACCGGCAGACCGCTGGTGGGCGTGAGTCGGACCTCGGCGGTCCGGCGCCCGACGGTGACGAGGGTCGCGTCGGGGTCGACGCCCGCGGCGTCGGCGGCGCGACGCGCGAGCGCCGAGGCGATCACGCGGTCGTCGACGACCACGACGGTGCGGTCGGAGTGGAGCGTGCGTCGCGGACGCCGGGAGGCCCGGAGCGCGACGACGACGAGAAGGACCCCGATGAGGGCCACCACCACGCCGCCGACGATGAGCCAGGCGGCGGCCACCGTGCTCGCGGCGACGAGGGCGGCGCCCATGTCACCCGGGGCGGCGAGCAGCGGCCGCATCCCGAGCACCGCCAGGACGACCTCCGTGCCGGCGTACGCGCAGGCCAGGATGACCAGCACGGCGGTGACGACGGCGGGGACGGCTTTGGACGAGTGCGTCTCGCGGCGGGCGACCCGTCGGAGCAGGTGGTCGGTGCTCATCGGACCCGCCGTTCTGTGCGGATGACCGCGCCGGTCAGATGGAGCGTGACCTGCGCGAGGTGCCGGCCGGTCAGCGCGGGGACACGGTCGCGCAGCGTGCGCTGCGCGGCGGAGCAGCGCTCGACGAGGCTCGGGGCGTCGTCGTCGGCGTCGAGCCCGCGGACGCCGATCGGCGTCCGCAGGATCGCGGCGAGGGCGCCCTCTCGGTCCTCGAGGTCCACGTGGACGTGGTCGGCGTCCACGTCGAGCTCCTCCGCCGTCAGCGCGGCGACGACCCGGGACAGGGCACGCGCGGTGACCCGGGTCCGTCCCGGTGTGTCGGTGCGGTCGGGTCGGACCCCGGTCGAGGTCCGACCCGCCGCGGCCGTGGCGGTGGCGGTCGTCACGAGGACGACCGCTTCCCGCGGACGGCGTCGCTCAGGGCACGGACGTCGAGCTTGCCCTCGGTGATCCGCCCGACGACGGCACCGATGGCCATCGCGGCCGCGACACCGATGAAGGGCCAGAACCCGGCCCAGATCCACACGATCGCGAGTGTCGCCGCGACGAGGATCCCGAAACGCGTTGCGGTCATCGTCACGCCTGCTGCTCGTCGTCGGCCGTCGGGATGTGCACGTCGGTGACCTTGACGTTCACCTCGGTGACCTGGAGCCCGACGTAGTCCTCGATGGCCCCGGCCACGGCGGTGCGGACACCGTCGGCGACGGCCTGCAGGTCGGTCGGGTACTCCGCGACGATGACGACGTCGGCCGCGACCTGGGTCTCGCCGACCTGGACGCTGATGCCCTGGCTGAGGTCGGTGTTGTTCGCCAGGCCGCGGATCGCGCCGATGGCACGGGCCGCGCCGCCGCCGAGCGCGAAGACGCCCGGGACCTCACGTGCCGCGATGCCGGCGATCTTCGCGACGACGGCGTTGTCGATGTCGGTCTTGCCGCCGACCGCGCCGGTGCCCGTCGAGCTCAATGTGGTCGCCGTCGCGGCCGTGGCGGGTGTGGTGGCGCTCGCAGTGGTGGCCATGGTGTTCCTCCCTGTCGTGGGTCCGGGCGGACCCGCACTCCGTGGTGCTGCAGGGGAGTCGTGCCGACCGGGCCGATCGTCACGTCCGGAGGGCTGGGAGATCGCTCACGGATCGGGGGACGTCGCTCGATCCCGCCGACCGTCCGGCTTCAGTCCACCAGGTCCAGGTATTGGGACCGCGCTGGCATGGCGTGGATGATCAGCTCGTTGCCGCTGTCGAATCGCAACACCACGATCTCCAGGAGTCGCGCGGCGGCGTCGAAACCCAGGCGGAACTCGCGGGCAGGGCTCTCGTCATCGAGCGGTGCCGCATAGACGTACCGCTCCGCCGCATGGACGGCGTCCGTCGCATCGATGCCGTGCTTCCCCGCGGAGCGGTGGACATCCACTAGGCGGCGTCGATCCAGGCGTGGACGGCGGCGCGGATGACCTCCGAACGGCTCAGGTGATCGTGCTCGGCTCGCTGGGTCAACGCCTGGAGGAGTGCCGCGTCCATCCGCACTGGCACGACCGTGCCCGGCCCGTCGCCCACCGGTCGACGCCCGCGGCGGCGGAGCTGTTCCAGCGGGTACCCGGCTTCCGCCTCGGTCGCCCATGCCTCGACCATCGCATCCGTGACCGGAACGCCGTCCACCGTCTCGTTCGACATGGCGTCATCGTATTACGCAATTCCTCCGTCCGCGGGACCGGGGTGTTCAGGCGACGCCGACCCGGGCCTCCCGGCCGGCGAGCAGCGCGGGCACGTCCGCGACGCCGTCGAGCACGTGGTCGTGGGGTTCGGCCTCGAGCTCCGCGCGGGACAGGGCGCCGGTGCACACGCCGACGGCGACCACGCCCGCGTTCCGCGCAGCGCGGACGTCGACGACGGTGTCGCCGGCGGCCAGGACCTGGCGCACGTCCTCCACGCCGAGCAGCTCCATGGCGTGGTGGATCATGTACGGCGCGGGGCGGCCGGCCCGGACGTCGGACGTCGTCACGACCGCGTCGACGGTGTGTGCCGGGCCCCGGCCGACGGTCCAGCCGAGCGAGGCGAGGAGCGACCCCACGACGGGTTCGTCGAACCCCGTGGTGAGCGCGACCCGGACGCCCCGCGCCCGGAGGTCCGCCAGCGCGGCCTCGACGCCGGCCATCGGTACGGGCGGGTCGGCGCGGTACAGGTCGTCGAGGGTCGCGCGGAAGGCGCGGAAGGTCGCGGACACGATCGACGGCGTCGGCTGCACGCCCCCGAGCTCGAGGAGGGCCGTGATCGCCTCCTCCTTGTCGGTGCCCATCCACCGTTGCAGGTCGGCGTCCGCGACGGGCGCGCCGGCATCCTCCACGGCGGATCGCAGGGCTCGGTACACCGCGCCCCGGTCGTCGATCGTCGTCCCGGCCATGTCGAACACCACTGCGCTGATCACGGGCAGAGCGTACGGGAGCGGTGCGACGCGGCGTCGTCGCGACCGTGAACGGCAGTCGAACGCGACGGGGCCGGGATGAACCGTCGGTGAACGCCGCCGCGGACGGTCCTGCGATGCGGGCGCTCGCGGACAGGATCGGGCCGTGGACACGACGACGCCCGACCTGCACGACACCGCCTCCACCGCCTCGGGCGGCCGGCCCGACCGGTACGACGTGGTGGTCGTCGGGGCCGGGGTCATCGGCCTCGCGCACGCCGCCGAGGCCGTCGACCGGGGGCTCCGGGTGCTCGTCGTCGAGCGCGACCACCGCGCCACCGGCGCCTCGGTGCGCAACTTCGGCCACGCGTGCGTGACGGCGCAGTCCGGCGACATGCTCGAGCTGGCGCTCGCCGCCCGTGAGCGGTGGCTCCGGCACGCCCACGACGGCCGCTTCCCCGCGGTCGCATCCGGCGCGGTGGCCGTCGCGCGGAGCCGGGCCGAACTCGCGGTCCTGGAGGAGCTGGCCGCGTCGCGCGAGTCGGGTCAGGTCCGGCTCCTCGCCGCTCCGGAGACCGTCGACCGGATCGGTGGGGTCGGCGACCCGACGATCGTCGGCGGGGCGTTCCTCCGTGACGACGTCCGCGTCGACCCGCGCGCTGCCGTCGCGGGGCTCGCCGCACTGCTCGCGTCGCGCGGTGTCACGTTCCGGTGGGGCACCGCCTACCTCGGATGGGAGGACGGCCTCGTCCGCACCTCGCGCGGCACGGTCCGGGCGGACCGCACGATCGTCTGCGTGGGGCACGACGTCGACCAGCTGTACCCGGACCTCGCCGAGCAGCACGGGATCCGTCGCTGCGGCCTGCAGATGGCACTCGTGGAACCGCCCACCGGGCTGTCGATCACCCCGGCCGTGCTCACCGGCACGAGCATGCTCCGCTACCCCGCGTTCGCCGAGACCGCCGCGGCGACCGTGCTCCGGCAGGAGATCACGCGCGAACGACCGGACCTCGTCGCCATGGACGCGAACGTCATGCTGACGCAGCGGCCGGACGGCAGCCTGGTCGTCGGGGACAGTCACCGGTACGACGTCACGCTCGACCCGTTCCTCGACGAGGGCGTCAGCGCGACCCTGCTCCAGGACGTCGCGACGCTGCTCGGGGTCGGAGGGTTCCGGGTGCGGCAGCGCTGGATGGGCGTCTACGCGCACGCGCCCGAGCCGTACCTCGTCGCCCACCCCGCGCCCGGGCTCACGGTCGTCAGCGTGACGAGTGGCGTGGGCATGACGATCTCGCACGGGCTCGCGGCCCGCACGTGGGCCGGCCTGGAGGCGCTTCCCGCGCCCGTCTGACGGCCGCGGTCCCCGACACGCACGCGCTGTTCCCCATCCGTTCACGGACGGGGCACGAGTGCGTCACCGCCCCGGGTCACGATGACGTTCGTCCAGCGGCCGGTACCCCACGTTCCGACTCCCACACCCGTCCCGCAGTGAACGGCCGGTCGCCCCCAGGAAGGGAACACCCGTGCTCTCCAAGCGCTCATCCGCCGGCATCGCGCTGGCCGCCGCGGCACTCGCCGCCCTGACCGGTTGCTCCACCACGAGCAGCGCCGCGACCACCGACTCGTCCGGATCCGCCTCGGCCTCCGGTGACTGGTCGACGGCGACGTCCGCGTCGTCGAACGGTGGCATGGACGCCCTCGTCACGGCGGCCGACAAGGAGGGACAGCTCAACGTCATCACGCTGCCGCCCTCGTGGGCCAACTACGGCAAGATCATCGCCGGGTTCGAGAAGAAGTACCCGGGCATCACGATCAACTCCGCGAACCCGAACGGCTCGAGCGCCGACGAGGTCGCCGCCGCCAAGTCGCAGAAGGGCCAGTCCACCGCCCCCGACGTCTTCGACATCGGCACCGCGGTGCTCAGCCAGAACCTCGACCTCGTCGCGCCGTACAAGGTCGCGAACTGGGCGGACATCCCCACCGCGGACAAGGCCGCCGACGGCGGGTGGTACTACGACTACACCGGCCTCATGTCGATCGGGTACGACTCGTCCGTCATCAAGACCGCCCCGAAGAGCATGAAGTCGCTGCTCGGCTCCGCCTACAAGGGCAAGGTCGCGATCAAGGGCGACCCGACGCAGGCGAACGAGGCCGCCAGCGCCGTCTACCTCGCCGCGCTCGAGAACGGCGGCTCGGCGAAGGACATCCAGCCGGGCATCGACTACTTCGGCAAGCTCAAGGCCGCGGGCAACATGCTCAACGTCCTGCCGACGCAGGCCACCGTCAACTCGGGTGAGACCCCGGTGGTCGTGCAGTGGTCGTACAACAACCTCGCATGGGGCGCCGCAGGCGGATCCGCCGGCAACCCGAACTGGAAGACGGTGATCCCGAAGGGCACCGCGCTCGGCAGCTACTACAACCAGGCGATCAACGTCGACGCGCCGCACCCGGCAGCCGCGCGCCTCTGGGAGGAGTACATCTACAGCCCGAAGGTGCAGAACCTGTACCTCGCGTCCGGCGCGTACCCCGCCACGCTCGCCGCGATGGAGAAGAACGGCACGGTCGACAAGGCCGTCCTGGCGAAGGTCGGCGACGCACCGAAGAGCCTCGTCCAGCTGTCGAGCACGGAGGCGGCGACCGCGGCCACCCTGCTGACCAGCACGTGGTCCTCGACGGTCCGCTGACCCATGGCCACCGCTGACGCGACCACGACCGCCACGCCGCCCCGTGCGGTGCAGGCGCACGGGGCCGCGCGGGGGCTGACCACCGCAGGCCGCGGCGCCGGGGGAGGACCCCGGCGCCGCGGCGTCGCGTGGCTCGGTCTCACCCCGTTCGCGCTCTACGTGCTCCTCTTCCTCGCCGTTCCCGCGGTCATCGCGGTCGCCAGCGGGTTCTCCACCGCCGCGGGCGTCCCCACGCTCGCGAACCTCCGGGCGTTCACCGATCCGTCGGTCCTGCAGGCCTTCGCCGGTTCGGCCGGGCTGTCCGCAGCGTCGGCGGTACTCGGCACGGCCATCGGCGCCGTTGTGTGCTGGGCGCTGACGACGCTCCGCCCCGACGGGCTCGTCCGGTCCATGGTCGACGCCGCGTCGAGCGTCCTGGCCCAGTTCGGCGGGGTCATGCTGGCCTTCGCGTTCATCGCCACGATCGGCGTCCAGGGCATCGTGACCGTCTGGCTCCGCGGCATCGGGATCGACATCAACGCGAACGGCCCGTTCCTCTACACGGTGGCTGGACTCGTCGTCCCGTACCTCTACTTCCAGGTGCCGCTCATGGTCTTGACGTTCATGCCGGCGCTCGAGGGCCTCGGCGTGCAGTGGGGCGAGGCGGCGGCGACGCTCGGGGCCTCCCGGTCCGTGTACTGGCGCCGGATCGCGATCCCCGTGCTCGCACCCGCGTTCTGGGGCAGCCTGCTGCTCCTGTTCGCCAACGCGTTCTCGTCGTACGCCACGGCCGCGGCGCTCATCGCCCAGGGCGGCATCGTGCCGCTGACGATCCGCCAGGAACTCACGAGCGAGACCATCGTCGGCGTGCAGAACGTCGCCGGGGTGCTGGCGCTCGGCATGGTCGTGGTCATGGTCGCCGTGATGGCGGGGTACTCCGCGCTCGAGCGTCGCGCCTCGCGGTGGCAGCGATGAGCTCGGCACGCGGGTACGGCCCCGCACCCTCGAAGACGGTCGGTACCGTCGTCCTGGTCGTCGTCGGGCTCGTGTTCGCGGTGCCGATCGTCGCGCTGGCGCAGTTCACCCTCCGGCAGGGTGCGGGGGCCGGGCTGACACTGTCGCATTACACGGCGCTCGCGGATCCGGTCAACCGGGCCACGTACCAGCCCCTGTTCGACGGCCTCGTGAACTCGCTCGTCATCGCGGCGATCACCGTCGGCATCGTCCTGTTCGTGCTCCTGCCCGCCCAGATCGTCACGACACTCCGGTACCCCCGGCTTCGGCGCGCGCTCGAGTTCGTGTGCATCCTGCCGATCACCGTGCCGACCGTCGTGCTCGTCGTCGGGTTCGTCCCCGTGTACCAGGTGATCGTGCAGGTCCTCGGGTCGGGTGCGTGGACGCTCGCCTTCGCGATCGGGGTGATCAGCCTGCCGTTCGCGTTCCGGCCCATCGCCACCGCACTCACCACGGTCGACGTCGTCGTGCTCACCGAGGCCGCTCGATCACTCGGGGCAGGCTGGGCGACGGTCGTCATGCGGGTGCTCCTGCCGAACCTGCGCCGCGGCATCCTCGCCGCGTGCTTCCTCACCGTCACGGTCGTGCTCGGCGAGTACACGCTCGCGTCGTTCCTGTCGCGGACGACCTTCCAGACGGCGCTCGTGCTCATCCAGCAGACGGACCCGTTCGTCGCGGCGATCTTCTCGCTCGCCGCGCTCGTGTTCGGGTTCGTCCTGCTCGTCGTGATCGGCCGCGTCGGGTCGGCCCGACCTGGCGCGCGCCGCATCCGTCGTGGAGCAGGCGGCGCGCCCGGTGCCGGGAGCACGGGCACCGGGTCCAGTGGCCCGGCCGACGCCGCCCTGCGCTCGCACGTCCTCGACGGTGTCGCCGTCGCCGCCCCCACCTCCCAGGAGCCCGCATGACCCGCACCGCCCAGCCCACCCCCACGACGGCGAACCGCAGTGGGGCCACCGTCGAGCTCGACGGCGTCGTGAAGTCCTACGGCGCCCACACCGCGCTCACCGGGTTCTCGCTCCGACTCGAGCCGGGGGAGTTCGTCTCGCTGCTCGGACCGTCGGGGTGCGGCAAGACCACCGCACTCCGGGCACTCGCGGGTCTCGAGGTGATCGACGCCGGCGCCATCCGCATCGACGGCCAGGACGTCGCGGCCGTGCCGGTGGAGCGACGGGACATCGGGATGGTGTTCCAGCAGTACTCGCTGTTCCCGCACATGACCGTCCGGCAGAACGTCGCCTTCGGGCTCGAGATGCGGAAGGTCCCCGCGGACGACCGGCGCCGCCGTGTGGTCGAGGCCCTCGACATGGTGCACCTCGCGGACCTCACCGACCGCTATCCGCACCAGCTCAGCGGCGGGCAGCAACAGCGCGTCGCGCTCGCCCGGGCGCTCGTCACGCGGCCCCGGGTGCTCCTGCTCGACGAGCCGTTGTCAGCGCTCGACGCCAAGGTGCGGGTGACGCTCCGCGACGAGATCCGTCGCATCCAGACCGAACTCGGCATCACGACGCTGTTCGTCACCCACGACCAAGAGGAGGCGCTCGCCGTCTCGGACCGGATCGCCGTGATGCACGGGGGCGGGATCGAGCAGATCGGGACGCCGGAGCAGCTGTACATGCGGCCCGCGACGGCGTTCACTGCGGACTTCGTGGGTCAGTCGAACCGGCTCCGCGGGGACCTCCGCGGAGGCGACGTGTTCACGTACGGGTTCTCGTTGCCGAGCATCGACCGCACCCTCGACGACGGGCCCGTGACCGCCTACGTCCGCCCCGAGGACGTCGTGCTCGCCCCGGACGGCGGCCTGTCCGGCGCCGTCCTCACGTCGAGCTTCCTCGGCTCGGTCCGCCGCACGACCCTCCGACTCGACGACGGCACGGCGCTCGTCGTCCAGCACGACGTCGCGCAGCGGCCGGTTCCCGGTGACGAGGTCCACGTCCGCCTGCTCGGGACGCCGGTCGCGGTGGCGCCGCTCGGTTGAACTGCGCCTGCGCCCGGGAGGCGCGGTGTCATCGCGTGCGGCGCCTCCCGTCCGCTGTGCTGCGGGCCATCGACGCCGTACCGCCGGAGCGCCCTGTGTCGGCGAGAGAGTCCGCGATCACGTGCTCCTGTTGGACGTCATCGACCGCGAGGGGCAGTGTTCGATCCGCGTCAACGATCAGTACCGGATCTGTTTCGTCCGGACGGCCGCAGGACCCTCCGATGTCCACATCGCCGACTACCACGAGCGAAGGAACACTGATGTCGAAAGCACATGACCCGATCACACCCGGGGAGATCCTGCGGACCGAGTTCCTCGAGCCACTCGGCATCACGGCGTACCGACTCGCGCAGGCGACCGGGCTACCGCAGACGCGGCTGAGCGAGGTCATCCGGGGGAAGCGCCGTATCACCACCGACACTGCGCTCCGGCTGTCGCAGGCGTTCGGGCTGTCCGAGCGATTCTGGCTCAACATCCAGAACGACTACGACATCGAAGTCGAGCACGACGAGCACGACGACGAACTCGCCCGGGTCGAACGGCTCATCCCGGCGTGACGTCGGAGGTCGTACCGCGCGTGGAGATCATGCCGAGCTGGAGGACCGGGCGATCCGCGGTGGGTGAGGACCTTCCGTAGCTGACGATCCAGATAGTTCGCAAAGCTAAACTAGCGACGGTGACCTCCTCCGCTGCCGCGCCCACCCTCAGCGCCCGGCGGCGGACCCTGGCCCTCGTCTCGATCCTCCTGTCGACGCTCACCGGCACCATCGACACCTCGATCGTCAACGTCGCCCTGCCGAAGCTCGCGAGCGATCTCCACGTGGCACCGTCCGAGACCGTGTGGGTCGCGACCGCGTTCCTCCTGGCCGTCGCCTGCTCGGTCCCGGCCACGAGTGCGCTCGGCGACCAGATCGGTCGCCGCCGGTTGTACCTGATCGGCGTCCCCGTGTTCACGTTGGCGTCCCTGGGCTGCGCGCTCGCGCCGACGCTCGCGGTCCTCGTCGCGTTCCGCGTCGTCCAGGGCATCGGGTCCGCGGTGGTCCTCGCCGTGGCGATCCCGCTGATCCGGCGCCTGTTCCCGCCGGAGCGCCTCGGGCAGACGCTCGGGCTCAACGCGATGACGGTCGCCATCGGGACGTCGGCCGGACCGACGCTCGGAGGGTTGATCCTCGCCGCACTCCCGTGGCCGTGGCTCTTCCTCATCAACGTGCCGATCGGTGTCGCGTCGTTCGTGCTCGCGCTCGTCGTCCTGCCGAAGGGCGTGCCCGAGCGGGGCGACTACGACTGGCCCGGTGCCGTCTGGGCCGCGGGAGCGATCGCCGCGCTGCTCGTCGGCGTCCGACAGCTCGCCGCGGTCACGACCCTCTGGCACGCGCTGGTGCTCCTCGTCGTGTGTGCCGTGTGCGCGGTGCTGTTCGTGCGTCGTGAGCGGATGGCCGCCCGGCCGCTCATCCCGCTCGGCTTGTTCACCGGCCCGTTCAGTCTCACGGTCGGCACCGCGTGGGCGTCGTTCCTGGGGCAGGGCATCGCGTTCGTCGCCCTGCCGTTCCTGTTCCAGACCGCGTACGGGGCGAGCCCGCTCGAGTCGGCGCTCCTGTTCACGCCGTGGCCGCTCGTGATCGTCGTCGTGGCACCGCTGTCCGGGCGGATCGCCGACCGGGTCCGTCCGGCGGTGTTGGCCCTCACGGGCCTCGTCGTCCTGACGATCGGCCTCGTCATGCTCGCGCTGCTCGGGTCCGCGCCGCCGATCTGGCTCGTGCTCCTGTCCACCGCCGTGTGCGGCCTCGGGTACGGGACGTTCCAGAGCCCGAACAACCGGGACATGATGGCCGCCGCGCCCCTCCGCTACGCCGCGAGTGCATCGGCCGTCCTGAACACGAACCGAACCGTCGGACAGTCCGCCGGGTCGGCCGTCGTCAGCATCGCACTCGTGGTCAGTGGCGCCGCAGCCGGGTCGCTGGCAGCGCAGTCGTCCGCCGCCAGCGCCGTGCTGTGGGTCGCCGTGGTGGCGGCGGCCGCTGCGACGATCCTGTCCGCCGTCAAGCTCCGGGTGACCGCTGCCGTGCCGCTCGGACGCTGAGACTCAGGTCCGGAACACCGCGGCGGGATCGTCGCGCAGCGCGGCTGCCACCCGACTCCGCATGTCGTCCGACATGGCGGGGAGGTCCGACACCGGCGCCCAGGCAGCTTCCGTGTTCTCGCCGTCCGCCGGGAACGGCACGCCCGACACCCACCGGAACCGGAACACGATGTCGATGTACTGCGCGCGATCGCCGTTCGGGTAGGTCATCGGCGCGAGGGTCTGCACCATCGCCAGTCGCTCCGGCACGGCGACGACGTCGGCTTCCTCCAGGACCTCGCGCGCGGCGGCGACCGCGGGTTCCTCACCAGGGTCGATGATCCCGGTCACCGGTGTCCAGGCTCCGGTGTCGGCACGGCGGACGACGAGGACCTGCTGCTCGTCGCCGTCGCCCCGCAGCACGACGGCCGTCACGCCCGTGAGCCAGAGCAGGTCGGTCCCGACCTTCTCGCGGAGCGCCAGGACGAACTCGGGAGTGGGCATGCCCCCACCGTAACGACCAGGGTGGCAGCGGGCGGGCGTCCCGGACGGTCTGTGGACGACGAAGGGCCCGCCGTCCGATGTGGACGACGGGCCCCGCGTCGTGCCTCCCGTCCTGCGGCGGACCGCGGGACGGGAGGACCGACTAGCGCTCCGTGCGCCGGCGAGCGATCCGGAGACCGGTCACGCCGAGGCCGGCCATGAGCAGACCGAGGGCCCACGGCAGGGCCCGGGTCGTCTCGGAGCCCGTGAACGCGAGCTCACCCGTGGCGGTCGTGGCCGTGGGGGTGATCGCCGCGACGGTCGCCGCGTTCGGGACGACCTCGACGGGGAACGCCGTGCTGAACGCGTCGGCCGAGACGGTGAGGTGGTGGGTCGAGGCGTGCGGGAACGTGACGTCAGTGCCACCGAGGCCGTCGTCCGCCTTGACCACGTCGGAGGCGTAGTCCGACGTGACGGTCGGCTCGACGAAGGTGCCGTCTGCCTCGTCGACCTCGTTGCCGTACTGGTCGACGAGGCCACCCGCGACGACGAGGGTGCCGCCCTGGTGGATCGTCGGCGTACCGCCGTCGGTGATCGTGCCGACCGCCCAGGTGCTGCCGTCCGGGTCCTGCTCCACGACCGTGTCGACCTCGGTCGAGATGTGGCCGTCCGGGTCGATGATCCACGAGGTCGTGGTGTCGTCGTCGATCTTCCCCTTGTCGGTCGTGTAGACCTCGACGCCGTACGCTGCGGCGGCCTCGACGTTGACCTCGACGTACTCGGTCGACGTACCGCTGCCGTTGTCCGCCACGACGGTGAAGTCGTAGGTGGTGGCGAACTCCGGCGTGCCGCTGAGCGTGCCGTCCGCTGACAGGGTGGTGTGGTCGGGAAGCTGCGTGTCCGGGGTGTAGGTCGGGTCGTCAGCGGCGGCGTCGGCGTCGTCCTGGTAGAACCAGCCGACGCTGTAGGTCGGGGTGGGGTCGCCAGCGGCGCTGAAGACGTGGGACAGGCTCTGGCCCGCGACGACGGACAGCTCGAGCGGGTCGCTCTGCGAGGTGTGCTCGGAGAACTCGGCGGGGGCGGTGACCGCCGCTGAGGTCACGGTCGCGCTGTCCCCGTCGGTGTCCTCTGCCGTGACGGTGATCGTCGTGCCGTTCTCGGCCGCCGACGGCACGAAGGAGGCCGAGGTCCCGGTCTGGAGCGTCGTACCCGCACTGTTCGTCCACGTGAACGTGGGGGTGCCGGTGAAGCCCGTCACGGTCGCGGTCAGGGGCTTCCCCACCGTGGGGGCCGTGGTGCTCAGCGTCACCGTCGGGGCGGCGACCGGGGTCGGCACGGCCGGGCTCGCGGTGCTGCTCGGGTCCGTCGCGCGCGGTGCGCTCGGCGTGGCCGCGGGGTGGTGGCTCGGGGTGCTCGAGGGAGCCGGAGCGGCCGTCCCCGCCGTCGCGGTCGGGGCGTCGGTCGGCGTGGCCGATGCCGTCGGCGACGCCGAGCTGCTCGGCGACGGCTGGTCCGTGCTCGGCGTGGCCGGAGCGGTCGCGGCAGCGGTCGCGGTCGTCGTGTCGGTGAGCGTGTCGGCCGAGGCCGCCTGGACGCCGAAGACGCCGAGGCCGGTGGTGAGCCCCACGAGGGCGATGGTGGTGCCGACGGCGCAGGCGCGTCGGGTGCCGGAGGTGCTGCGGTGCACGGGTGTTCCCCCAGTTTTCGGTCCGCTGATGCGGACATGTGAATCGACCGAGAATGTCGGGCGTGCTCGGAGCGTAGCGGTATAGGGCCGCTGGCGGAACATCCGTCCAGCGATGCACCCGTTCTGGGGTCAGGACCCGCCGCGGGCAGCGCTGCTCGGTCGCGGGCGACGCTCCCCGATGGACCGCGTCACGGGAGGATCAGGCCGCATAGGCTGGGCCCGTCATGGAGATCATCATCCTGCCCACAGCGGTCGAGGTCGGCCGGATGGCCGCTGCGAAGATCGCGTCCGTCGTGTCCCGCAAGCCGTCCGCCGTGATCGGGTTGGCCACCGGGTCGAGTCCGCAGGACATCTACGCCGACCTCGCCCGGCGGGTGCAGGGCGGGGAGATCTCGTTCGCGCAGGCCCGCGGGTTCGCGCTCGACGAGTACGTCGGGATCCCGCTGGAGCATCCGGAGAGCTACGCCAGTGTCATCGCCCGCGACGTCGTCGGTCCGCTCGGGTTCGACCCCGCGCGGGTCCGGGTCCCCGACGGTCGTGCGGCGGACCTGGAGTTCGCGGCGAAGGAGTACGACGCCGCGATCCGCGCGGCCGGGGGCATCGACGTGCAGATCCTGGGGATCGGCGCGAACGGGCACATCGGGTTCAACGAGCCGACGTCCTCGTTCGCGTCCCGCACGCGCATCAAGACGCTCGCGCCGGCGACGCGCGCGGCCAACGCGCGGTTCTTCGACTCGGTGGAGGAGGTGCCGATGCACTGCATGACGCAGGGGTTGGGCACGATCCTCGAGGCGCGGGAGCTGGTGCTCGTGGCGCAGGGCGAGGGCAAGGCCGCCGCCGTCGCCGGCGCGGTCGAGGGTCCGGTCAGTTCGTTCGTGCCGGGGAGCGCCCTGCAGTTGCACGAACACGCGACGGTCATCGTCGACGAGGCCGCCGCCGCACAGCTGCAGCTCGCCGACTACTACCGCCACGTGTTCGCGAACAAGCCGGCGTGGCAGCGCTTCGACGAGACGCCAGCACGCTGATCCGCTGCGGTCCACTCCCCACCGCGGTTCGTGGCGGTGGGGAGTGGACCGTGCGGCGTCGAGGTGGGGTCAGTCGTCCGAGACGCTGATCGTGACCTCGATGTTGCCACGCGTCGCGTTCGAGTAGGGGCAGACCTGGTGCGCCGCGTCCGCGAGGGCCTGTGCTGCGTCGTGCTCCATCCCGGGGATGACGACCTCGAGGTGGACCGCCAGCTGGAACCCGCCCTGCCCGTTCGCGCCGATCTGCACCCGGCCGCCGACGGTGGTGTCGGTGATGGAGACCTTCTGTGCCCGGGCGACGCCCTGGAGCGCGGAGTGGAAGCACGCAGCGTACCCGGCGGCGAACAGCTGCTCGGGGTTCGCGCCGGCGCCCGAGCCGCCCATCTCCTTCGGGATCGCCATGTCGAGGTCGAGCGTGCCGTCGGTGGTCCGGACGTGGCCGTTGCGGCCTTCGCCGGTCGAGAGCGCTTCTGCGGTGTAGAGGGCGTCCATGGTGTCTCCTGTTCGTGGTCGTCACGCGGCGCGTGACGGGGGTGGGTGGGGCCTCCCGGCCGGGCCGGACGGGAGGCGCGGCTAGCGTGCGCCGACCGTGGTCGCCTGCATCCCCGCCGTGACGCGGTGCAGGGTGTCGATGAGTCCACGTGCCGTGTCGAGGTCGATCGCCATCCCGCCTGCGATGCACCCGGGCACGTGGGCGAGGTCGGACTGCAGGGCCCGGCCGTGGTCGGTCAGCGCGATCTCGACGACCCGTTCGTCGGCGCGGCTGCGTTCACGCGTGACGAGGTCCGCGTCCGCCATGCGCCGCAGCAACGGTGAGAGCGTGCCCGAGTCGAGGTCGAGGTGGTCGCCGAGCGCGCCGACCGTCAGGGGGCCGCGGTCCCAGAGGAGGACGAGCACGAGGTACTGCGGGTACGTGAGGCCCCAGGGGGCGAGGAGTGCGCGGTACGCCTGGGTCGTCGCCCGGGCGGCGTCGTAGATCGCGAAGCAGACCATCTCGTCGACGGGGGCAGGCGTGTCCATGCAGCAAGTATTGCACGCAATACAGTTGCGAGCAGCCGAACCCCATCCGAGCGATCGGAGGATTGCTCCGAAGCCGACCAATCCACCTCCGTCGGGGCGCCGAACTACCTGCACAGACCGAGCAAATGCTCGAAGCGCTCACCGGCCACCTGCGGCTGGTTCTCCACCCTCAATCAGGGTGTGTTCGGCGTGCCCACAGCAAGGGAGAAGTCATCATGCGTGGATTCACCAAGACCACCGTCACCATCGCCACCGCTGGAGCGCTCGTCGCCGGGCTCGGCGGCTTCGGCGTCAGCGCCGCGAACGCCGCGGCCCCCGCCGTGCACCTCGCCGCGTCGTCGTCGTCGAAGATCCCCGCCCCGGCCGCAGCCGTCCCCGAGATCAAGGGCGGCGACACCGCGGTCGCGCTCGACAGCGGCTTCATGAGCGCGCTGACCTCGCTGAAGCTCACCCCGGGCGTCAGCGGCTCGGCGAAGCTGTCCGGGTCGACCGTCTCCTTCCCGATCACCGGCGGCAGCGTCGTCTACTGGTCGCCGAAGAGCGACTACCGCCCCTACGTGCAGGGCCTCATCGAGCACGACGGCTCGGGCCTGACCCTCAAGGGCGGCTCGACCACCGTGACGCTCGAGAACTTCACCGTCAACCCCGGCAGCTCGAAGCTCTACGGTGACGTGCTCGTCAACGGCAAGCCCGCCGCGACGCAGGCCTACCTGTTCGCCCTGCACGGTGGGACGCTCAAGCCGCTGAAGCTCCAGGGCGACGACGCGATCCTGACCGGCACCACCGTGCACGTGTCGTCGGACGCCGCCGCGCTGCTCGACAAGACGTTCGGCACGACCGCCGTCAAGAGCAACCTCCTCGTGGGTGTCGCGACCATCACGGCGCAGATCAAGTAACACTCCCGGTCCTCCGGGGCATGGACGACGACGGGCCCGGTGCACACGCACCGGGCCCGTCGTCGTGTCCGAGGGTCAGCGCGCGGCGCGGGTCGTCGCGTCGCCGATCCGGCGGAGGGCCTCGCGCAGCGTCTCCTCGGAGCACCCGAAGTTGAGCCGGGCATGACCGATGCCGGGCGTGCCGAACTCGGGTCCGTGGCCCAGTGCGACCCGTGCTGCGTCGACGAGCGGCGTCGCGGGGTCGTCACCCCACGGCGTGCCGCGGAGGTCCAGCCACGCCAGGTACGACGCCTGCGGTTGCCGGTAGCGCGCCCCCGGCACCACCTCGGGCAGGAGCTCGGCGAGCAGACGACGGTTCGCGACGAGTTCGCCGAGCAGGGTCTCGAGCCACGGCTCGCCGTCACGGTAGGCCGCCGTGCTGGCGAGGTACCCGAGGATGCTCGTCCGCCACTCGACCTCGCGCGGCAGGGCGTCGAGCCACGCAGCGGCCCGGTCCGAGGCGCCGATCATCATGGCGCACTTGGTCCCCGCGATGTTCCATCCCTTGCTCGCCGCGGTCACCGTGACCCCGACCCGGGCCGCGTCGTCCGAGGCTGCGAGGAACGGCGTGAAGACCGCGTCGCTGTGCACGAGCGGCGCGTGGATCTCGTCGCTCACCACGACCGCGTCCCACTCCGCGGCGAGCGCGGCCAACGCGGCGAGGGCCTCCCGGCTGTGCACGAGACCGAGCGGGTTGTGCGGATTGCAGAGCAGCACCGTGCGCGCCCCGTCGGCGAACGCGCGGCGCACCCCGTCCAGGTCGATCCGCCAGCCGGCGGTCGTCGGGAACGGCGTCGCGTCGTCGTCGGCGTCCGACGGCGGCAGGAGCGGGACCTCGACCGCGATGCATCCGGCCTCGTCCACGAACTCCCAGAACGGCGGGTACACGGGCGGCATGACGACGACGCCGTCACCGGGCTCCGTCACCTGCCGGAGCACCTCGACCGCTGCGACGGACACGTCGGTGGTCGTGTGCACGAGGTCCGGCTCGACGCGCCACCCCCACCGCCGCTCGGCGAAGTCCGCGAACGCGTCCGGCAGTTCCCGAGAGGACCCCAGGTACCCGGTGTCGCCACCCTGCACGGCCGCGATCATGGCGTCGCGGACGGGCTCGGCGAGCGTGCAGTCCATCTCGGCGACGAACATCGGGATCACGTCCGGCGGGAAGTCGGTGTACTTGCCACTGGTGCGGGTCGCTCGCGCGTCGAAGGGCGAGATCATCAGGCTCATGCCCACAGCCTGGCAGGAACCCCGGCGTCAGCGCACCGCGTCGACCGCGGCCCGCGCCGCCGCCACGACGGCCGGGTCCGTGGCCAGGTGGGTGTCCTCGCCCGCGACGCCCATGGGCACGCGACTCCCTCGCGTCCCACGCCCGGCCACGAGCCGCTTCGCGGAGAGGTGCACGGCCGCCACACCCGCGTTCGCGAACGCGGGGACGTCCTGCGGTGCCACGCCGCTCCCCGCCATCACCTGCACCGGACCGGCCGCGGCGACCATCCGCGTGATGGTCGCGAGGCCCTGCGGCGCGGTCGCGGCACCACCCGACGTCAACACCCGCGTGACGCCGAGCGTCGGCAGGGTCCCGGCGGCGGCGATCGGGTCCGCGGCGTGGTCGATCGCGCGGTGCACCGTGACCTCGACATCGGCCCGGACGTCCCGAGCCGCGCTCCGGAGCCGCGCGATCGTCGCGATGTCGAGCATCCCGTCCGGCCCGAGCGCCCCGACGACGACGCCCTGCGCGCCGGAGGCCACGACCGCCCGGACCTCCCGGATCATCGTGGCGATCTCGTCCTCGTCGTACACGAAGTCACCCGGCCGACACCGCACGAGCACGTGCGCGGGGATCCCGACGGTGACCACGGCCTCCACGAGTCCCTGCGCCGGGGTGACGCCGCCGAGCTCGAGCGCCGTGCAGAGCTCGACGCGGTCCGCGCCGCCGTCGCGCGCGACGACCGCACCCGCGGCGGACGTGACCGCGATCTCCAGCGCTGGTCGGGCCTCCCGGCCGGGAGGCCCGACCACGGCTGCCGACGTCGGCTGCCGGTCGTTCACTCGTCCGGCCCGGTGAGCGGCACGTCCGAGGCCGGCAGGATGCGCGCCGACAGGTCCGGCTCGGCGGGGAAGGCCCGGTCGAACGGAAACATCGGGCGGCGGATGCGCCGGTGGCCGAGTCGCTCGAGGTCCTGGTCAACGCCGCCGGGGGTGAGGCCGAGCATCCAGTCGGCCGCCATGTCGTACAGCTCGGGCTCGAGGTACCCGATCTTGACGATGACGACGTCAGCCGACCGCGGGTCGAGGTCGAGGTCGGTGAAGTCGTGCTCGTGGTGGTACGGCTTCCGGAGCTCCGTGAGGATCGCGAACACGCTGCCCACCTGCAGGACGACCTCGGTGACGGCGTCCGGATCGCCGTGTCGGACGGCGTGCACCCGCCCGGTCATGGTCAGGGGTCCGGCGTGCCGGTCGTCGACCTCGGCTCCGGCCGTGACGGTCACGGTGGCGCCGACGCCGGCTCCCACGGCGGTACGGATCGCCTCCGGTCCGGGGACGCTGGCGTAGATGACGGTCGGACCGCTCGGTTCGGCGAACTCGGGCCGGGCGAGCAGCTCGGTGAGGCCCCACGTCATGTCGCCCGCGCCACCGGCGGTCGGGTTGTCGCCCGAGTCGGAGATGAAGTACGGGCGGGCGTCGGAGGCCAGCGCGGCGTCGAGGCACTCGGCGAAGGAGCCGGTGGGCGCGACGAACGCGAAGTCCTCGCGGGCCTCCCAGAAGCTCCGGGCCAGGCGTTCGGCGCCGGCGGTGACGGCGTCCTCGTCCGATCCGGTGACCACGACGACGGCGCGGTTCCGTGGCTCGTCGGCCCACGCGTACCCGACCCAGATCGCGGCGTCGACGACGCCGTCGGTGGCCTCGACCTCCGGCACTCCGGCGTAGATGTGCGCGGCGGGCTCGATCCTCGTCGAGGTCTGCTCGCCGGGGAGCAGCACCGGCACCGGCACCCACGCCTTCACGGGACGGACGCGCGGGGCGGCCCCGCCGTCGGCGGCGTCGGTGGCGGACGGCAGGGTCGGCTGCGCGGCCAGCAGGTCGACCAGGTTGCGGACCGCCCGCTCCTTCGTGTCGAGGGCGTCCTCGTGCGGTGCCATCCGGTAGCACGTGGTGAGGTCGGAGGCGTGGGCCAGCTCCCGCGACACGTTGCCGTGCAGGTCCATCGACGTCGACACGATCACGTCCGGGCCCACGACCTCGCGGATCCGTGCGAGCAGCACCGCCTCGGCGTCGTCGAGGCCCTCGACGGTCATCGCGCCGTGGATGTCGTACCAGAGGCCGTCGATCGCCCCGCTGCCGACGATGGCGTCGAGCCGGGTGGTGATCTCGCCGGCGAGCTCCTCGAACGCGTCCCGCGTGACGATCCCGCCGGGCAGTGCCTTGCCGACGAGCGCACCGCGCCACCGGGCGGCCTCGCGGAGCGGCTGCCCGGCGCGGAGGAACGGGTACCGGTCCATGACCTCGTCGCCGCGGAGCGGGTGGAACGCCGGGGCCAGCGTCCGGGCCGGTGAGAACGTCGACGACTCGATGCCGAGTCCGGCGACGGCGATGACCGGGAGGGACGGGCTGGGTTCAGGGGACACGGATCCTCCGGTGGTGGTTGGTGGTGGATGCGCCGGCGACGGCGTCGAGGGTGGCGGTGAGGGCGCGTTGCAGGGCGAACTGCCCGGCGCCGACGAGGCCGGCGTCGGCCCCGAGCGATGCCCGCTCGATGGTGAGGTGCTGGGTGACGAGCGGGTGACACCCCTCGTACAGCTGGCTGCGCACGGCCGCGACGAAGGGTTCGACGGTCGAGAGGATGCCACCGAGGTACACCGCGTCGGGGTTGAAGAAGTTGACGTTGGCGGAGAGCACCTCGCCGAGGTACTTGCCCGCACGGCGGACGGCTCGGGTCGCGGCCGGGTGGGCGTCGGTCGCGAGCGCGACGACGTCCTGCGTGGTGGCCACGTCGACGTCGGACTCCTGCAGGATGCGCACGAGGGCCGCGCCCGACGCCACCGTCTCGAGACACCCGGTGTTGCCGCACGAGCACGGGGTGTCGCCGGCCGCGTCGATGCGCACGTGCGTGATGTCCCCGGCCGCGCCGGTCGCGCCCCGGTAGAGCCGGCCGTCGGCGATGATCCCCGCACCGATGGCCGAGCCCGCCTTCACCATGATCGCCTGGCGACGCTCCGGCGGCTGCACCGCGTGCTCGCCGACGGCCATGCAGTTCGCGTCGTTGTCGACGGCCGCCGTGACCCCGAACCGCTCGGCCAGCCAGGCGGCGACGGGGAACCCGTTCCAGCCCGGCATGCGGCTCGGCAGGTCGACGACGCCCGCCTCGACGTCGACGGGGCCCGGGAGGCTCAGCCCGACGCCGCGGAGCGCGCTCCGGCCCCGGCGTGTGGCCAGTTCCTCGAGCACCTCCGCCAGGCGTTCGAGCCCGGGGCGCGGCCCGTCGACCATGGCGAAGGGGATCGTGCGGACGTCGCTGAGGCCACCGCCCGGCAGGACGACGCCGACCCGGGCGTGCGTGCCGCCGAGGTCCGCCGCGAGCGCGTACTCGTCGACGCCCCCGAGGCGGAGCACCTTCCGCGGGCGTCCGCCGGTCGACGAGCGGGTGCCCTCCTCGGCCACGAGGCCGTTCGCGATGAGCTGCCCGACCGTGAGCGACACGGTCGACGGCGCGGCGCCGAGGTGCGTGGCGATCTCGGTGCGGCTGGTCGCCTGTCCCGAGGCGATGAGCTCGAGCACGCGGGCACTGAGCTCAGCCACGGGACCGGTCCCGGGGACTTTCTACAGACATGGCTGAACTATCTCCATCGAGGGCGAGTGCTGCGAGTGTATGGCGCACGTCGAGGCTCTCGGCTTTCCCCAGTTCCGCAGAAACGCAGTTTTTACACAGAGGTACTTCTTTCTCCACGAGGTTTGCCCATTGACTGTCCACCAGCACGACGCCACCCCTCCGCTCCGCCTTCCACCCCTGGTGCCGACCGGCCCCGTTCGAAGGAGAACACCATGTCCACAGCACGCACAGGGCGGTCCCGCCGCCCCTGGGCGCTCGTCGCGGGAGTGGCAGTCGCCGCGTCCGCACTGCTCGCCGGCTGCGCCGGTTCCGGCGGATCGAGCGCGTCGTCGGGTTCCGACACCATCGACTACGCCCTGCCCGCGAACTTCACGCCGAACTGGATCCTGCCGATCGGGACCGCGGCGCACCTCAACACGAACAACGGGTCGATCGCGTCGTCGCTCTGGGAGCCCCTCATCGCGTACGACGGCTCGACGGGCAAGATCGCCTGGAACAAGGCCGGCTCGATCGCCACGGCCGCGGACTTCGCCTCGGACGGCAAGAGCGTCACGATCACCCTCGGCGACCGCCACTGGAGCGACGGCAAGGCGATCACGTCGCGCGACGTCGAGTTCTGGTTCAACGTGATCAAGGCGAACAAGGCCGACTGGGCGAGCTACAACGAGGGCAAGGCGCCCGACAACTGGACGTCCCTGAAGACGATCGACGACCGACACTTCACCATCACGTTCGACAAGGCCTACAACGAGCAGTGGATGCTCGCGAACGAGCTGAGCCTCATCACCCCGCTCCCGCAGCACGCCTGGGACAAGACGAGCGCGAACGGCTCGGTGGGTGACGCCGACCGCACGACCGCGGGTGCGAAGCAGGTGTGGAAGTTCCTCAACGCCGCGGCGAAGGACATCTCCGGGTACGACTCGAACAAGCTCTGGACCACGATCTCCGGCCCGTACGCGATCGACTCGTTCTCGACCTCGGGCAAGGTCGTCCTGACCGCGAACAAGAAGTACGACGGCGGCGAGAAGCCCTCGATCACGACGGTCGACCTGCTGCCGTTCACCACGAGCGACGCCGAGACGAACGCGCTCCGCTCGGGCTCCGTCGACTACGGCTACATCAGTCCCTCGGACATCGACCAGAAGGCCTCGTTCACGTCCAAGGGCTACTCGGTCGAGCCGTGGAACGGATGGGCGATCACGTACATGCCGTACAACTTCCACAACCCGACCATGGGTCCGGTGTTCCAGCAGCTGTACGCCCGTCAGGCCGTGCAGATGTCGATCAACCAGCCGCAGCTGTCCAAGGTCGTGTTCAACGGCACGGCGACGCCGGGCTACGGGCCGGTCCCGCAGGCGCAGAAGTCCGACTTCGTCTCGTCGACCCAGACGGACAACCCGTATCCGTACTCCAGCAGCAAGGCGAAGGCCCTGCTCACGAGCCACGGCTGGACCGAGCAGAACGGCACGATGGTCTGCACCGACGCCGGGTCCGGGAGCTCGCAGTGCGGTGCCGGCGTCGCCAAGGGCACGAAGTTCCAGATGCAGGTGCTGTCGCAGTCCGGCTCGACCGTGACGGACAACATGATGAGCGCGATCCAGTCCTCGCTCGCCAAGACCGGCATCGGGTTCTCGATCAAGACCGCTCCGGTCAACACGGTCCTGTCGCAGACGCCGCAGTGCACCGCCGACCAGGACATCTGCAAGTGGCAGCTGTCGTTCTTCGGGACCGCCGGGAGCTGGTACTTCAACGCGTACCCGACCGGTGACTCGCTGTTCCAGACCGCCGGCAGCGCGAACTTCGGGAACTACTCGAACAAGCAGGTCGACCAGCTCATCTCGGCCAGCACCACGTCGACCGACTCGAGCGCGGTGCAGGACTACAGCGCGACGGTCGCGAAGGACCTGCCGGTGATCTGGCTGCCGAGCCCCGACTACCAGATCTCGGTCGTCAAGAAGGGCCTGACCGGGTTCGACCAGGACTCCCTGGCGAACTTCCACCCCGCGCAGTGGAAGTGGAGCAAGTGACCACTGCGCTCTACATCGCCCGGCGTGTGCTGCAGGCCGTGATCGTGGTGTTCATCGTCACCGTGATCGTGTTCTGCCTGCTGCACACGCTCCCCGGGGGTCCCGCTCGCGGGATCCTCGGGGCGAAGGCCACGAGCCTGCAGATCGCGCAGTTCAACCGCGAGCAGGGCCTCGACAAGCCCCTCGTCGTGCAGTACGTCTACTACCTCGGTACCTTGCTCCGCGGCGACCTCGGCTCCTCGTACACGCTGAACGAGCCGGTCACGCAGCTCATCGTCGAGCGACTGCCGAAGACCCTGGTGCTGACGATCCTGTCGGCCGTCGTGGCGCTCGCCGTGGCGATCCCGCTCGGCATGTGGCAGGCCGTCCGGCGGAACAAGCCGGTCGACTACGTCGTCACGACCCTCGCGTTCGTGGCGTACTCCACCCCCGTGTTCTTCCTCGGGCTCGTCGTCATCGTGGTGTTCAGCCAGGTCCTGCCGTGGTTCCCCTCGCAGGCCCCGAACGGCAACACGCTCGCCGAGGTCTTCGCCGACCCGGCCGGTCTCGTCCTCCCGGTGGTGACCGGTGCCGCCGCCATGGTCGCCGTGTTCAGTCGGTACATGCGGTCGTCGACGCTCGAGAACCTCCAGGAGGACTACGTGCGCACCGCGCGGGCCGGCGGCGCACGACAGGGTGCGATCCTCCGACGGCACGTCCTCCGCAACTCGCTCACGCCGGTGATCGCGATGCTCGGGTACTACGTCCCGGTGCTCTTCGGCGGATCGCTCGTCGTCGAGCAGCTCTTCAACTACCCGGGCATGGGCCTGCTGTTCTGGAGTGCCGCGCAGTCGTCCGACTACCCGGTGCTCCTCGGCTGCGTCCTCGTCATCTCCGTGGCCACCGTCGTCGGCACGCTCCTGGCCGACGTCATCCAGTCGATCGTCGACCCCCGCGTCAGGGCGGCGACGGCATGACCGGCGACCGGTCCCCGAACCCCCGAAGCAAGGCAGGTCCCGCATGAGCGCCGTCCTCCAACCCGGGCAGACGCCACTGAGCCCGGACTCCGCCGCCGGGCCCGCCGTCGAGGTCGTCGGTGCCACCGGCTTCCGGATCGCGCTGCGCCGGTTCCTCCGCAACCGGCTCGCGGTCGTCGGCCTCGTCGTGGTCGTCCTGTTCGTGCTGTTCTGCTTCGTGGGCCCACTCGTGTACCCGACCGACCAGACGCACACCACGCTGTCGCAGGCGAACCTCCGGCCTGGCGGCGCACACCTGCTCGGCACCGACGCCGTCGGCCACGACGAGCTCGGTCGCCTGATGTACGGCGGGACCGTGTCGCTCCTCGTCGGTCTCGCCGCGGGGCTGCTCGCCACGGTCATCGGCACGCTCTGGGGTGCGATCGCCGGGTACGCGGGCGGATGGGTCGACGCGGTCATGATGCGCGTCGTCGACGCCGGCATCGCCATCCCCGCACTGTTCATCCTGCTCGTCATCTCGGCGATCTCGACGCCGGACGTCCTCGGGCTCATCGTGATCCTCGGCCTCGTGTCGTGGCTCGTGCCGTCGCGCCTCATCCGAGCCGAGACCCTGACGCTCAAGAACCGCGACTACGTCCTGACACTCCGGGCGATCGGCGGCACGCACGCCCGCGCCGTCATGCGTCACGTGCTCCCGAACTCCGTGTCGACGATCGTCGTCGCCGCGACGTTCCAGGTGGCCGACGCGATCCTCCTCGTCGCCTACGTGTCCTACCTCGGCCTCGGCGTGCAGCCACCCGCGACCGACTGGGGTGGCATGCTCTCGGCGGGCCTCACCGCCGCGTACTCGGGGCGGTGGTGGCTCATCCTGCCGCCCGGCCTCGCCGTGATCCTCGTCGTCTGCGCGTTCAACGCGATCGGCGACGGGCTCCGGGACGCCTTCGACGCGAGAGGACGCGGCTGATGCCGACGACCACCCAGACGACCGTGCCGATCCTCGACGTCGAGGACCTCAACGTCACCTTCGCCACCGAGACCGGCGCCGTGCCCGCGGTGCGCGGGGTGTCCCTCCAGGTCCGGCCGGGCGAGACGCTCGCTCTCGTCGGCGAGTCCGGATCGGGCAAGTCCACGATCGCGCTCGCCGCGATGGGCCTGCTCGCCCCGAACGCCACGCCGAGCGGCCGAGCCGCGGTCGGCGGGACCGACGTCGTCGGCGCGTCCGAGCCGTCGCTCGCGGCACTCCGTGGCCGGACGGTGTCGATGGTCTTCCAGGAACCCGCGACCGCACTCGACCCGCTCACCCGGATCGGCGCCCAGATCGCCGAGGTGATCCGCAACCACCGGCAGGTCACGGCGGCCGACGCCGCTCGCGAGGCCGTCGACCTGCTCCGCCGCGTCGGCATCCCCGACCCCGAGCAGCGCGCCTCCGCGTTCCCGTTCCAGCTGTCGGGCGGCCAGCGGCAGCGCGTCGTCATCGCGATGGCCATCGCGAACGAACCGCGGCTCCTCATCGCCGACGAACCGACCACCGCACTCGACGTGACCGTCCAGGCCGAGATCCTGGAACTGCTCCGCCGCCTCGCCGTCGACACCGGCACCGGGGTGCTGCTCGTCACACACAACATGGGTGTCGTCGCCGACTTCGCCGACCGCGTCGCCGTCATGCTCCACGGCGAGATCGTCGAGACCGGCAGCGTCGAGGACGTCCTCCTCCGACCGGAGCACGAGTACACGAAGCGGCTCCTCGCCGCCGTGCCGCGGCTCCTCGTGGCGGATCCGGACCGACCCGCGCCCGTCCCCGACGACCCGTCGACGGTCGGGAGGGACGGCACGCCTCCGGTGGTCGACCTGCGGGACGTCGGGGTCGCCTTCGGTCGTGGCCGCCGCGCCGTGCAGGCCCTCGCCGGGGTCGACATCCGCGTGCACGCCGGGGAGACCGTGGGCCTCGTCGGCGAGTCCGGGTCGGGCAAGTCGACCGCGGCGCGCGTGGCGCTCGGCCTCGTGCTGCCCACCTCCGGGACCGTCGCGCTCTTCGGCCAGGACCTCCGCCGGACGCGAGGGCGTGCACGACGGGCCCTCCAGGGCGGGATCGGGGTGGTCCTCCAGGACCCGGTCGCGTCGCTCGACGCCCGGATGGCGGTCGGCGAGTGCATCGCCGAGCCGCTCCGCGTCCACCGCCGGGGCATGGGTGGTGCCGAACGGGACCGCCTCGTCGCCGAGGCCCTGGACGCCGTCCGGCTGCCCCGTGCCCTGGCCGGACGCGCGCCGCGCGAGCTCTCGGGAGGGCAACGGCAACGCGTCAGTCTCGCCCGGGCCCTCGTGCTCGGGCCGAAGCTCCTCGTGGCCGACGAACCGACGAGTGCCCTCGACGTCAGCGTGCAGGAGGCCGTGCTCGAGGTCATCACCGACCTGCAGCACGACCTCGGGTTCGCGTGCCTGTTCGTGTCGCACGACCTCGCCGTCGTGCAGCACTTCGCCGCACGGGTCGTCGTCATGCGCGCCGGGCGGATCGAGGAGCAGGGCCCCACCGGCCGGACGCTGCTGCACCCCGAGACCGACTACACGCGCCGGCTCCTCGCGGCCGTGCCGGTCCCGGACCCCGTGCTCCAGCGCCGCCGACGGTCGGAGCGACAGGCGGCGCTCGCCGCCGGCTCCGGAGGACCGGTCCCGGGGGAACGCGCGTGAGCCGCACGGACACCGCGGCCCCGGCCCTCCCGACCGATGCACCACGTCGCCTGCTCGCCGGGATCGACGTCGGCGGCACGAACACGAAGGTGCTGCTGTGCACCGAGGACCTCGTGGTGCTCGACCGGACCGACGTCCCGACACCGGCGCACGACGGCGGCGCTGCGATCGTCCGCGCGGCGGTCGCGGCGGTGGGCGCCTTGCTCTCGCGGCAGCACGGCACGCTCATCGGCGTCGGGGTGGGCGCGGCCGGTGTCGTCGACGCGGCGAGCGGCACCGTGCTCGTGACCGGCGACTCGTTCACCGGCTGGGCCGGTTTCGGGGTGACCGCGGCGATCGAGGCCGCGCTCGGGGTCCCGGCGACCCTCGACAACGACGTGAACGCGTTCCTCCGCGGCGAGGTCTCGGCCGGCGCCGTGGCGGGGGAGCGGGACGTGCTCGGCATGACGCTCGGCACCGGGGTCGGCGGCGCACTCATCCTGGCGGGCGAGCTGTACGACGGGCCCGGTGGTGCCGCCGGCGAGATCGGTCACGTCCCGGGGTTCGGCGACGCCCGGTGCACCTGCGGGCAGCGCGGGCACCTCGAGACCCTGGCGTCCGCGCGGAGCATCAGCGCGCGCTACGCCGAGCGCACGGGCCGGACCCGCCACGCGCACGAGGTCGCCGCCGCTGCCGAGGCCGGCGACGCCGACGCCCGTGCCGTGTTCGACGCCGCCGGGTGGGGGCTCGCGCGGGCGATCCTCCTGACCGCGGGGATCCTCGACGTCCGGACCGTCGTCATCGGCGGCGGGGTGTCCGCCGCGTGGGCGTTGCTCGAGCCGCCGATGCGCCGGGCGCTCGAGGCCGAACCCCCCGTCAGCGGCGCCGTCGTCCGGGTCGAGCGGGCCCGGCTGGGCAGCGACGCGGTGGCGCTCGGTGCGGCGTCGCGCGCCCGGGCACTCCTGGCCGGCTGACCGTCAGTCGGCGGAGGCCCCGGCCACCGGCACCCCCGCAGCCCACACCCCCGCGACGGTCCAGTCCCCGCGGAACGCGACGACGTCGGCCGCGTACCCGGGTGCCAGTCGGCCCAGGCGCTCCCCCTCGCCGATGGCACCCGCGGGGACGGCCGTGAGCGCCGCGACGGCGTCGACGAGCGACACGTCGGTCTGCGTCAGGGCGATGCGGAGGGCGGCGTCCTGCGTCAACGTCGAGCCGGCGATGGTGTCCGAGCCGGCCACGTGCGCGACGCCGTCGGTCACCCGCACCCCCAGGTCGCCGAGCATGTAGTCGCCGTCGGGGGAGCCGGCGGCCGCCATCGCGTCGGTGATCAGGGCGACACGGCCGGGGGCGGCGCGGAGCAGGATCCGCGCGACCGCCGGCGCGACGTGGACGCCGTCGAGGATGAGCTCGAGCGTCACGCGGTCGTCGGCGATCGCGGCCGAGATCGGCCCGGGGGCACGGTGGTGGATCCCCGGCATGGCGTTGAAGGCGTGGGTGAGCATCGAGGCACCGAGGTCGAAGGCCCGCTGCGCGGTCCCGTGGTCCGCCGTGGTGTGCCCGACCGCGGCGACGACCCCGGCCTCCACGACGGCGGGGATCGCCCGCTCGGCACCGGGCAGTTCCGGCGCGATCGTGATCTGGCGCAGGACCCCCTCGCCCGCGGTGAGCAGCGCGGCGACGGCGTCCGGCTCCGGGGGGACCAGGTACGCGGGGTGGTGTGCGCCGCGGTTGTCGGGCGACAGGAACGGTCCCTCGAGGTGCGCGCCGAGCACGAGTGGGTCCCGGGCGGCGAGCGCGCGGATCGCGGTGAGGTGGTCGACGAGCACCGGCACGGGGTTCGCCACGAGGCTGATCACCGACCGCGTCGTGCCGTGTGCACGGTGGACGGCGAGTCCCGTCGGGATCTGGTCCGGGTGGTCGTAGGCGCCGCCGCCCCCACCGTGCCCGTGGAGGTCGACGAACCCGGGCGTGATCGTGGCCGTGCCGAGGTCGACGACCTCCTCCGCTGCGGGGGCGTCCGGCCCGCTGCCCGTCGCTCGGATCGTGTCGCCGTCGAGCAGCAGCCACGGGTCCTCGACGATCCCGGACACGTCGACCGCGCGAGCGGCGCGGAGGAGCGTGGTCCGGGCCTCCCCGCCGGTCACGGTGCGGTCTCCCGGCGACCGACGACGATGCCCGAGACCGCGGCGACGACGATGAACACGAGTCCGACCCACGGCCGGCCGATGGAGAGCCAGGCGCCGCCCGCGGCGACGATGAGCGCGACCTCGACGATCGTCTTGCCGACCGCGTCCGTCGGGATCGGGGACCGCGGCGAGCGGAAGAAGAACCACACGAGTGCGGCGAACACCGGTGCGCCGACCATGAACACGACGGCGGGGCTCGGGAAGGCCCACGAGATGTAGCCCCAGTACGCGAGCGAGAACAGGCCGAACACCATGACGACCACCCGGACGACGGTCCAGACGTCGACGCGGCGGCGCGGCCGGGAGGCTCGGGGAGCCCCGGCCGCCGACGTGCGGCCCGCGGCGGGTGCGGCGCGGCCTGGAGCGGGGGCGGCGTGGCCCGCGCCGGCTGCGGGCGGTGGGACGTCCTCCCAGTCGACGGGGGACTGCGGCGGGTTCGACATGTCGCTCACCGGAAGATGATCGTGCGGGAGCCGCCGTCGAGGAGCACGCGGTCCTCGGCGATCCAGCGGACGGCCTGGGTCAGCGTGCGCGACTCCTCGTCCTGTCCGATGGACACGAGCTGCTGCGGCGTGCGGGAGTGGTCGACCCGGACGACGTTCTGCTCGATGATCGGCCCCTCGTCGAGGTCGCTCGTCACGAAGTGCGCCGTCGCCCCGATGAGCTTGACGCCCCGCGCGTGGGCCTGCCGGTACGGGTTGGCGCCCTTGAACCCGGGCAGGAACGAGTGGTGGATGTTGACCGCACGGCCGGCGAGCGCGGCGCACAGCTCGGGCGAGAGGATCTGCATGTAGCGGGCGAGCACGACGAGCTCGATGTCGTGCTCCTCGACGGCCTGGAGGACTCGCGCTTCCATGGCACGCTTGCTGGCGTCGTCGACGACCGCACGGTGCTCGAACGGCACGGAGTAGAACGCGGCGAGCTCCCCGAGGTCCGGGTGGTTCGACAGCACCAGGGGCACCTCGATCGGGAGCTGCCCGTTCCGCTGCCGGTACAGCAGGTCGTTCATGCAGTGCCCGGCCTTCGACACGAGCACGAGCGTGCGCAGGGGGCGCCCGACGACGTCGAGCTGCACGGTCATGTCGTACCGCTCGACCACGGGGGCGAGCGCGGCCTCGAACGCCGCGCGCGAGACGGGTGCGAGCACCTGCAGCCGCATGAAGAACGTGTTCGTGTCCTCGCTCGAGAACTGCTGCGACTCGGTGATGTTCCCCTCGGCCGCGACGACGGCGCCGCTCACCGCGTGGACGATCCCGGGGCGGTCCTGGCAGACGAGGGTGAGTGTCCAGTGGGTCGGGTCGGTCACCCGCTCAGCGTATCGGGGCGAGCGGACGGCCCGGGAGGCGCGGCGCACGTCCGCCCCGCGTCAGCCCGCGGCGCTGCGATCCGCTCGCCGCAGTGCCCGGTCGAGGATCGTCAGTGCGGACAGCAGCAGTGCGACGCCGACGATCACCCATCCGAGCAGGTGCAGGTCCGGCGTGGTGGGGCGCTCGCCGAAGACACCGCCGATGAGGGACGACGCCGCGATCGCCCCGATGTACACGCTCGTCCGGGACAGACCCGCCGCGGTGCCGATGTACGACGAGGGCACCTGCCGGTACAGCGCCGCCTGGTTCGAGACCGACGCCAGCCCCTGCGGCACTCCGAACATGGTCGGCACGAGGGCGATGAGCCAGACCGGGCTGCCGGCGTGGAGGCCGAGGAGCAGCAGCCCGCCGACGACCGGGACCGTGGCTGCGATCACGAGCGGCGTCCGGACGCGGGTCCGTCGCGCCACGAGGAACGACACGAAGCCGGCGATCACGGCGGAGGGCAGCTGGATGTACCCGGCCTGGTCGCTCGAGTAGCCGGCGACGTCCTGCACCCACTGCGAGAACCCGTACGTCATCGTGTACGCGACCATGTACACGAGGAACAACCGGACGTAGGTGCGGCTCAGCGCGCGGTTCGTGGCGAGGAGCCGTACGTCGATGAACGGCTTGACCGCTCGGAGCTCGCGGAGCACGAGCGCCACGAGCAGCGCGACGGCGACCCCGAGCAGCCACCAGAGGCCGTCGGACAGGTCGAGCAGGAACACGAGCAGCGCGGACACGGTCCCGGTCATGAGGAGCATGCCGGCGGGGTCGAGCGCGGTGAGCACCGGCACCCCGTCGTCGTGGCGGGGCCGCGACGCGTCGGACGGCAGCCACAGCCCCGCGACGACGAACCCGAAGGCGGCGAGGGGCACGTTGACGAGGAAGATCGCGTGCCACCCGAAGGCGGCGATGAGTGCGCCCCCGAGCGGTGGCCCGGCGGCCGCGGAGACCAGGGACGTGATCGAGAGCGCGCCGAGCACGAGCGGCGGGGTCGGCTTGCCGATGCGCTCGGACTGCTGGCGGAGTGTGGTCAGGGCGGCCGGGTAGGCGGACGAGGTCCCGATGCCGATGAGCACGCGAGCGGCGACGGCGCCCCCGAACCCGGTGAGGAACTCGGGCACGAACCCGGCGACGCCGACGATGACGAGCCCCGTGAGGAACACCTTCTTCGGCCCGAACCGGTCAGCGAGCTTCCCCATCGACGGCTGGGCGACGGCGCTCGCGAGGTACAGCGCCGCGACGAGCCAGATCGCCTGCGCGGACCCGATGCCCAGGTCGCGGGAGATCGGCGCGAGCGCGACGGACACCATCGTGGTGTTGATCGGGTTGAGGAGCGGCCCGACGAGCACCGGGACGAGGAGCTTCGGGCCGAAACCGGGGTGGCGCTGCCGTGCGGGGCCGGTGGTGGGGACGGATGCGGTGGACGCGGACGTGACGGCGGCTTTCGGTCGGTGCGGCGAGTGGGAGGTACGGCGAGCTGGAGGTGCGGCGAGCGAGCGGGCGGGGTGGCGGTGGAGCCACGGCGGGAGCGCGGTGCGGCGCCCGCGTCAGGGGTCGACGAGCGACCCGAGCACGTCGATCGCGCGCTCGACGGCGGCGCGGTCCTCGGCCGGGAGGCCCGCGAGCCGGTCCGCGACGAGACGCGTGCGGCTCGCGTGGGAACCGGCACGGGCCTCCCGGCCGGCGGTGGTGAGCTGGACGAGCGCCCGCCGGCCGTCCGTGGGATGCGGCTCACGGACGGCGAGACCGAGTTCGACGAGACCCGCGATCGTGGCACCCATCGACTGCGGGCGCACGCCCTCGGCGCGGGCGAGGTCCGCGGTGGTCTGCGGGCCATCACGGAGCAGGCGGCCGATCACGGCGGACTGGGTCGGCGAGATCTCGTCGGTCTTGGCGACGAGGAGCGTGCGACGGAACCGGCCGTGCACGGCGATGAGCGCCTCGGCGAGGTCGATGTCGGATGCGCTGCGCTCGGTCACGCGACGACGCTACGCCTGGGAAGCCAGCCTTGCAAGGCAGGCTTCCATTGTGGGGCTCAGTCCCCGTGCCCCTGCAGGGTGACGACGAGGTGTTCCTGCACGTAGCCGAGCCAGTCGTAGACGTCGCGGAGTCCGATCTCGCTCCCGACACCGTCCGGATCGGCGTCGGGGTCGTCCGGGTCGTGGTCGGTGATCCCGAGCCGCTCCGCGACGGTGAGCCGCAGGTCGGTGAGGCAGCGGAGCCACGCCTGTTCGGCCTCCCGGTCGAAGGGTCCCGACGCGCGGCCGGTCAACCAGTCGTGCACGATGCGGGCGTTCTCGGCCTTCTGCGTCTGCAGGTCGACGATCGTGTAGCGGCGGAACTCCGCGGACGCCTCGGGGTCGTCCGGGTACGCGACGGGGAACAGCCGCAGCGCGACCGGATCACCGGCCAGGTCCCCCTGCAGGATCTGCATGAGCTGCGCCGTCAGGCTCTCGAGCACGCTGCGCTCGCCCCGCGACAGCGTCAGGTGCACGCCGTCGCGACGTCGGACGAACGGGATCACGTGGCGTCCCTGCCGACCGTCGCCTGCAGACCGAACCCGTGCATGGCCTCGACGTGGCGCTCCATCTCCTCGCGCAGACCGCGCGCGACGACCGCCCTGCCCTCGTCGTTCACCTGTCGCATGAGCCGTTCGGCCTTCTGTCGCGGGAAGCCGAAGTAGGTCTGGAACACGAACGTCACGTACGACATGAGGTTGACCGGGTCGTCCCACACGACCGCGACCCAGGGCGCGTCCGAGCGCGTGCGCTCCCGGACGTCCAGGTCGGGCTCGAGCATCGTCACCCCTCCAGGGTCGCACGCGCCCGGTCGCTTCGCCCACTGCTCGTGCAGGCTCGGCCCTCGCGCCCGGGAGGCCTGCCTTGGTACGATCCCTGCTGTCGCGACTGGCGTTGGATGGGTCACCATCGGGGAGCGGCAACAGACACGGATCGCGGCCGTACGCCTGGGCCACGAGACCCGACCGTTCCGTGAACGACCACGAGGAGCCACCGTGTCCATCTCCGAGCCCAGCGCCGCCACGTCCGACCGCCTGCCGTCCACCTTCAACGCCCCGCTCGCCGAGGTCGACCCGGAGATCGCCCGGGTCCTCGAGCTCGAGCTCGGGCGCCAGCGCGATTACCTCGAGATGATCGCGTCCGAGAACTTCGTGCCCCGCGCGGTGCTCGAGTCGCAGGGCTCCGTCCTGACGAACAAGTACGCCGAGGGCTACCCGGGCAAGCGCTACTACGGCGGATGCGAGTTCGTCGACATCGCCGAGCAGCTGGCGATCGACCGGGCGAAGGCACTGTTCGGCGCCGCGTACGCGAACGTCCAGCCGCACTCCGGCGCCCAGGCGAACGCGGCCGTGCTGCACGCGCTCGCCTCCGCCGGGGACACCATCCTCGGGCTCGAGCTCGCGCACGGCGGGCACCTCACCCACGGCATGAAGCTCAACTTCTCGGGGCGGCTCTACAACGCCGTGGCCTACGGCGTCGACCCGGAGACCTTCGAGGTCGACTACGACGACATCCGCGCGAAGGCGCTCGAGCACCGGCCGAAGGTCATCATCGCCGGGTGGTCGGCGTACCCGCGGCAGCTCGACTTCGCGACGTTCCGGGCGATCGCCGACGAGGTCGATGCCAAGCTCTGGGTCGACATGGCGCACTTCGCCGGGCTCGTCGCCGCGGGCCTCCACCCGTCGCCGCTGCCGCACGCGCACGTCGTGTCCTCGACCGTCCACAAGACCCTCGCCGGGCCGCGGTCGGGCGTGATCCTGTCGAACGACGAATCGCTCTTCAAGAAGCTCAACTCGGCCGTGTTCCCCGGGCAGCAGGGCGGGCCGCTCATGCACGTCATCGCGGCGAAGGCCACGGCGTTCAAGCTCGCGGCCGAGCCCGAGTTCAAGGACCGCCAGGAGCGCACCGTCCGCGGCGCCAAGATCCTCGCCGAGCGCCTGACGCAGCCCGACGCCAAGGCCGCGGGCATCGACGTCCTGACCGGCGGGACCGACGTGCACCTCGTGCTCGTCGACCTGCGCGCGTCCGAGGTCGACGGCAAGCAGGCCGAGGACCTCCTCCACGAGGTCGGCATCACCGTGAACCGCAACAGCGTGCCGTTCGACCCGCGGCCGCCGATGGTGACCTCGGGCGTCCGGATCGGCACGCCCGCCCTCGCCACCCGCGGGTTCGGCGACGCGGAGTTCACCGAGGTCGCGGACGTCATCGCGGCCACGCTCATGCCGGAGCCGGACATCGCCGCGCTCTCGGCCCGGGTGAAGGCCCTGACCGCCGCGTTCCCGCTGTACGCGTGAGCGACACCGGCACGGCGGCGGAGCACGAGCTGCCGCCGCTCCCGCGCGACCGCTTCGACGCCGACGGCACGGCGATCCGGGTCGACGGCGCCGCGTTGGCCGCTCGCGTTCGGGGCGAACTCCGGACCCGCGTGGCACGACTGCACGAGCACGGCGTGCGCCCCGGACTCGGGACGATCCTGGTGGGCGAGAACCCCGGTTCGCTGTCCTACGTGGCCGGCAAGCACCGTGACTCGGCCGAGATCGGCATCGAGTCGGTGCGGATCGACCTGCCCGCGACGGCGTCGGCGGCCGACATCCGCGCGGCGATCCTGCAGATGAACGACGACCCCGCGGTCACCGCGTTCATCGTGCAGCTCCCGCTGCCCGAGGGCATCGACCCGACGCCGATGCTCGAACTCATGGACCCGCACAAGGACGCCGACGGCCTCCACCCGACGAACCTCGGTGAGCTCGTGCTCGCGGTGCCGGGAGGCGCGGGGACGATCGACGCGCCGCTCCCGTGCACGCCGCGCGGCATCGTCGAGATGCTCCGCGCGTACGACGTCCCGATCCGAGGACAGCACGTCACGATCATCGGGCAGGGGCTGACCGTCGGACGACCCCTCGGGCTCCTCCTCACCCGGCTCGAGGCGACGGCCACACTGACGCACTCGCTCACGTCCGACGTCGCGGCGGAGACCCGACGGGCGGACATCGTCGTCGCGGCCGCTGGTGTTGCGGGTCTGGTGCAGCCCGACTGGGTGCGCCCCGGTGCGGCGGTCATCGACGTCGGGATCACCCGCGTCGTCGACCCCGAGACGGGTCGGGCGAAGCTCCGTGGCGACGTCGACCCCGCCGTGGCGTCCGTGGCCGGGTTCCTGTCGCCGGTGCCGGGCGGCGTCGGGCCGATGACCCGGGCGATGCTCATGAAGAACGTCGTCGAGGCCGCCGAGCGCCACCGACACTGAGCCCTGTTGGCGTCGAACACGCCGATGCCGTTCGAACACCGGGATCCCCGTGTTCGAACGGCATCGCGCGGTTCGATCTCGCTGCTGGTCGGCGCCGTGGGAGCGTCGTCCCGACCGCCGGCGCTACGCGTCGTGCCGGGCACCCTCGTCGGCGTGCACGGTGAACACGGTGGGCGCGGAGTGCCCGGCCGCGGCGAAGGCGGCGGTGACCGCGTCCGCGATCGTGTCCCGGGCCTCCCGGTCGACGAGCGCGATGGCGGCGCCACCGAACCCGCCTCCCGTCATGCGGGCGCCGAGGGCGCCGTGCTCGAGCGCGGTCTCCACCGCGAGGTCGAGTTCGGCGACCGAGATCTCGAAGTCGTCGCGCATCGACGCGTGCGACGCGACGAGCAGGTCGCCGATCGCGCGTGGACCCTGCTCGCGCAGCGTGCGGACGGTGTCGAGGACACGCTGGTCCTCGGTGACGACGTGCCGGACGCGGCGGAAGGTCTCGTCGTCGAGGAGCTCCTGCGCGCGGGGGAGGTCGTCGACGGACAGGTCGCGGAGCGCGGACACGCCCATCACCGAGGCCCCCTGCTCGCAGGACGCCCGACGTGCGGCGTAGCCCCCGGTGGCGTGGGCGTGCTGGACGTGCGTGTCGATGACGAGCAGCTCGAGCCCCGCGGCGTCGAAGCCGAGGTCGACGACCTCTGCCTCGAGCGATCGACAGTCGAGGAACACGGCCGCGTCCTGCCGGCCGAGCAGCGACGCCGATTGGTCCATGATGCCCGTGGGTGCCCCGACCGCCTTGTTCTCGGCCCACTGCCCGACGCGCGCGAGCTCCTGCCGGTCGAGGCCGAGGCCCCACAGCTCGTCGAACGCCAGCGCGACGCCGCACTCGATCGCGGCGCTCGACGACAACCCCGCTCCGACCGGGACCTCGGAGTGGATGAAGACGTCGAGCCCTGTCGCGCCGGACAGGTCCGCCCCCCGGTCCTGCAGGGCCCAGGCGATCCCGAACACGTACGCCGACCAGCCGTCCATGTCGGCGGGATCGAGTGCGTCGAGTGAGCGCTCCTGCACGCCGCCCTCCGGGTCGAACGACGACGCGACGCGGAGCAGCCGGTCGTCGCGCACGCGGATGTCGGCGACGGTACGGCGGTCGATCGCGAACGGCAGGACGTACCCGTCGTTGTAGTCGGTGTGCTCGCCGATCAGGTTCACCCGGCCCGGTGCCGAGTACCGCGTGGTCGGCTCCGCGCCGAAGACGCTCTGGAAGTCGGTGGTCATACGCGTTCGATCCCTCCTCGGATGAACTCGGCCTGGGCCTCGGGCACGACGTCGCCGATCCAGGCGCCCATCGCGGCCTCGCTGCCGGCCAGGTACTTGAGCTTCGTCTCGGCACGCCGGGGCGACGTGATCTGCAGCATCAACCGGACGGCGTCGCGGCCGATCGACACCGGCGCCTGGTGCCACGCCGCGATGTAGGGCGTGGGGGAGTCGTAGAGGGCGTCGAGGGCCCGTGTCAGGCGCAGGTGCATGTGCGCGAGCTCGTCCTTCTCGGCGTCGGTGAGGCCGGCGAAGTCGGGGACGTGCCGGTGCGGCAGCATGTGGATCTCGAGCGGCCATCGAGCGGCGAAGGGCACGAACGCCGTGAAGTGCTCGCCCGCGAGGACCACCCGGTCCGACGCCCGCTCGTTCGCCAGGTGCTGCTCGAACAGGTCCGGTCCGAAGCGCTCGATCGACGCCAGGAGGCGCTGCGTGCGCGGTGTCACGTAGGGGTAGGCGTAGATCTGCCCGTGCGGGTGGTGCAGCGTGACCCCGATCGCCTCGCCGCGGTTCTCGAACGGGAACACCTGCTCGATGCCCGGCATGGCGGACAGTGCGGCCGTGCGGTCGGCCCACGCCTCGACGACGGTCCGGGCGCGGGACTCGGTGATCGACGCGAACGAGCCGCTCGTCTCCGGGCTGAAGCAGACGACCTCGCAGCGCCCGACGGACCGGTAGGTGCGGTTGAGGCCGACCTCGGACAGCGCGGCCACCGACGGTGGTGCGTCGTCGGCCTCGAGGTCGGGACCGAACGAGGGTGACTTGTTCTCGAAGACGGCGACGTCGTACCGGCTCGGGATCTCCGACGGGTTCTCGTCCGTCTGGGGCGCGAGCGGGTCGAGGTTGGCCGGCGGCAGGAAGGCGCGGTTCTGTCGAGCCGAGGCGATCGACACCCACTCGCCCGTCAGGACGTCCTGCCGCATGTGCGCCGTGGCGGGACGGGGGTCGAGCACGCGCTCGTCGATGCGACGCTCGGCGGGCAGCTGCGTGTCCGCGTCGTCGAAGTAGATGAGGTCACGACCGTCCGCGAGGGTCGTCGCCCGCTTGGTGATCCCGCTCACTGGTGTTCCTTCCCATCGGTGGACACCGGGCAACCCTACTCCCGGACGAAGGATTGCGAAACGGAACGGAAGCAGACGAAACTGGTGCGATGACCGACCTGTCGCAGCGGGACCCCGACGCGGCGGAGCCGAGCGCGCTGCCGGCCGTCCTGCGCCACGACCGCATCGTCGAACTCATCGAGGAGGCACCGGGCCTCGTCCGGACCGCCGACCTCGCCGCCGCCGTGGGGACCAGTGCGGTGACCGTCCGCGCCGACCTCGCGACCCTCGACGCCGCCGGCCGGATCCGACGTGTGCACGGTGGTGCCCTGCGCCCGGCGCAGCCCGGGCGCGACGAACGCCCCTACGAGGAGACCGCGGTCGAGCACGCCGCCGCGAAGCGGGCGATCGGCCGGGCCGCCGCTGCCCTCGTCCGGTCGGGGGAGTGCGTCGTGCTCGACGTCGGCACCACGCCCGCCGCCGTCGCCGAGGAACTCGTCGCCCGCCGCGACCTCGCCGACGTCACCGTCGTCACGAACTCCCTGACGAACGCGCTCGTGCTCGAGCGGGCCGTGCCCCGGTTCACGGTCGTCGTGACCGGCGGCACGCTGCGTCCCCTGCAGCACTCGCTCGTCTCCCCGTTCGTCGGCACGGTCCTCCCGATGATCGCCGCCGACCTGGCGATCATCGGCTGCACGGGCGTGTCCGTCGAACACGGGGTCACGAACGTCAACCTGCCGGAGACCGAGGTCAAGCGCCTGCTCGCCGGAGCGGCTCGGCGTACTGTCGTCGTTGCCGACGGGGCGAAGCTCGGTCGGTCCCACATCGGTGTGGTCGGTGCCCTCGACAGCGTCGACGTCCTCGTGACCGCCGGCGTGCGCGGGTTCGACCTCGCCCCCATCCGTGCCGCGGGCGTCCAGGTGCTCGTGGCGGACGATCCCGAGGAGGACCACGCATGAGCGGAGCACCCACCGGCGGCCAGTACCACCTGCGGCACGCCGGGCCCGACGGCGTCGTCGAGGCCGACATCACCCAGGTCGCGGCCGGCATCCGGCAGCTCAGCGTGAACGGGTTCGCGCTCACCGAGTCGTTCGGTCCGCACGAGATGCCCGCGGGAGCGTGCGGGATCGTCCTCGTCCCGTGGCCGAACCGCGTCGCCGGGGCGACGTGGCAGCTCGACGGCACGACCCAGCAGCTCGACGTCACCGAGCCGAAGTACGGCAACGCCAGCCACGGGCTCCTGCGCTACGCGCCCTACCGCGTCGTCGAGCAGACCGAGTCGACGCTGGTGCAGGAGGCGACGGTGTACCCGCAGCACGGGTGGCCGTTCCTGCTCGAGACCCGCGTGCACCACGAACTCGTCGACGACGGCCTGCGCGTCACGCACGAGATCGTCAACCGGTCCGATCGCCGTGCGCCGTTCGCCGTCGGCAACCACCCGTACCTGCGGGCAGGGGACGCCCCCGTCGAGGAGCTCACCGTCACCCTGGACGCCGCGACCCGGTTCACGACCGACGAGCACAAGGTGCCGGACGGCTCCGAGCCGGTCGACGGGACCCCGTTCGACCTCCGGGGTGGCCGCGTCGTGGGCGACAGTGACCTCGACACCGCGTACACGGACGTCGCCGCCGACGCCGAGGGCGTGCGACGGACCACCGTCCGGGCGGCCGACGGCGACGGCGTCGAACTCTGGCAGGACGCCTCGTTCCCCTACGTGCAGGTGTTCACCTCGCGCGAGTTCCCCCGCGGCGACGGTGTCGGGCTCGCGCTCGCGGTCGAGCCGATGACCGCGCCCGCGAACGCCCTCAACAGCGGCGAGGGGCTGCGCTGGCTCGAACCGGATGAAGCGTGGACCGGCAGCTGGGGCATCCGCCGGGTCTGGTCGCGGTAGCGGTAGCGGGAGCGGGAGCCCGAGCGGCTCAGGCGCGGCGCATGCGGAGGGCCTCGACCGCGAGGGACTCGGACGGGTAGCGGCCGATCTCCTCGGCCCAGGCGGGGTCGTCCCCGCGGAGCGCCACGAAGGACTTGCGCTGCCCCTTGACGTACCCGAGCACGCGCGTGGGCGTGTGCACCTCGACGAAGTCCGCGCGGATCCGCCGCGTCGAGACCCGCGCGTTGCGGCGGAGCTCGTCGAGCAGGCGGTCATCGGAGAGCGCGAGGCGCCCCGTGGCCGGGGCCATCGCCCGTCGCGCTCCGCCGGTGGTGCTGGTGTGCGTGTCGTGGATGGGTTCGGTCACGGTGTACCCCGTTCGTCGTTGCTGGTGGTGCCAGTGTCGGGACCCACCTGGTGGATCCGCGAACGACGCTATCGGCGCCTCCCCCTCGAACCACTGAGCGGCAGCTGAACAGTGGACAAGATCAGCCGTGACAGCGCTGAGGAGCGCGTGTACCCCGCTGCGCCCACCTCGGGCGCGTCGCCCGAGGCGCGGGGACGCCGACCGTGCCCCGAGCGGACACCCCGGGAACGACGAAGCGCGGGCCCCGATGAGGGACCCGCGCTCCGAACAGAGACCGGGAGGTCAGATGACGCGGATGTTCTCCGCCTGGAGCCCCTTCGGGCTGGTCGCGACGTCGAACTCGACGCGCTGGTTCTCCTCCAGCGAGCGGTAGCCGCCCGTCTGGATGGCGGAGTAGTGAGCGAAGAGGTCGCCGCTGCCGTCGTCGGCAGCGATGAAGCCGAAACCCTTCTCGGCGTTGAACCACTTGACGATGCCTGTAGCCATGACTGCGTTGTTTCCTTGTTCTGCTGGTGCGGTACGCGTCTGTTCTGCGCATCGACTGTCCGCCCAACCTACGGCATCCGGCCTGACAACGCGACGGTGGATCCGATGGATGTGCGTATTTCATCTGCGGGTCACGGTCCCGTCACCCGGACGGAGACCCGCATCGCTGCCGCCACCACTCGGAGGAGCGCCCCGGATCGCGTTCGCGACGGTGGGCCCCGTGGGGCTCGAACCCACGACCCTCGGATTAAAAGTCCGGTGCTCTACCGACTGAGCTAGAGGCCCTCGCCCTCCAGCGTATCGGCCGACGGAGCGCCGTCCCACCTGACCACCGTGTCACCGGTCCCGCCTACACTGACGCCGATGCCACGCGACTACCACCGACCCGTGCAGTTCACCGCCGCCGAGTTCGAGGCCATCCAGGGCGGCAACGACCCGGCGCTCATCAACCGTGTCGCGCACGAGACCGCGACGGCGCTGGTGCACCGCGTCCGCACCGATCCGGACCCCGCCGTCGTCGAGCGCCTCGTGACCTACACGGACGTGCACGGGATCGACGCCCTCGCAGAGCTCTGGGCACGGGTCGGCGCACACACCCTGCCCGGTGCGCTCTGGCGGATCTACCTCGTCCGCACCCTGATCCGGCAGAACCCGGACGAGGTCGCGTACCTCTTCGAGCGCGGCACCGAGGCGGTCTCGACGATCGACCAGGCCGTCGCGGGCGCGGAGCAACCGACCGGACCGGCCGAGATCGTCACCCTGGCGGACGAGATCCTCCGCGGCCTGTACACCGGCGACTTCGCGGTCGCGCTCGAGCGCGGAGCGGCGTTCTGCCGCCTGACGGCCGCCGGAGCGACGAGCGTCGCGGACGACGCCGACCTCACGGCGGAGGACCGAGCCAGCGAGCTCACCCGTCGTGCGTTGCGCCTGTCCGAACTCGCCGAGGACCTCGCTGCGGCCGCCGGGTTGTGGCGCCGCGACAGCCTCGACTGACCGCACCGACGCGCCCGGGGCGCGCGCACGTCCTCTCTGCGTGAACACCCGACGGTGGCCAGGGCGCCTTCGCTACACTCGTCCACGTCGGGCCGCAGTAACCCCGGGCTCCAAAATTCGCCGCTCCGAGCGGCCTCGCGCCGAGAGGCGTTTCTGCGGTCCGGCGTCCACGTCACGACGGGCCCGGCGGTTCCCTCCGCCGGGCCCGTCGTCGTTCCCGCGACCCGGATCATCGGGCGTCCGGTGCCGACGACGGTCCCGCTGGAGCCTGATGCGGGAGCGGGCGCAGGTGTCGACGGGGCCGCTGTCGTTCGACCTCCGCACTGTCGTGTCCGCCGCCCCGGACCTTCTGCCGCCCCGGACCTTCCGCGGCACCCCGCCGGAAGCCCGCCCAATCCGATCCGCGGGGGACGCCGAATCCCTGCTGTGACGGCGGGACGGCCGCTCACCATCGGAACCACCCCGTGCGACCCGGGCCGACGGCCCATTCCCTGCGGGTCGCACGGGGTCCGGTGCCGTCGCCGTCCAGCCGTCATCGACGTACCCGGAACCACCAGCGCGTCGTGGACAACGGCTGCGCTCCGACGCCCTGTGAGGAGGAAAACCTGCGATGCTGACTCTCGTGGAACGCGACACGAACGGCTACGAGGCCCCCTCGTCCCCACTCGTTGCGTCGCCTGACGAACTCCTCACGCGCGTCGCCGCTGGCGATCAAGAGGCGTTCGGAGCCCTGTACGACCAGCTCTCGGGCCGCGTCATGGGTCTCATCACGCGGCTGCTCCGAGATCATGCCCAGTCCGAAGAGGTGACGCAAGAGGTCTTCCTCGAGGTCTGGCAGAACGCCAGCCGGTTCGACGCCGCGCGCGGTTCGGCCCCGAGCTGGATCCTGACGATGGCGCACCGACGCGCGGTCGACCGCGTGCGGGCCGCACAGGCCTCGCGTGACCGGGACACGAAGGTGGGCATCCGCGACTTCGAGACGGACTTCGACTCGGTGACCGAGTCGGTCGAGATCCGCATCGAGCACGAGCGGGTGAGCCGGGCGCTCGCCCGCCTCACCGAGTTCCAACGCCAGGCCGTCACCATGGCCTACTACGGCGGCTACTCGCACAGCGAGATGGCCGCGATCCTCGGTGTCCCGATCGGCACCGTGAAGACCCGTCTCCGTGACGGGATGATCCGACTCCGCGACGAGATGGGGGTGAGGTCATGACCATCCGACCCGACGACGTGGCGCTCATGACGGGTTCCTACGCGACCGATGCGGTCGACGCCGTCGAGCGCGCTGCGGTCGACGCGGCGATGGCCGCATCCGACCCGGTGCGTGCCGAGGTGGACTCGCTCCATGAGACCGCACTGCTGCTGGCCTACGCGGTCGAGCCGGTCGAGCCGCCGCGCGACCTCCGGGCCGCGCTCATGGCGAAGATCGCCACGACGCCCCAGCTCCCGGCGCTGCCGGTCGAGGACGCACAGGGCGGCTCGTCCGTGGGTGACCTCGCCGCCGCCGCGCCCGGCTCCGCACAGTCCGTCGCGCCGCAGCCGGTCGCCCGGGAGGCCCGGCACGCGGCCGTCACGGACGTCACCGCCGCCCCCGCCGGCACGGCGTCGGGGACCGCGCGGGTCCGCTGGTTCCAGCGTCCGGCTCGCGTGGTCCTGGCCGCCGCCGCCGCGGTGGCCGTGATCGCCGGCGGCACCCTCGGGATCCAGTCGCTCGCCGAGCACGAGACCGGACCCGGACAGGGGCAGGTCCAGGCCTCGACGAAGCTCGACCAGATCTACGCCGCCGCGGACTTCCAGCGGGCGTCGACGACGGTCAAGGGTGGAGGCACGGCCACGGTCGTGTGGTCCGACCAGCTCCGCAAGTCCGCCGTGATCTTCAAGGGCGTCAAGGCCGCGCCCGCCGGCAAGACGTACGAACTCTGGTACATCGGGTCCTCGATCACGCCGGCGGGACTCGTCGGCTCGGTCGACGGTGGCACGACGAGCGCGGTGCTCTCCGGCGCCAAGGCGGCGGGCGACACCATCGGCATCACGGTCGAACCCGCCGGGGGCTCGAAGCAGCCGACCACGAAGCCGATCGTGGCGGTACCCACGAGCGCCTGACGACCAGGTCCAGGACGGACGGGAGGCGGTGCACCTGCTGGTGCACCGCCTCCCGTCATCCGCTCTGCCCCGCGGCGCGCGTGGCCGGTGGGATCACCCGAAGCGGCCCGAGACGTAGTCCTCGGTGGCCTGCACGGTCGGGTTCGAGAAGATGTTCGCCGTCTCGCCGTACTCGATGAGGTGACCGGGCTGGCCGGTGCCCGCGATGTTGAAGAACGCGGTCTTGTCGCTGACTCGTGACGCCTGCTGCATGTTGTGCGTCACGATGACGATCGTGTAGTCCTGCTTCAGCTCCTCGATGAGATCCTCGATCGCCAGGGTCGAGATCGGGTCGAGCGCCGAGCAGGGTTCGTCCATGAGCAGGACGTCGGGCTGTACCGCGATCGCCCGAGCGATGCACAGGCGCTGCTGCTGCCCACCGGACAGGCCCATGCCGGGCTTGTCGAGGCGGTCCTTGACCTCGTTCCACAGGTTCGCGCCCTGCAGGGACTTCTCGACGATGTCGTCGGACTCCGAGCGGCTGATGCGCTTGTTGTTGAGCTTGACGCCGGCGAGGACGTTGTCCTTGATCGACATCGTCGGGAACGGGTTGGCGCGCTGGAAGACCATGCCGACCTGTCGACGTACGAGCACCGGGTCGACGCCGGGCGCATAGAGGTCGTCGCCGTCGATGCGGACCTCGCCCTGCACCGTCGCGCCGGGGATGACCTCGTGCATGCGGTTCAGGGTGCGGAGGAACGTCGACTTGCCACAGCCGGACGGGCCGATGAAGGCGGTGACCGTCCGCGGCTCGATCGTCATCGAGACGTCCTCGACGGCCTTGAACTTGTTGTAGTAGACGTTGAGGCCGGAGACCTCGATGCGCTTGGACACGCTGGTTCCTTCTGGGGTGGGTGGTCGGGTGCCGGTGGCCGGGGAGGTGGCTACCGACCGATCTTGGGTGCGAAGACGCGGGCGATCAAGCGGGCGATGAGGTTGAGCAGCATGACGATGAGGATGAGCACGAGCGCTGCGGTCCAGGCGCGGTCGACGAACGGCACGGGGTTCGCGCCCTGCTGCGAGTACTGCGTGTACGCGAACACGGGCAGCGTCATCATCGGGTTGCCGAACAGGTCGTAGTTCATGCTCGTCGTGAAGCCGGCGGTGACGAGCAGGGGGGCGGTCTCACCGATGACGCGGGCGATCGCCAGCATGACGCCGGTGGTGATGCCCGCGAGGCTCGTGGGCAGCACGACCTTGACGATGGTGAGCCACTTCGGCACACCGAGGGCGTACGAGGCCTCGCGGAGGTCCATCGGGACGATCTTCAGGACCTCCTCGGTCGACCGGACGACGACGGGGATCATGAGGACCGACAGCGCGACCGACCCGATCGCGCCCGTGCGGGTGCCCGGCCCGACGATGAGCGCGAACAGCGAGTAGGCGAACAGGCCGGCGACGATCGAGGGGATCCCGGTCATGACGTCGACGAAGAACGTGATGCCGCGGGCGAGCCAGCCGCGGCCGTACTCGACGAGGTAGATCGAGGTGAGGAGCCCGATCGGCACGCTGATGAGCGTCGCGAGCAGGGTGATCTCGACGGTGCCGACGATGGCGTGCAGTGCGCCGCCGCCCACGGTGATGACGTTGCGCATCGAGTACGTGAAGAACTCGGCGTCGAAGCGGTGCAGCCCCTGGGCGATGACGGTCCAGAGCAGCGACACGAGCGGCAGCACCGCGACGATGAACGCGGTCGCGACGAGCGAGGTGACGAGCCGGTCGATCGCCTTGCGGCCACCCTCGACGATCCGCGAGATCACGACGATGAGGACGTCGAACAGGACGGTCCCGAGGAACAGTGCGCCGACGACGTTGAAGTCCGCGACGGTACCGCCCGCGTTGAGCAGGGCGAAGACGAGGCCGAAGGCGATCCAGCTGCCGGCGAGCAGGATCCAGGGGAACGGCTTCGGGAGCTTGCCCGACGCGTAGACGTTGCCGCGGGCGGGGCGGAGCGCGATGGTCATGGTTCTGGCCTTCCCGTCAGGCGACGCGCTTGCGGACGATGAACCGCGCGGCGATGTTGATCACGAGGGTGATGGCGAACAGGATCAGGCCCGATGCGACGAGCGCGTTGAGCCGGACGCCGGACGCCTCGCTGAACTGCAGCGCGATGTTCGCGGCGATGGTGCTCGGGTTGAGCGAGGTGAGCACCTTCGGCGTGACGCTGTTCGACACGGACAGCACGATGGCGACCGCGAGTGTCTCGCCCAGCGCGCGCCCGAGGCCGAGCATGATCGCCGAGACCATGCCGGACCGGGCGAACGGGAACACCGACAGCCGGATCATCTCCCAGCGCGTGGCACCGAGGGCCAGGGCGGCCTCCTCGTTGAGGCGCGGCGCCTGCAGGAAGATCTCGCGCATGACCGCGGTCATGATCGGGATCGTCATGACCGCGAGCACGATCGCCGCCGTCAGGATCGTGCGACCCGTGCCGGACACCTGTCCGGAGAACAGCGGGAACCAGCCGAGGGAGTGGTTGAGGAAGACGTAGAAGGGCTGCACGAAGCGAGCCAGGACCAGGACGCCCCACAGCCCGAACACGACGCTCGGTACGGCGGCGAGCAGGTCGATCACGTACCCGAGCAGGGCGGCCATCCGTCGCGGGGCGTAGTGCGAGATGAAGAGGGCGATGCCGATGGAGATCGGCGTCGCCATGACGAGCGCGAGGAGCGCCGCCCAGACGGTCCCGAAGACGAGGGGACCGACGTAGTCCCAGAAGCCCGTCGCGTCGTTCGGCAGGTCCCCGGGCTTGGCGGAGAACGCCGGGATGCTCTGCCAGACGAGGAACAGGGCGACGAGGGCGAGGACGAGGAGGATGAGCCCGCCGGCCAGGACGGTCGCGGTGGAGAACATGCGGTCGCCGATGCGGACGGTCGCACGCGGCTTCGGGGGCTGCACGGCCTGCGGCTGCGGTGCCGGGGCTGCGGACATGGGGCTCCTGTCGGGGAGGGCGCCGGGGGAGGCGTCGGGTGGGGTGTGCTCGGTGGCTGCGATGGCTGCGGTGGCTGCGGGGCCGGGAGGAACGGTGCGGTTCGGGTGGACCGCGCGCCGGTCGGAGCCGCTCGCGGTCGGAGCCGCTCGCGGTCAGGCCCGTGAACGGGTCCGGCCCAGACGTCCGGTCGGATGGGTGGTGACCGGGCGTCTGGGCTGACACGTTGTCACTTGATGGTGGCGACGGCCTTCTGGACCTTGCTCGCGAGGTCCGAGGACAGCGGGGCAGAGCCCGCCTGCTGCGCGGCGGCCTGCTGGGCGTCCGACGAGGCGACGTAGTTCAGGTACGCCTTGACGAGGTCGGCCTTGCTGCTGTCGCTGTACTGCTGGCACGCGATGGCGTACGAGACGAGCACGAGCGGCCAGGCGCCCTTCGCGGTGTCCTTGCGGTTGATGTCGATCGCGAGGTCGTTCTTCGCGCGGCCCGACACGACGTCGGAGTCCGCGACGACCTTGGCGGCGCCGTCGGCGCTGATCTTGGTGGCGGTGCCGCCGACCATGAGCTTGGCCTTCGAGAGGCTGCCGGCGCCGGAGTCGTCGATGTAGGTGATCGAGTTCGACGCACCACCCATGGCGCTCGCGACACCCGAGGTGCCCTGCGCGCCGTCACCGACCTTGTACGGGTAGGTCTGGCTCGGGGCGGCGTTCCAGACGTCCGACGCGTTCGCCGAGAGGTACTCGGTGAAGTTCTGCGTCGTGCCCGAGTCGTCCGAGCGGTGGATCACGTTGATCGAGGCGGACGGCAGCGACGCGCTCTTGTTGAGCTTGGCGATCGCCGGGTCGTTCCACTTGGTGATCGTGCCCTTGAAGATGCCGGCGACGGTCTCGGCGTCGAGCGTGAGGTTCTTCACGCCGTCGACCTTGTAGGCGATGGCGATCGGCGAGATGTAGATCGGCAGGTCGATGCCCTTGGTGCCGGTCTTGCACTCCTTGAAGTCGCCCGACAGCTCGGTGTCGGCGAGTGCTGCGTCGGAGCCGGCGAAGTCGGCGGCACCCGAGATGAAGCTCGAGCGGCCCGCGCCGGAGCCCTGCGGGTTGTAGTTGACCGTCACGCCGGACGCCTTCGACTGGAAGCCCGAGATCCAGGTCGTCTCGGCGGTCCCCTGCGCGCTCGAGCCGATGCCGTTCAGGGTGCCGGAGAGGCTGGAGAGGTCCGCGCCCGTCGAGGCGGAGGACGAGGCGCTGGCGGAGCTGCCGCTGCCGCTGCCCTCGTTCGCCGCGCAGGAGGAGAGCACGATCGCGCCGGCGATCGCGATGGCCGCGACCGAACCGATTCGCTTGATGTTCACAGGGGTCCCTTCGGGGATGTCAGGTGCAGGGGCGGCCGGTGGGTGGCCGACCTGCGAGTGACAGTAAGGAAGGGAGGTGACGGGGACGACGCCGCTCGGTGAACGACGGGTGAACGAGCGGGGAACGGGATCGCGGGATCGTGCGGCGCAGTGCCGAGCGCGCTATACGTGGATCCGTGTGTGCCCGCTCCGGCACCGCAGGCGCGTCAGTCGTGGACGCGGGACGAGTGGGTCTCGACGGCGATGAGCTCGTCGTCGGCGATGTGCAGCACCGCGAAGTCCCCGGTCGAGAGCATCGCGGCCCGGTGCAGGTCGAAGCGCGAGTCCTCGCCCGAGGTCGCAGCGGCGATGTGCGCGATGATGTCGGGGAGCACCGGGCCGTGCGAGCAGAGCACGGTGGTGCGTCCCTTCCGGAGCCGCTTGCGCACGACCCCCGGCACGTCGCTCTTGCCGTGCTCGTGGGCGTCCTGGCTGATGTCGGCGGTGCTCGTGACGCCGATCTTCGTCCGCGCCGAGAGCGGCTCGACCGTCGCCAGGCATCGCGCGGCCGTGCTGCTCACGATCTTCCGCGGGCCGAAGGCGGCGATCGCCGGCGCGACCTGCTTGGCCTGCGTCCGCCCGACCGGCAGGAGTGGCCGGGTGGCGTCGGGTCCGCTCCACTGGTGCCGCGGCGTGGTCTTGCCGTGCCGGAGGGCGATCATCGCGAACGTCCGGTGCTGGCCCACGGCGGCCCGTTCGGCGAAGCGGTCGAGGATGGCGATGTCGCGCTCGTACGTGAGCATCGACCGTGCGGCGTCGATGTCCACCCACTCGAGCGCGGCGACCTCGTCGTTCGGGTGGAAGGCCCCGGCCCGCTCGATCTCGGTGTCCTTGACCTGAGCCACCCAGTAGTGGACGACCTTGTCGCGGCCGTTCGGGAGCACGTACTCGGCCGTACCGATCGGAGCACCGAGGTGCACGCGGTAGCCCGTCTCCTCACGGATCTCGCGGACCGCTGCATGCGGCACCGACTCGCCCGGGTCCACCTTGCCCTTGGGGAACGAGACGTCCTTGTGGTGCTCGCGGTGGATCAGGAGCACCTGGGGGCCGCCCTCGTGCCGTCGCCAGCACACGGCACCGGCGGCGACCACGAGGCCGTCGGGTGTCGTCTGACTCATCGGGAGGAACGCTTCCGCGCTGAGATCTGGCGCATCAGGCTGTCCTGCAGGTCGAGTAGGGGTTCGCCGTCGTCGTCCACCGCGTGCCGGGTCCACTCGCCGTCGGACTCGAGGTGCCACGAGCTCGTGGTGTCGGCCATCGCGAGGTCGAACAGCCGCTCCATCTCGTCGATGTGCCGCGGCGCGGTGAGTCGGACGAGGGCCTCGACGCGGCGGTCGAGGTTGCGGTGCATCATGTCGGCACTGCCGATGTAGACCGCCGGGTCGCCGTCGTTGTGGAACGAGAAGACCCGCGAGTGCTCGAGGTACCGGCCGACGATGGAGCGCACGCGGATGGTCTCGCTGTAGCCCTCCATCGCGGGCTTGAGCGAGCAGATGCCACGGACCCAGATGTCGATCGGGACACCCGCCTGGCTGGCGAGGTACAGGGCGTCGATGATCTCCTCGTCGACCATCGAGTTCACCTTGATCCGGATGCCCGAGGGCTTGCCCGCGAGCGCGTTCACCGTCTCGGTGTGGATCCGCTTGAGCAGGCCCTTGCGGAGGTGGAGCGGGGCGACGAGCAGCCGCTTGAACTTCTTCTCGATCGCGTAGCCGGACAGCTCGTTGAACAGGCGGGTGACGTCCTTGCCGACCTGATCGTCGGTGGTGAACAGCCCCATGTCCTCGTAGATACGGCTCGTCTTCGGGTTGTAGTTGCCCGTGCCGATGTGCGTGTAGTGCCGCAGCCCGTTCTTCTCCTGGCGGATCACCAGGGCGATCTTGCAGTGTGTCTTGAGCCCGACGAGTCCGTAGACGACGTGCACCCCGGCACGCTCGAGCTTGCGCGCCCAGCCGATGTTGTTCTGCTCGTCGAACCGGGCCTTGATCTCGACGAGTGCGAGCACCTGCTTGCCGGCCTCCGCGGCGTCGATCAGGGCCTCGACGATGGGGCTGTCACCCGACGTCCGGTAGAGCGTCTGCTTGATGGCCAGGACGTTCGGATCGGCGGCGGCCTGCTGCAGGAACGCCTGCACGCTCGTGGAGAAGGACTCGTACGGGTGGTGGACGAGGACGTCCTCGCGTCCGATCGCACGGAACAGGTCGGGCTTCATGTTCGGCTCGTCGGGCTGCAGCTGCACCGCGGTGGTGGGCACGTGCCGCGGGTAGTGCAACTCCGGGCGGTTGATCTTGGCGATCTCGAACAGCCCGCCGAGGTCGAGCGGCGACGGCAGACGGAAGACCTCTTGCTCGGTGACGTCGAGCTCGCGGATGAGCAGGTCGAGGGTCACCGGGTCCATGTCCTCGGTGATCTCGAGGCGGATCGGCGGCCCGAACCGGCGTCTGAGCAGCTCGCGCTCGAGCGCCTGCAGGAGGTTCTCGGCCTCGTCCTCCTCGATCTCGACGTCCTCGTTGCGGGTGACGCGGAACACGTGGTGCTCGACCACCTGCATGCCGGGGAACAGGTCGTCCAGGTGGTTCGCGATGAGGTCCTCGAGCGGGATGAAGCGCAGCCGCCCCGACCCGTCGTCCGGGAGCTGCACGAAGCGCGGGAAGTTCTGCGGCACCTTGAGCCGGGCGAACTCCTGTCGCTCCGTCTTGGGGTTCCGCACCCGCACCGCGAGGTTGAGGGAGAGTCCCGAGATGTAGGGGAACGGGTGGGCCGGGTCGACCGCCAGGGGCATGAGCACCGGGAAGATCTGGTCGGTGAAGTACTCGTCCATCCGGACGCGGTCGGCCTCGGCCAGGTCCGACCAGTTCTCGACGTGGATCCCCGCGGCGTCGAGGTCGGGCTTGAGCGAGTCGCGGAAGGCGTGCGCGTGGCGGTCCTGGAGCTCGTGGGCGTCGCGGGCGATGTCGGCGAGCACGTCGAGCGGGGCGCGGCCCACGTTCGTCGGCACGGCGATGCCGGTGTCGATGCGGCGCTTGAGCCCCGCGATGCGCACCATGAAGAACTCGTCGAGGTTCGAGGCGAAGATCGCGAGGAAGTTCGCACGCTCGAGCAGGGGAACCGCGCGGTCCTCGCCGAGTTCGAGCACGCGCTGGTTGAACCGGAGCCAGCTGAGCTCGCGGTCGAAGTACCGATCCGTCGGCAACGACTCGTGCTCGACGCGGACGATCTCGTCGAAGTCGTCGAGATCCGGGGTGACGGATTCGCCGTCCAGCTGCGGCTCGGTTTCCATGGACTCATCCTGCCATCCGGGTCCCCCACGCGGTGGTGGTGGGACGACCTCGTGGAGAACCCAGGGCGAACGGACGACGTGGAGGCGTCGGTCAGGGCGCCGCGTACTGCACGTCCACCGCGTGCTCGGTGAACCCGGTGCGACGGTAGAGCGCGAGCGCCGGGACGTTGTCGCCCTCGACGTAGAGCGCCGCCGCGGTGAGTCCCCGCCCGCGCAGACGCGCCATCCCCGCGCGCATGAGCACGCCGCCGATCCCCTGCCCCTGCAGGTCCGGGCGCACGGCCACGGCGTAGAACTCACCGATGCCGTCCTCGACCTTGAGCCAGCAGGAGCCGGCCAGCCGGGGATCGTCACCGCGTCGGAGGAGGAGCAGGTCGGCACCGTCGAACCACGGCTCGCGCTCGCGGTCGCGGAGGTCGTCGAGCGTCATCCGGCCCTGCTCCGGGTGGTGCGCGAACGCGGCGGCGTTGAGGTCGAGCCAGGCGTCCTCGTCGATGCCCGGGCGGAACGCGTCGACGTGCTGGTCGGCCGGGAGGCCCGGGTCGGCCGCGACGCGGACCTCGCCTCCGCCCGCCGCTGCGGTCCCGGCCCCTGCGCTCCCCTCCGTGAGTGGGGCGCGCAGCTGGAGCAGCCGGCGGACGGGGTGCCACCCGGCCCGGGCCGCGAGGGCCTGCGCCGCCGGTGCGTCGCCGTGGGCCCATGCGAGCGACGGAGCCGGTCGGACCGCGAGCGCACGGTCGACGAGCGCGGTCCCGATGCCGCGGCCCCGGGCCTCCCGGCCGACCGCGAGTTCGAGTTCGCCGTCGCGCAGCACCGCGGCCCCTCGGCCGTCGTCGTCGCTGAGGACGCGGGCGCGTCCGGCGCGGACGTCGACGAGGGTCTGGTCGGAGAACGGCGGTGCCTCGCCGTGGGCGGCGGCCTCGGCCGCGAGCGCCCGGACGAGGTCACCCCCTGCGGTGTCAGACACCGTCGCCGGCCAACCGGTCGGCGTCGTCGTCGTACACGTTGAAGCGGTAGCCGACGTTGCGGACCGTGCCGATGAGCGACTCGAGGTCCCCGAGCTTCGCGCGCAGGCGCCGGACGTGGACGTCGACCGTGCGCGTGCCGCCGAAGTAGTCGTAGCCCCAGACCTCGCTGAGCAGCTGCTCGCGCGTGAACACCCGTGAGGGGTGGGTCGCGAAGAAGCGGAGGAGCTCGAACTCCTTGAAGGTGAGGTCGAGCGGCCGGCCGCGCACCTTGGCCGAGTAGCTCGCCTCGTCGATGACGACGCCCGACGCCTGGATCTTCGACCCGGACTGCGCCTGGGAGGCCCGGCCCACGACGAGGCGGATGCGGGCGTCGACCTCGGCCGGGCCGGCGGTCTCGAGCACGACGTCGTCGATGCTCCACTCGCTGTTCACCGCGGTGAGTCCACCCTCGGTCACGACGAGCACGACCGGCGTGGTCGATCCGGTGGTCGAGAGGATCTTGCAGAGGGACTTCGCGCTCACGAGGTCCGTCCGGGCGTCGACGAACATGAGGTCGCTCGACGGCGCGTTGACCAGCTGCGAGGCCTCGGCCGGGACATGTCGGATGCGGTGGCTCAGGAGACCGAGCGCGGGCAGCACCTCACCGGGCGCGGTCGAGGTGAGCACCAGCAGCTGGGCCACGGAACCTCCAGGACGGGTCGGGGCGGTCCCCCACATCCTAGTGACGCCCCCGGACGGACCCTGCGCCTGCGCCTGCGCCTGCGCCCGCTCCCGCTCCCGGTCCCGGTCCCGGCACCGGCCGCACGCCCCGCACCGGTGCGATGATGTGACGATGAGCGACACGACACGGACGAGCCGCATGACCACCCTGTCGGTCGTCCCGGTGTGGGTGCTCGCCGTGGTCGGGGCCGTCCTCGTCCTGCTGCTCGCGCACGAGGACCCCTTCGCCTGGATGCTCCTCGTGCTCGTGGGCAGCGTGCTCGTCGGCTTCGTGCTCCAGCTCGCGACCCAGACCAAGGACGGACTCGTGCTCCGCATCAGCGCGGCGTCGTCCGGGGCGTTCGTCGTGGTGCTCGTCGGGACCGTCCTGCTGCTCGTCCGAGCGTGACGGGCGCGACGGGCGCGACGGGCGCCTCCGGCCGGACGGGGCCGACGGCCTGACGGATCGCCCGGCCTGCGGCTCGCCGTCCGCGCCGGACGCGGGAGCGTCAGGGCCGCCGCGTAGACTCCGGGCATGGATTCGCTGCTCCCGCTCGAGCTCTTCTACGTGGGTCTCCTCGGGCTCGCGTCGCTCGCCATCGCGTTCACATCGGTCGTCGTGCTCGTCAAGCTCTTCAAGGGTCAGCGCTGACCCGATGATCGACATCCCATCGAACCTCCCGGCCGAGCTCGTCCCGCTGTCCTGGCTCATCGGCGTGTGGGAAGGCACGGGCGTCGTGCACTACCCCGTGGGCGACGACGTCCGTGAGCACGAGTTCGGCCAGCGGGTCAGCTTCAGCCACGACGGCCTGCCCTACCTCAACTACTCGTCGTCCGCCTGGCTCCTCGACGAACGGCAGACGCCACTCACCGCCGAGATGGGCTACTGGCGGCTCGACCGTCCGTCCGAGCCGGGGGACCGCGGTCCCGCCATGCTCCTCGGCGAGGGCGCGATGCCGTTCACCACGGCGCGGAGCGTCGAGGCGCTCCGCAACAACGACGACGGCTTCGACATCGAGGCCTCGATCATCCACCCGACCGGCGTCAACGAGCTCTACGTCGGGCGCATCCACGGGCCCCGGATCGATCTGTCGACCGACGCCGTGATGCGCTCCTCGAACGCCAAGGAGTACTCCGCGGCGACGCGCATGTACGGCCTCGTCGAGGGCAAGTTGTTCTGGGCGTGGGACATCGCGGCGCTCGGGCAGGAACTCACCTCGCACGCCTCCGGGCAGCTCGCCCGGGTCGAGTGACCATGTCGAACGCCGACGGCACCACCTCGCCGGACCAGGAGGGCACCCCCTTCGCGACGCGGGACGGGTACGTCGACGACGGCGCGGGTGTCGCGGCGCACTACGGCAACCCGCTCGGCGAACAGCGTCTGCTCGAGCGGGGCCGCGCCGTGGTCGACCTCGGCACGTACGGCGTCGTCACGGTGACGGGCCCGGACCGGCTGTCGTGGCTCAACTCGATGACGACGCAGCTGTTGCTCGGCCTCGCTCCGGGCGTCTCGACCGAGACCCTCGTGCTCGATGCCTCCGGACGGCTCGAGCACGCGGCGCGCGTCGTCGACGACGGCACCACCACCTGGCTCGTGACCGACCCCGGCGACGCCGCACCACTCGCGGCGTGGCTGACGTCGATGCGGTTCATGCTCCGCGTCGACGTGGCCGACCGGTCGGCCGAGCACCGGGTCGTCGGCGCCTTCGCTGACGCGCCCCTGGCCGCGGTCGCCCCCGTCGTCACCTGGACGGACCCCTGGGCCGCGATCGCCGTCGGTGGCTGGAGCTACGCCGACCCGTCCGACCACCCGGGTCGGGACTGGTCGCTCCGTCTCGCCGTGCTCACGCCCGCGGACGCCGCCGCGCTCGCCGCGTCCGACGTGCCCGTCGCGGGCACGCTCGCCCTGGAGGCCCTGCGCATCGCCGCGTGGCGCCCGCGTCTCGCGGACGCCGACGAGCGAACGATCCCGCACGAGCTCGACTGGATGCGTTCCGCCGTCCACCTCGACAAGGGGTGCTACCGCGGGCAGGAGACCGTCGCGAAGGTGCACAACCTCGGGCATCCGCCGCGCCGCCTCGTGCTCCTGCACCTCGACGGCTCCCAGGGGGTCCTGCCCGCGCCGGGCGCCGTGGTGCGGGCGCAGTCCGACGACGCCGAGGTCGGCCGGGTCACCGCGGTGGCGACGCACCACGAGCTCGGTCCGATCGCGCTCGCGGTGGTCAAGCGCACGGTCGACCCGACCGCGGTCCTCGTCACGGACGCCGAGGACACCGTGGTCACGGCAGCGCAGCAGGTGATCGTCCCGCCGAGCGCGGGGGCGACCGCGGACGTGCCCCGGATGCCGCGCCTCGGCGCGGTCCGTCGCCCGACCTCCTGACCCCTGTGCCGCCGACGTCGGTCCGGCGGCGGCGCGCTGATCCGGCCGCGCTCACGCCGGCGCGACCGCTGACCACGGCACGGTCACCTCGCCGAGGCGCCATCGGGTGACGCCGTGGAGGACCGGCCACCCCCGGTCGCGCATCGCCCGGACGGTGGCGATCCACCGCTGGCGGGGCCCGTAGGTCCCGAGCGGCGCGGCGACCGCCCACGCGTGGTCGAGGTCCCGCAGGTAGTCGTGCACGCGCTCCCCGGGCACGTTCCGGTGGATGAGTGCCTTCGGCAGCCGTTCGGCCACGATCGAGGGGGCCTCGAGTCCGGCCAGGCGGAGCGACACCGTGAGGGTCTGCGGGCCGCCCCGCGTGACGTCGATCCAGCTCGCGACGCGGCCGACCTCGTTGCACGTGCCCTCGACCAGGACCCCGTCGGGCTGGAGTCAGTCGGCCATGAGCGCCCAGGCGGCCGGGACCTCGTCCTCGGCGTACTGGCGGAGCACGTTGAACGCGCGGATGACGGCGGGGCGACGACCCCGGGGCGTGGGTGTCTCGAATCCGCCGAGCCGGAACGTCACCGCGTCACGTTCGGCGAGCCGTGCGATCCGGACCCGCTCGGGCTCGATCTCGATCCCGGTGACCTCGACGTCGGGCCGGACCCGCGCCAGGCGGTCCCGGAGTTCGAGCGTCGTCGTCGGGCTCGCCCCGTAGCCGAGGTCGGCCACGAGCGGATCCTCCGTGCGGCGCAGCACCGGGAGTGCGGCGATCCACCGGTCCACGCGCCGCAACCGGTTCGTGCCGGTGGTGCCGCGCGTGACGTTCCCGATCGGCATCCACCCAGGGTAGGGCCAGGGCGGGCTCGTCCGATCGGGCCTCCGGGCCGCTCGGTAGACTCCGGGCATGACCTCGACACTCGTCCTCCTGCGGCACGGCAACAGCGACTGGAACCAGAAGAACCTCTTCACCGGTTGGGTCGACGTGCGGCTCAGTGAGCTCGGCGAGCAAGAGGCGAAGCGTGCGGGGCAGCTCATCGCCGAGTCGGGGATCGTGCCCGACGTCCTCTACACCTCGGTGCTCACGCGGGCGATCCAGACGGCGGACATCGCCCTGCTCGAAGCCGACCTCGCGTGGCTGCCGGTCAAGCGGAACTGGCGTCTCAACGAGCGGCACTACGGCGACCTGCAGGGCAAGGACAAGGCGCAGACGCTCGAGCAGTACGGCGAGGAGCAGTTCATGGAGTGGCGTCGGTCGTTCGACGTCCCGCCGCCCCCCATCGCCGACGACGCCGAGTGGTCCCAGGCCCACGACCGGCGGTACGCGGGCCTCGGCGACGACCTGCCGCGGACGGAGTCGCTCGCGCTCGTGATCGACCGCCTGCTGCCGTACTGGCAGTCGGACATCGTGCCCGACCTCTCGGCGGGCCGCACGGTGCTCATCACCGCCCACGGCAACTCGCTCCGGGCGCTCGTCAAGCACCTCGACGGCATCTCGGACACCGACATCGCCGGCCTCAACATCCCGACGGGCATCCCCCTGGTGTACGAGCTCGACGACGAGCAGCGTCCGACCGGTCCCGGCCGGTACCTCGACCCGGACGCCGCCGCCGCGGGTGCCGCCGCGGTCGCCGCTCAGGGCAAGAAGTAGGGGCAGCTCCCGGCCTTCCCCCTCCCCGCCGAGATCGCACAACGCGCCGCTCACCTCCAGAGGTGAGCGGCGCGTTCTGCGATCTCGGCGCCCTCTTCAGGCGCCGAAGTGCCGGCTGATCTCCAGCACCAGTTGCGCGACGTCGAGGGCCGCGCCGGTGTCGACCCGCACGACGGGCCCGAGCCCGACCGGCCCCGCGGCGGCCGCGTGCTCGTCCCAGAAGGCGAGCACGTCCTCCAGATCGCCGTGCGTGGGGTGCCGCAGGGGCGAGCCGGGGTCGTACCGGTCGCGCAGGCGTTCCTCGGCGACCGTCCGGTCGACGTCGCACCAGACCTCGACGAACCGCGGGGACCCGGCGCGCGCCAGCCCCGTCACGAGGTGCTCCCGATCGCGCGTCGGGAGCCACACCGCGTCGAGCACGACGCCGGCTTCGACCGCCGCGGCCATGCCCCAGACGGTGTCCATCGCGACGCCGCCCAGTGCACGCGACGTGATCATCGGGCCCGCGATGTCGGCGAGCGGTTCCTTGACGGCGTCCTTCGACAGGAGCGGGCATCCGAGCACCTCGGCCAGGCCGGCCGCGAGCGTGGTCTTGCCCGATCCCGGGAGTCCGTTGACGAGGATCGCGACGGCAGCCATACGACCATCCTCGCAGAGCCGGGTCGGCCATCGACCCGGCGGGTCCGGCTACTCGGCCGCCGCGCCCACCCAGTCGCCGGTCGCCAGGTACTGCACCTTCTTGGCGATGGACACGGCGTGGTCGGCGAAGCGCTCGTGGTACCGGCTGGCGAGGGTCGCGTCGACGGTGTCGATCGTCGCGCCCTTCCAGGTCTCCCCGAGCACGGCGTCGAACACGCTGGCGTGCAGCTCGTCGACCCGGTCGTCCTCGTCACGGATCTCCTCGGCGAGGGTGACGTCCTCGGTCAGGAGCAGCCGCGCGAGCTTGTCGGCCATCGCGACGTCGAGGGCGCCCATGTCGCGGAACGTGGAGCGGAGGCTCTTCGGGACGACCTTCTCCGGGAAGCGGTAGCGGGCGAGCTGCGCGATGTGCTCGGCCATGTCGCCCATGCGCTCGAGCGAGGCGCTGATGCGGAGCGCACTGACGACGGTCCGGAGGTCGCGGGCGACGGGGGCCTGGCGGGCCAGGATGTCGATCGCGAGCTCGTCGAGCGACTGGGCGGCGTGGTCGATCTTCGCGTCGTCGGCGATCACCTGCTCGGCGAGCGCGACGTCCGAGTCGTTGAACGCCGTGGTCGCGCGGTCGATCGCGGTCGCCACGAGCGCGGCGATCTCGGCGAGCCGCTCCTGGACGTCCTGGAGCTCCTGCTGGAACACTTCGCGCATCATGAGCCCTTCCGTCGGCACATCTCACCTGGTGCATCGTCGGCGGATGCCCGAACAGTGTCGGCCGTCCAGGTGAACGGACGGTGACGGCCGACTGAACGGTCGTCGCGGCACCCCCGGTCCTCCGTGGACCGGGGCTGGAGGGGTGCGCGTCCGTCCTTACACTGGCGTCCATGGACAACGCGTGGCTCGTGCCACTGTCGATGCTCCTCGGCGGTGTGTTCGGTGCGGGCGTCGTGGTGTTGGTGATCGCGGCGGAGCGCACCGCCCGGGCGGCCGACGTCGCCGAACGGCACCTGCCGGACGGCGTCGCGGCGGTGATCGCGACGATGCACAACCCCGCGGTGGTCGTCGACCCGTCGAACACGGTGGTCGCGGCCTCGCCGCAGGCGCTCGTCGTGGGCCTCGTCGTGCGGCGGCGGCTCGTGCACGACGAGCTCGTCGACCTCGTGGACCGGGTGCGCCGCAGTGGCGAGAACGCGACCGAGGACCTCGAGCTGACCCGGGGGAGCCGCGACGCGGTCGGGTACCTCGGGTTCCGGGCGGCGTTGCTCGGGAACCGGTACGTGCTGCTCACCGCCGACGACCTCACCGAGAGTCGACGGATCGACGAGGTCCGTCGTGACTTCGTCGCGAACATCTCCCACGAGCTCAAGACCCCGATCGGTGCGATCGGCCTGCTCGCCGAGACCCTCGTCGCGGCGGCGGACGACCCGGAGCACGTCCGCCGGTTCGCCGCCCAGCTCGTGACCGAGTCCGAGCGGCTCGGCGCACTGACGAAGGACATCATCGAGCTGTCCCGGCTGCAGTCGCTCGACGTCGTCGAGACGAGCGAGGAGGTCGCCGTGGACGGCATCGTGCAGGCGGCGATCGACGCGAACTCGGTCGTCGCCGCGAGCCGCGACATCCAGATCGTCCGCGCCAAGAAGTCGAAGCTCCGGGTCATGGGCGACGCGGCGCTGCTCCAGGTCGCGGTCTCGAACCTCGTCGCGAACGCGGTCAAGTACTCACCGGACCACACCCGCGTCGGACTCGGCGTGCGGCGGGCGGACGGCTTCGTCGAGATCACCGTCACCGACCAGGGGGTCGGGATCCCGGAGGTCGACCTGGACCGCGTGTTCGAGCGGTTCTACCGGGTCGATCCTGCGCGGTCCCGGGCGACCGGCGGCACGGGCCTCGGGCTCGCGATCGTCAAGCACATCGTCGCGAACCACGGCGGCGACGTCCGCGTCTGGTCCCAGCCCGGCCGCGGATCGACGTTCACCATCCGGATCCCGGAAGCCGACCCCGAACTCACATCAGCCCTCGAAGAGCACCTGGAAGAGCAGCAATCGTGACCCACATCCTCATCGTCGACGACGAACCCGCCCTGAGCGACCCCCTGAGCTTCCTGCTGCAGCGCGAGGGCTACGAGACCACCGTGGCCGCCGACGGCCTCGCCGCACTCGCGCAGTTCGACGCCGTGACGCCGGACCTCGTGCTCCTCGACCTCATGCTCCCGGGGCTGCCCGGCACCGAGGTCTGCCGACAGATCCGGACGCGGTCGAACGTGCCGATCATCATGCTCACGGCGAAGGACTCCGAGGTGGACGTCGTCGTGGGCCTCGAGCTCGGTGCGGACGACTACGTCACGAAGCCGTACTCGACCCGCGAGCTCCTGGCCCGGATCCGCGCCGTGCTCCGGCGCCGCGTCGACGACGACCAGGCGGACAGCGGCGTGCTGCAGGTGGGCGCCATCCGGATGGACGTCGAGCGGCACACGGTCACCGTGGACGGCGCCGAGACGCCGATGCCGCTCAAGGAGTTCGAGCTCCTCGAGCTGCTCCTCCGGAACGCCGGGCGCGTCCTGACCCGCGGTCAGCTCATCGACCGCGTGTGGGGGTCCGACTACTTCGGGGACACGAAGACCCTCGACGTGCACATCAAGCGGATCCGCTCGAAGATCGAGCGGACGCCGTCCGTGCCCGAGGTGCTCGTCACCGTGCGCGGGCTCGGCTACCGCATCGAGGCCTGATCCGCCGGTCGCCGGCCGGGAGGGACGGTGCGGGCCCGACCCGCGCCTCCCGGCCGCGCGCGGCCCCGCCTGCGCGGCCCCGCCTGCGCGACGCTGCGCCCGCGGCGGGCGGTCCGATCCGATCCGGTCCCCGTTCGGCGGGGCGGACGACGCGGCGCCCCCGACCCGGAGGTCGGAGGCGCCGTCGGTGCTGCGGGACGTCGGACCGTCAGCCGACCGGCGTGGCCGTCGAGGTCGGCGTCGGCGTGAGGGTGGGGGTCTGCGACTGCTGCGGGGTGGGCAGGAGCGTGCGGTACTCCTCCATCGCGCCGTTCAGCACGGGGACCGAGATCGACTTGCCCGAGGCGCCGGAGTAGGTGAAGTAGACGCGGGCCAGCGAGCCGGCCTTCGAGTCGAGCTTCGGGAACACGACCTCCTGCGCGGTGGGGCTCGTGCTGCCGAGGTCCACCGAGGAGTTGCCCGGGATGACGACGGTCACGGACTGCCCCGCGTGGTCCTTCGGCTCGATCGTCACGGTGCGCTTGCTGTCCGCGTTGTTCACGAGCGACGCGACGAGCCGTGCCCGCTTGCCGTTCTTGGTGAGGAGGAGGGCGTTGCGCACGTCGACGGCACCGACGGAGGTGCTCACGCCGTCACTCGCGTTGTACCCCTTGGTGGTGCCGGCCTCGGTGAGGAACTCGCAGCCGGCGGTCCCGACGGCGATGGACGCCGCCACGGCGATGGACACGAGAACCCGAGCTCTCACACTTTCCTCCAGGAGTCACGATGCTTGACCGGTGGGACAGCCGTCATGGACGCATCCGAGCTTGGCGCGGTGCGGCTGGGGCCGCTGTCAGCGACCCGCGCGACACCGGATCGCAGCGGGCCCACGGCGACCCGCCCCATCCTAGCGATGGGCGGAGGCACTGCCCGCGCAGCCCCACCGGCCGCCCATTACTCGACAAATGCTTGTGGTAAACTGAAGGTCTCGGAACGGAGCTCAACACATGCAATTCGAGGTCGGCGAAACCGTCGTCTACCCCCACCACGGGGCGGCAACCATCTCTGAAGTCAAGACGCGGATCATCAAGGGCGAGGAGAAGGTCTACCTCAAGCTGCGTGTCACCCAGGGCGACCTGACGATCGAGGTGCCGGCGGACAACGTCGACCTCGTCGGTGTCCGTGACGTCATCGGCAAGGAGGGCCTGGACCGCGTGTTCGAGGTCCTGCGCGCCCCGTTCACCGAGGAGCCGACGAACTGGTCGCGCCGGTACAAGGCGAACCTCGAGAAGCTCGCCTCGGGTGACGTCATCAAGGTCTCCGAGGTCGTCCGCGACCTCTGGCGCCGCGACCAGGACCGCGGTCTCTCCGCCGGCGAGAAGCGCATGCTCGCCAAGGCCCGTCAGATCCTGATCTCCGAGCTCGCCCTCGCCGAGAAGACCGACGAGGACCAGGCCTCGACCGTCCTCGACGAGGTCCTCGCCTCCTGATGCATCCGTGACCCACCGGTCACCCACGACGGCGCCGACGTCCCATGACGTCGGCGCCGTCGCCGTGCGCGCGGTCGTCGTGGTCGCGGCGGGTTCGGGGACCCGGCTCGGGTTCGGCGTCCCGAAGGCGTTCGTGCCGGTCGCCGGCCGCCGGATGCTCGAGCGGGCGCTCGAACCGCTGTTCACGCTCGCCGAGCCCACGTTCGTCGTGGTCGTCGCTCCCGTCGAGCGGCTCGACGAGTGCCGTGCCCTCGTCGCCGACGTCGCCGGACCGGCGGTCGGCCACACGGCGGTCGTGCCGGGAGGCCCGGATCGCCACGCGTCCGTCGAGGCCGGCCTGGCAGCCCTGCCGGACTCCGTCGCCTCGGTGCTCGTCCACGACGCCGCCCGGTGCCTCACCCCGGCCGACCAGGTCGAGCGGGTGTTCCAGGCCGTGCGGACCACGGGCGCGGGGGTCGTCCCGGCGCTCCCGGTGACGGACACCGTGAAGCGCGTCGACGTCCTCGGTCCCGATGACAGCGCCGTCGTCGTCGAGACCGTGGACCGAGCCGCACTCGTCGGTGTGCAGACGCCCCAGGGGTTCCCGCTCGACGCACTCCGGGCCGCGTACGCGTCCGCCGCCCGCTCCGAGACCGACGACGCCGGGGTGTTCCAGGCCGCGGGCGGCGTGGTGCACGTGGTGGCGGGTGACGCGGACGCCTTCAAGATCACGACCGCCTGGGACCTCCGTCGCGCGGAGGCCGTGGTCGCCGACCGCGGGGCGGACCGGCGGCCGTCGGGTTCGCCTGGTCCGGGCCTCCCGGCCGAGGTGCCGGTGGCAGCGCGCGTCGGGCTGGGTGTCGACGTCCACGCGTTCGACGCCGCGGTGCCGTGCCGGGTCGGGCTGCTCGCGTTCCCGGATGAGCCCGGGCTCGCGGGTCACAGTGACGGCGACGCCGTGGCGCACGCGGTGTGCGACGCCCTGTTGTCCGCCGCCGGGCTCGGGGACATCGGCGGCCGGTTCGGGACCGACGATCCCCGCTACGCCGGTGCGTCGGGGACCGTGTTCCTGCAGGGGGCGGTGGCGCTCCTGGCCGAGGCCGGTTGGGTGCCGACGAGCGTCAGCGTGCAGGTCATCGGGAACCGGCCGCGGATCGGTGCCCGGCGCGAGGAGATGCAGGACGCACTCGCGGCGGTCGTCGGTGTGCCGGTCGCGGTGTCCGGGACGACCACCGACGGCCTCGGGTTCACGGGCCGGGGCGAGGGGCTCGCCGCCATCGCCACGGCGCTCGTGCACAGGGCGACGGGTGCCGACACCGTCCACACGGCGGCCGCCGACTGAGTCACGCGGACGGACGACCCCATAGTCTTGAGGCCGTGACCGTTCGCCTGTACGACTCCCGCGTGGGGGAGGTCGTCCCCTTCACGCCGCTGACCGACGGCCACGTGGGCATGTACGTCTGCGGTCCGACGGTGCAGTCCTCCCCGCACATCGGGCACCTCCGTTCGGCGCTGGTCTACGACCTCTGGCGGCGGTGGCTCGTGCACCGTGGGTACGAGGTCACGCTCGTCCGGAACGTCACGGACATCGACGACAAGATCCTCGACCTCGCGGCCGGGTCCGGCGAGGAGTGGTGGGCCCGCGCCTACCGGTTCGAGCTCGAGTTCGCGGCCGGCTACCGGGCGCTCGGGATCCTCCCCCCGACCTACGAACCGCGGGCCACCGCGAGCGTGTCCGAGATGCAGGCGATCATCGCCCGCCTGGTCGAGCGGGGCCACGCCTACCCCGCGGCGGACGACTCGGGCGACGTCTACTTCGACACGGCGAGCTGGCCGGACTACGGAGCGCTGACGCACCAGCGTCGCGACGACATGGTGGACGCCACCGATGCCGATCCGCGGGGCAAGCGCGACCCGCGTGACTTCGCCCTCTGGAAGGGCACGAAGGCGGGGGAGCCCAGATCCGCGTCCTGGCCGTCCCCGTGGGGTGCGGGGCGACCGGGTTGGCACATCGAGTGCTCCGCGATGTCCCGGCGGTACCTGGGTGCGGCGTTCGACATCCACGGGGGCGGCCTCGACCTGCGCTTCCCGCACCACGAGAACGAGCTCGCGCAGTCGACGGCGGCCGGTGACGCCTTCGCGACCCACTGGCTGCACAACGGCCTCGTCACGGTCGACGGCCAGAAGATGTCGAAGTCGCTCGGCAACTCGATCTTCGCGGCGGACTTCCTCGCGGCCGCGCGCCCCGTCGTGGTGCGGTACTTCCTGGCGTCGGCGCACTACCGCTCGACGATCGACCACCACGAGGGCTCCCTCGCCGAGGCCGAGGCGGCGTTCGAGCGCATCGCCGGGTTCCTGTCGCGTGCCCGCCGGCGCCTCGTGGACGAGCCCGTGCGCGTGGCCGCCGTCGTCCCCGACGCGTTCGCCGCCGCGATGGACGACGACCTCGCCGTTCCGCAGGCCCTCGCGGTGCTCCACGAGACGGTCCGGGCCGGCAACGCCGCGCTCGACGCCGACGACATCGCCGCGCTCGGCGCCGCCCACCAGCAGGTCACGGCCATGGTCGAGGTGCTCGGGATCGACCCGCTCGCCGACACCTGGTCCGCCGGCCCCGAGGCCTCGGACCGCGCCGCCGGTCCGCTCGCCCAACTCGTCGAGCGGCTCGTCGCCGAGCGCACCACTGCCCGTGCCGCCCGCGACTTCGCCACGGCGGACCGCGTGCGCGACGACCTCGCCGCCGCCGGCATCACGATCGAGGACACCCCCTCCGGAACCCATTGGAGCATCGCGTGAAGAACACCTCCGGCAAGCGCAAGGGCCGTCCGGGCGCCGTCCGCTCCGGCCGCACCGGCAACAAGCAGGTCGGTTCGGGCGGGCAGGGGCGCCAGGCGCTCGAGGGGCGTGGCCCCACCCCGAAGGCCGAGGACCGGCCGTACCACCCCGCGGGCAAGCGCAAGGCCGCGCAGGAACGGCTCGAGACCGCCCGTCAGCGGCACGGTGCGTCGAGCGCGCCGCAGCCCCGCGCCTCCCGGCCGGCACCGCGGCGGTCAGGTGACGAGTCGGAGCTCGTGACGGGGCGCAACTCCGTGCTCGAGGCGCTCCGCGCGCGGATCCCGGCGAGCACCCTCTACGTCGCCGCCCGGATCGAGGTCGACGACCGCGTCAAGGAGATCCTGGCGCTCGCGACGCACCGCGGTGTGCCGGTGCTCGAGGTCATGCGGCCCGAGCTCGACCGCATCTCGGGCCACGACGCGGTGCACCAGGGTGTCGCGCTCAAGGTGCCGCCGTACGAGTACGCCCACGCGGACGACCTCGTCGACGCGGCCGAGCGTCGTGACCAGGTGCCGTTGCTCGTGGCACTCGACGGCGTGACGGACCCCCGGAACCTCGGCGCGATCATCCGCTCCACGGCTGCGTTCGGCGGCCACGGTGTCATCGTGCCGCAGCGCCGTTCGGTCGGCGTCACGGCCTCGGCGTGGAAGACCTCGGCCGGTGCCGCGGCGCGCATCCCCGTGGCGATGGCGCCGAACCTCACGCAGACGCTCAAGGCCCTGCAGCAGCGCGGGCTGTTCGTGCTCGGACTCGACGGTGACGGCGACGTGCAGCTCGACGAACTCGAACTCGCCGACCGGCCGATCGTCATCGTCGTCGGGAGCGAGGGCAAGGGCCTGTCGCGGCTCGTCACGGACACGTGCGACGCCGTCGTGTCGATCCCGATCTCGAGCGCCACGGAGTCGCTCAACGCCGGGATCGCCGCGAGCGTCACCCTGTGGGAGGTCGCCCGCCGCCGTCGACGGGCCTGACGCTCGGATCCGTCGTCACCGGGACTGCGCTGGAGGCGTCGTCCGCGGGGTCGGTGCGGGTGCGGCTGCGGCGGGTGCCGTTGCTGCTGGTGCCGTTGCTGCTGGTGTCGGTGCGGCTGCGGCGGGTGCCGTTGCTGCTGGTGTGGCTGCGGAGGCCACTCCCGCGGTCGGTGCGGTCCGAGCGTCCGCGAGTTCGGCGCGCAGCGCGCGGATCTCGGCGGCGAGCTCGCGGACCTGCCGCTGGGTCACCGCCTGGCTCTCCTCGTCGCGCCGTCCGACCTGGTCGATGATCCAGCTCGCCAGGGTCGCCGTGACGACACCGATGAGCGCGATGCCGCCGATCATCACGGCGGCCGCGATCAACCGGCCCTCGGGCGTCACCGGCACGACGTCGCCGTAGCCCACCGTGGTGATCGTGACGAGCGCCCACCAGATCGCGGCGCCGAAGTCCGTGATCGTCGCGTGCGGGGCGTGGCGCTCGACGTCGAGCATCGCCAGTGCCGCGACGAACACGAGCAGCGCGGTCGTCACCGTCACGTAGATGATGACGCGGCCCCGGACCGCCGTGCCGGTGGTGCGTTGCAGGACCCGGAACAGCTGCACGAGGCGGAGGAGCCGCAGCGGGCGGAGCGTCGGGAGGGCGATCGCCGCGAGGTCGAGCAGGTGGCGGCGGAACCACCGGCCGCGGTGCTCCGCGAGGACGAGCATGACGACGTAGTCGACCGCGAACATCACCCAGGTGGCGTTGATGACGAGATCCGACGGCAGGGCGGCTGCGCCGTGCAGGTCCGCGAGCACCTGGACGGCGAACGCCACGAGGAACGCCACGGCGGCGACCGTGAGCGGCCACTGGCTCATGCGCTGCCAGCGGGCCTGGTCCCACACGCGCTGTTCCTCGGACGTCACGGTCCGACCGTATCGTCGGTGTCGTCGCCCACGAGCCGGTGTCGTCACCGGTGCACCGCAGCCGTCAGACGTTCGCCCGCCAGTCCTCGTCCTCGTCCTCGTCCTCGAGGGGCAGCGCGATCGAGTTCGTCGGCGGGTCGATGAGCATGCGCTCGTCGCGGCGGTGCCGCAGCACGTCGTTCATGTAGGCCGTGGTGGCCTCGGGCAGGGACACCGACCGCTGCTCCTGCTGCGCCATGTACCAGCGGTGCTCGAGGAGCTCGTGGAACACCTCGGCGGGTTCGAGCCGCCCGCGGAGCTCCCGGGGGATCGCCCGGACCACGGGTTCGAAGACGCGGGACACCCACTCGTGCGCGACCATCTCCTCGTCGAGTTCGTCGCGGCCGTTGCGGGCACGGTAGGCGTCGAGGTCGTTGAGGAGCCGCCGTGCCTGGTTCTCGCCGGCGTCGATGCCGGTGAGCCGGAGCAGCCGCCGCTGGTGGTGGCCCGCGTCCACGACCTTCGGCTGGATACGGACCTGCTGGCCGCCCTCGGTCGTGCGGATCGCGAGTTCCTCGATGTCGAACCCGAGGTCGTTGAGGCGCTCGACCCGGCTGTTGATGCGCCAGCGCTCCGAGGCGTCGAACTCCTCGGACCCGGTCAGTTCCTTCCACAGCGTGCGGTACTGGGCCACGATGCCGTCGGACACCGTGACCGGGTCCGCGTTCTCGTCGAGGCGACCGCCGGCCTCCAGGTCGAGGAGCTCGCCGGCGATGTTGACGCGCGCGATCTCGAGGTCGTTCTCACGCTGCCCGTTCGACAGGCCGCCGGGGTAGAGCTTGCCCGTCTCGGCGTCGACGAGGTACGCGGCGAACGCACCGGCGTCGCGGCGGAAGAGGGTGTTCGAGAGCGACACGTCGCCCCAGAAGAAACCGATGATGTGCAGCCGCACCAGGAGGACCGCCAGGGCGTCGACGAGGCGCGTCGCGGTGTCCGGCCGCAGCGTCTGCGAGTAGAGCGCGCGGTACGGGAGCGAGAACCGGAGGTGCCGGGTCACGAGGACCGGCTGCAGGGCCTCCCCGTCGCGTCCCACGCGGTTCGTGATGACGGCGACCGGGTCCACGCACGGGACGTCCATGCGCTGGAGCGTCCGGAGCATGTCGTACTCACTGCGGGCGAGCTCCTCGCTCGTCTCCTTGACCGCCACGACGTAGCCGCTGAGGTGCACGAACCGCACGAGGTGTCGCGAGATGCCCTTCGGCAGCGCGGCGATCGTGTCGTCGGGCCAGGCGTCGAGCGGGAGGTCCCACGGCAGGTCGAGCAGGCCAGGGTCGACGGTGGCGGCGGTGATGGACATCGAGTCGGGCACGAGGGGGTCGCTTTCGGTGGTGCAGGGTGCGGACGGTACGGTCTGGCCGAACGCCGGGAGCCTGCCGGCCCGCCTTCGTGGGGCGGTCCGGCAGGCTCCCGGTGGTGTCGGTCCGATCAGGCGCTGACGACGGCCTTGTCGCCGAGGCGCTCGCCCGACTCGGTGTCGAACACGTGCACGCGGCCCGGCTGGGCCGTGATGTACACGGTGTCGCCCGCGAAGGGGTGGTGACGGCCGTCGACGCGTGCGACGACGTCGACGCGGCTCCCGGCGGCCTCGCTGTGGCCGTACAGGTAGCCGTCGGCGCCGAGCTCCTCGACGACGTCGACCTGGACCGGCAGGCCCTCGCCCGACTGCGAGACGACGACGTCCTCGGGGCGAACCCCGATGGTGACGTTCGACGACTTGGCGTTGCTGAGGACGTCGCGGTCGACCGCGGCGACCGACGTGCCGAAGCGCACGCCACCGTCGGCGATGTCCGCCGGCAGGAGGTTCATGGCCGGCGAGCCGATGAACCCGGCGACGAACACGTTGTTCGGCTTCTCGTACAGGTCGCGCGGGGTGCCGACCTGCTGGAGGATGCCGTCCTTGAGGACCGCGATGCGGTCGCCCATGGTCAGGGCCTCGGTCTGGTCGTGCGTGACGTAGACGGTCGTGACCCCGAGCCGACGCTGGAGCGACGCGATCTGCGTGCGGGTCTGGACGCGGAGCTTGGCGTCGAGGTTCGACAGCGGCTCGTCCATGAGGAACACCTGGGGCTGACGGACGATCGCGCGGCCCATCGCGACGCGCTGACGCTGACCACCCGAGAGCGCCTTCGGCTTGCGCGAGAGGTACTGCTCGAGGTCGAGGAGCTTGGCCGCCTCGAGGACGCGGGTCGCGCGCTCCTCCTTGCCGACGCCGGCGATCTTGAGCGCGAAGCCCATGTTCTCGGCGACGGTCATGTGCGGGTACAGCGCGTAGTTCTGGAAGACCATCGCGATGTCGCGGTCCTTCGGCGGGATGTCGGTGACGTCGCGGTCACCGATGAGGATCCGGCCGTCGTTCACTTCTTCCAGGCCCGCGAGCATGCGGAGGGAGGTCGACTTGCCACAGCCCGACGGGCCGACGAGGACGAGGAACTCGCCGTCCGCGATGTCGAGGTCGAGGCCGTCGACGGCGGGGCGGTTGCCTCCGGGGTAGAGACGGGTTGCCTTGTCGTAGGTGACGGACGCCATGATGCGTTCTTGCTCCTTCACCGGCAGGTACGTGCCGGACGATCCGTAGTGAGGAACGGTGACCCTGAGGCCCCCGGATGGGCGACATCGACCATCGAGGGACATACAACACGGTTTCGCACGTCGGCGCCAGTGGCGCGGCCGTCGATGGGCCTCCCGACCACGGTCTCCCAGCCCACGCAAGTACACTTCCCAGGTCCGTCCGGGCGGTGCGGGAGGTACCGCGGACGACAGGAGGGCCGGAGGGGCCGGCCCGATCACGGAGGACCGGTATGACGAATCGTCCCGAGGGCGACGAGCGCGCCACGCGGAACGAGCGCCGCGCGGCTGCGAGGATCCGAGCACAACAGGCCAGGGCCCGCCAGAAGCGACGCCAGCGCGGTGTGCGCATCGGGCTGCAGGCGGGCCTCGTCGTCGTCCTCATCGCGATCGTCGCGGTCGTGTCGATCGTGCTCGTCCGCTCGGTGCAGCCGGCCGGTCCGGGGCCCGCGCACATGGCGGGCGGCGGCATCACCATCGGGCAGGGGCTGCGCGCGGTCGGAGCGGGGCGCGGTGACGCCGGCGGCGCGGGGCGTGCCACGTCGAGTGCGTCGGCGTCCGCCGGTTCGAGCGGCACCGCATCGGCGACGCCGAGTGCTTCGGCGACCGGGGACGCCTCGGGTGCGGTCGACGTCGCGGGCACCGTCCACATCACGATGTACATCGACTACCTCTGCCCGATCTGTGGCCAGTTCGAGCACGAGAACAACGCGTACATCCGGGGCCTCGTGACGTCCGGTGCCGCGACCGTCGAGATCCACCCCATCGCGATCCTGACGAACCGATCGCAGGGCACGAAGTACTCGCTCCGTGCGGCGAACGCGGCGGCCTGTGTGGCGAACTCGTCGCCCGACCAGTTCTTCGCCGTGAACCAGGCGTTGTACGCCGAGCAGCCCGAGGAGAACACGAAGGGCCTCGACGACGCACAGCTCCGACACCTCGTGGCAGGCGTGCACGGGATCCGGCACCTCGACGCCATCGAGCGGTGCATCGACACCCAGCGCTACGCCGCGTGGGTGGACGCGCGGACGAACGACGTCCTCACCCACGGGGTGCCCGGCACCGGGCTCCGGCAGCTCACCGGCACGCCGACGATCTTCGTGAACGGCAAGCGGTACGACTACAGCCTGCCGTTCACGAACGCCGAGTTCCGGACCTTCGTCGTGACCGCCGCGGGCAGCACGTACGCGTCCGGCGACGAGACGCCGGTGCCGACCCCGACTCCGACCGCGACGTCCTCGGCGGGCTGACCCGACCCGCGGGCGGGCGGGCCGACTCGCGGCTGGTCGCGCCGACCCTCGGGCGGCTGCCAGGGCGACGGCGTTCGATCGGTGGAGGCGGGCCTCCCGGGCCGCGCCCGGAGGGAGCGCCACATGTCCACGTTCGACGACCGACCGCAGCTCGACGCGGAGCATCCCGTGTTCATCCTGGCGATGGACCACCGGGACTCGCTCGCCAAGCACACCTACCGGATCGCGTCGGGACAGCCCGACGACGAGGACGACATCCAGCGGATCCGGGACGGCAAGATGCTCGTCTACCGGGGGCTGCTCGACGCCCTGACCCGCGGAGCCGACCGAGAGCGCACCGGCGTGCTCGTCGACGAACGCTACGGCGCCGAGGTCGCACGGGCGGCCAAGGCCGCGGGACTCCAGCTCGCGATGCCGATCGAGGCGTCGGGCCACGACTTCTTCACGTTCGAGTACGGCGACGGGGACGACGGCCTGTGGATGCAGCACGTCGAGGAGTTCGACCCCGACCACGTCAAGGTCCTCGTCCGCGACAACCCGGACCTCGACGCCGACGAACGACGCGGGCAGGCCGAACGGCTCGCCGGCGTGACGCGCACCCTGCGCGACGCGGGCCGGTCGTTCCTGCTCGAACTGCTCGTCCCCGGCACGGACGAGCAGAAGGCGTCGGTCGAGGACTACGACCGGGACCTGCGCCCGTCGCTCACCGTCGACCTCATCGGGTTCCTGCAGGAGCACGGCGTGGAGCCGGACATCTGGAAGATCGAGGGCCTCGACCGCCGCGAGGACGCCGAGCGGGTCGTCGCCGCCACGAAGCAGGGCGGCCGGGACAGCGTGCAGTGCGTCATCCTCGGTCGAGACGCCTCGGAGGACGCGCTCGACCACTGGCTCTCGGTGGCCGCACCACTCGACGGGTTCGTCGGCTTCGCGATCGGCCGGAGCATCTGGGAGCAGCCGCTCGGCGACGTCCTGGACCGCGGCCTCGCCGAGGAGGACGCCCAGGACCTCATCGCCGTGACGTACCTGCGGTTCGTCGAGGCGTACCGGGAGGCGCGGGGCTGAGTCCCGCGGGGCGGGTGCGCTCCCGGTCGGGTCAGGTCCGGACGAGCGGCTCCACGGCGGCGAGGTCCGCGACGATGCCGACGTCGACGAGCACGACGCGTCCCGCGAGGGCCCGCCCCGGACCGCGCAGCAGCCCCGCCTTGACGCCGCCGAACGTGACGGTCACGTCGGCCTCGAGCACGTGGTCGTCGGCGACCGCGCCCGTGTCGGGGTCGATGCCGCTCGGGACGTCCACGGCGACGACGGACGGAGCGCGCTGGTCCCGCGCGAGGTCCCGGATGACGCCCACGGCCTCCCGTGCGGGCGAGCGGAGTGCCGTCGAGCTCGTCCGTCCGATCCCGAGCACGGCGTCGAGCACGAGGTCGGCCCGCAGCGCCGCCGCCCGCACCGTCTCGTCGTCGTCCGGGTGCTCGAGGAGGACCGCGCCGGCCTGCTGCGCGGCCGCCGCCCCCGCCTCGTGCACGCGCGACCCGAGGCACAGCACCTCGACGCGGTGACCGCGTGCGGCGAGCGCCGCACCGGCGAACAACGCGTCGCCGCCGTTGTCGCCGCTGCCGACGAGCAGGAGCACGGTGCGCTCGCCGTCGCCGGGGACGACCGCGGGGTCGCCGAGCAGCTCGTCGACCACGTCGGCGAGTCCGGCGGCGGCCCGCTGCATGAGCAGCTCGCCCGCGGCGAGGTGCGGCGCCTCGGCCGCCCGGATCTGGTCTGCGCCGTAGCCGTCCATGCCGCCACGATGCCACGTCGTCGGTAGCCTGGTCCGCGCCATGTCGCTCGTCCCCGAAGCCCCCCGTCCACGCGTCGTCGTCTCGCCGGACGGTCTCGACATCGCCACGTACGACCACGGCGACCCGGACGCCCCCGCGGTGGTCGCCGTGCACGGGTTCGCGTCCTCAGGGCTCCTCAACTGGCACGCGTCGGGGTGGACCCGTGACCTCACGCGCGCCGGCCACCGCGTCGTCGTCGTCGACCTGCGCGGGCACGGCCGCAGCAGCAAGCCGCACCGGCCGCAGGAGTACTCGATGGACCTCCTCGTCGCCGACGTCACCGCGGTCGTCGACGCCTACCTGCTCGACGACGTCGCGTACCTCGGGTACTCGCTCGGGGCACGCGTCGGATGGCACACCGCGGACCGGATCCCCGACCGGATCAGCCGAGCGGTCCTCGGGGGCATCCCGGACGCGGACCCGATGCGACGGGTCCGGGTCGACCAGGCGCGGGCGTTCATCGAGCATGGCGAGCCCGTCGAGGACCGCGTGACGAACGCCTACCTGACCATGGCCTCCGGGGTCCCGGGCAACGACCTCCGTGCGCTCGTCGCGATGGTCGAGGGGATGCGGGACAGCGTCGAGCCCAGACCGGACAACGCGCCGACGCAGCCGTTGCTCCTGGCGGCGGGGAGCGAGGACGGCATCCTCGCGGCGTCGCAGCGCCTCGCGGCCGCGGCGCCGCGTGCCGAGTTCGTCGAGATCCCGGGCCGGAACCACTTCAACGCGCCGACCTCCCGAGCGTTCCGGGAGGCCGCGATCGCGTTCCTGCAGCGCACCCGCGCGGACGCGGAGGCCACCCAGGGCTAGCGTCCACGACATGGACTACAGACTCCTCGGTAACAGCGGTGCCGCCGTGTCGTCGTTGACGCTCGGCACCATGACGTTCGGCAGTGAAGCCGACGAACCCACCTCACGCACGATCCTCGACGCCTTCGTCGAGGCCGGCGGTACCTTCATCGACACGGCGGACGTCTACTCGGGCAACGAGTCCGAGCGGATCATCGGTCGCTGGCTCGCAGACCACCCGACCGAGGCGCAGCAGGTCGTCATCGCCACGAAGGGCCGGTTCCCCCAGGGCGACGGCCCGAACGACGTCGGCCTCTCGCGCCGCCACCTGACGCGGGCGCTCGACGCGTCCCTCGAGCGGCTCGGTGTCGACTACATCGACCTGTACCAGATGCACGCGTGGGACGCCCTGACGCCGATCGAGGAGACCCTCCGGTTCCTCGACGACGCCGTGTCCGCCGGCAAGATCGGCGCGTACGGGTTCTCGAACTACCTCGGCTACCAGATCACGAAGGCGGTCTACGAGGCGAAGGCGAACCACTGGGCTCCGCCCGTGACCCTGCAGCCGCAGTACAACCTGCTCGTGCGCGACATCGAGCACGAGATCGTGCCCGCGTGCCTCGACGCGAACATCGGTCTCCTGCCGTGGTCGCCACTCGCCGGCGGGTGGCTGTCCGGCAAGTACCAGCGGGACCAGGCCCCGACGGGTGCGACCCGGCTGGGTGAGAACCCGAAGCGCGGCATGGAGGCGTGGGAGGCGCGGAACGCCGACGAGCGCACGTGGGCCGTCCTCGGGGCGGTCGGCGCGGCCGCGGAGGCCCACGGCACGTCGTACTCGCAGGTCGCGTTGGCCTGGCTGCTCGCGCAGCCGGCCGTCACCTCGGTCATCCTCGGTGCCCGCACGGTGGAGCAGCTGCAGGACAACCTGGCGTCGGCGGACCTCGTGCTGACCCCGGAGGAGCTGACGGCGCTCTCCGAGGCGAGCACGCCCCGCATCGACGACTACCCGTACGGCACCGCCGGTGTGGCGCAGCGCGACCGGAAGCTGACCGGGGGCCGCTGAGCGTCCCCCTCGATACCAAGAATCCTCACAGGAAGCGGCGCGGCGTGGCTCGGAGACGTTGTCCGACGTCGATCCGCCTGTCATGCTCTCGGCATCGGTGGGCTGGTTACCCGCTGTCGCGCCGGTCGCTCTCCTGATCCGTGACCGGACGCACCACGAGGCCACGCGCGCTCCCCGGGGGCGGTGCGTGGCCTCGTGCCGTGCAGCGTCCACGTCGACCGAGGGGGACCATGCGGAGCGGACGCAGGCGTCCGGCCCGGCTCACCGCGTTGCTCGTGGCGGCCATCGGCGTGCTCGCGCTCGCCGTCGCGGCGGGTGTGGCCGTCGGGTCCGCACGGTCGTCCCACCTCGCGGCGGACGGGTCGTCCGGTGACCGGTTCACGCCGCTGACCCGCGCCCTCGTGTTCCGCGGCGACGTCGGCACACGACCCGTGGCGGTGCCGGTCGCTGGTCGCGCGGGGGTCGCCCCCGCGGCCGATGCCGTCGTCGTCGACGTCCGCGTCACGGCTCCGACGGACGACGGCTGGGTTCGGGTCACGCCGGCGGGGCAGGACGCACCGGTGGCCACACAGCGCGTCACGGCGGGCACGACCGTCACCGGGCTCGCGACGGTCCGTCTCGTCCACGGTCGCCTCCAGGTCGCGCTGTCGGACGGCTCCGCCTCGGTGTCGGTGATCGTGTCGGGGGCCTACACGAGCGCCGCGCAGGGATCGACGTACCAGCCGGTCGACACCACCAGGGCGTTCCGTGGCACGGTCGGCACGCATCCGGTCCGCGTCCCCGTGGCGGACGGCGTCACGGTGCCCAGGGGCGCCACCGCCGTCGTCCTCGAGGCCACCGTGGTGCACCCGACCGCGCCGGGGTCGTTGCGGGTCGGCCCGGCAGGACGCACGAACCGGATCGGCGTCCAGCAGTTCACGCGCGGGGCCGTCGCGGCGAACGCGGTCGTGGCCCAGCTCGACGACGGCGCCCTGTCCGTCGCGGTGTCGGCCGGCTCGGCCACGGTGACCCTCGACGTGCTCGGCGCGTACGCGCGCTCGGACTCCGGGGCCGTGTTCACCCCGATGACGGCCGTCCGGGCGTACACCGGCACGACGACGGGCGCCGCGACGCAGATCCAACTCGCCGGGGGCGCGGGCGTCCCGGGCGACGCGACCGCCGTGCTCGTCACCGCATCGCTCGAACGATCCGGCCCCGCCGGTGCGCTCCGGGTCGCCCCCTACGGCCGGGACGACGGCGGGGTCGCGCTGGTGTTCACCGCGGGCCGAGCCGTGGCGGGACTCGTGCCCGTCGCGCTCCGACAGGCGTCGGTGCAGGCCGTCGCGTCGGGAGGCGCGGCGACCCTCCACCTGGACGTCGCCGGCTACTTCACGGACGGCTCGGCGCCTTCCGGCCTCGGGAACGACGTCTCGTGGCCGCAGTGCCACCGGGCCCTGCCGGCAGGACAGGCGTTCGCGGTGATCGGTGTGAACGACGGGTCCGGCACCACGACGAACCCGTGCCTCGCCGCGCAGCTCGCCTGGGCTCGGGACTCCGCGGGCGGTGCCGGGCAGCCCCGTGCCGCGCTGTACGTCAACACGGCGAACCCGGGCCGCCACGTGCCGGGCGGTGGCTGGCCGACGTCGAACGTCGATCCCGAGGGGGCCAGGGTCACGAGCGTGTACGGCGTGTGCACGCCCGGTTCCGACGGCGTCGCCTGTTCGTACATGGACGGCTGGGACATCGCGGTCCGCGACGTCGTCGACCGGGGCGTGTCCCATCCGGCGGCGTACCGCTGGTGGCTCGACGTCGAGACCGGTGCCACGTGGCGGGACCCCGCCACGAACGTCGCGGTGCTCGACGGCATGACCGACGCGTTCGCCGCCCGGGGGATCGCCGTCGGGCTCTACTCGACCGGGTACCAGTGGGGGATCATCAGTGGCGGGACCACACCGAACAGCGCCCTGGCCTCGGCGCCGAGCTGGATCGCCACCGGTGAGACCCCGCTCGCCCGGGCGAAGGAGGCGTGCGCCGGGCCGGGCCTCGTCGACGGCGGGGTGGCCATGGTGCAGTACGTCGTCGGGGGTGTGGCGAGCGGACTCGACTTCGACTGGTCGTGCCGCTGACACCGCGGCAGACGGACACCGCGGACGCGGCTGATCGGGGCCGGCAGCGGGACTCGAACCCGCAACCCCCGTATTACAAGTACGGTGCGCTACCAATTGCGCCATGCCGGCTGGCCCGCCAAGTGTACCGACGAGCCGAGGTGTCGCGGTGGAGGTCAGTCCGCCGCGGGGGAGAACCCGAGCGAGATCGAGTTCATGCAGTACCGGTCGCCGGTCGGGGTGCCGAAACCGTCCGGGAACACGTGCCCGAGGTGCGAACCGCAGCTCGCGCAGCGGACCTCGGTGCGCACCATGCCGAGCGTGCGGTCCTCGATGAGCTGCACGGCCTCGGGGCGCACCGACTCGTAGAACGACGGCCACCCGCAGCCCGAGTCGAACTTGGTGCCGCTCTTGAACAGCTCCGCACCGCACGCCGCACAGGTGTAGACGCCGGCGCGCTCCTCGTCGAGCAGCTCACCCGTCCACGGGCGCTCGGTCGCGGCCTGCCGCAGCACGGCGTACTGCTGCGGGTCGAGTTCCTCACGCCACTCGGCGTCGGTCTTCTCCACGTTGTATGCCATGGGTTCCTCCTGGTCGTGACCGCACTCGTGACGCGGTCATGTCATTAAACTCGCACCGATGACCGAGCATTCCGTCCACCGTGGCCGGTGGGACGCCCTGACGACGGACGACCTCTACGCCGTCGTCCGCCTGCGCAACCGGGTGTTCGCGCTCGAGCAGCGCGTGACGGCCGAGGACTTCGACGGCCGGGACCGCGAACCGGAGACGGAACACTGGTGGATCCCCGGCGAGGACGGGGTCGCCCGCGCCTACCTGCGCTGCATCCGGCCCGCCGCGGACGAGGTCCAGCCGGCCGTCGACCTGCCCGCGACCCGGGTCATCGGCCGCGTGGCCACGGCCGTCGAGCACCGCGGACAGGGGCTCGCGCGTCGGCTCGTCGACGCCGTGCTCGCCGCCCACCCGGACGAGGCCTTCCTCCTCCACGCGCAGGAGTACGTCGCCGGCCTGTACGCCGCCGCCGGGTTCGTGCCGTTCGGCGAACCCTACGTCGAGGCGGGCATCCGCCACGTGGGGATGTACCGCGCGGCGGCGGTCGGGGACGATGCTGTCCGCTGACGCACCGGGCCGCGCGGAGCCTCCGCACCAGCCGGAGCCGGACGGCCCCGAGGCCACCCGCCGCCGCTACCGCCACCACGCCGAGCGCATGGTGACCGCCTCGCCGACCTCCGCCCGCTGGGCGGCGTCGATCGCCGAGGACGACGCCGCCGTCGACCTGCTGATCCGTGTCGCCCCGACCAAGCGGCAGCCCGAGCTGCTCTTCGCCGTCGCGCGCCGCCTGGGCGCCGACCCGACCGACCGGGAGGCCCTCCTCCGGCTCGTCCGCGACGCCCCCGACCGGCTGCTCGCCGAGCTGGCCGTGTCCACGACCCAGACGAACGACCCCCGACGCATGGCGCCGGTCGTCCCCGTGCTCGCGGGCATCCCGGGGCCGCTCGCGCTCCTCGAGGTGGGGGTGAGCGCCGGCCTCTGCATCGTCCCGGACCACGCCACCGTCGACGTCGACCGCCTCGACGACACCGTCCGCGTCGCCGAGGCCGCGCGCGAGCCGGAGATCCCGCTCCGGTTCCAGATGCGTCCGGGACCCGCTGCTCCGTCCGACGGGAGGCGCGGTGCGGGCCGGTCCCGTGCCTCCCGGCCGTCGACGGGTGACCCCGGGAGCCGGGCCGACGGGACGGGGTCGCGCCGGCCTTCCCGGCTCGACGTGGTGGCGCGGGTCGGGCTCGATCCGGCGCCGATCGACCTGCGGTCCCCCGGGGCGTTCGACCGGCTCGTCGAGTCCGTCCCCGTCGAGGCGACCGACCGTGTCGCGCTCATGCGGCGGGCCGCCGACGCCGTGCGGGCCGACCCGTACACCGCCGTCCGCGGGACCGCCCCGGACGACCTCGACCGCGCGATCGACCTGCTGCCGCGCGGGGCGACGCCCGTCGTGCTCACGCTCGGCACGCTCGTCTACCTGCCGGGCTCGGACCGGCAGCGCGTCGTCGAGCGGCTCCGGGACCGCGGGGTCCGCTGGGTGGCGATGGAGCGGACGGGGTCGCTCCACGACGTCGCCGCGACCCTGCCGCCCGTGGGGGAACTCGCCGAGCGGGGCATCGACCTCGCTGCTCCGTCGGCCTTCGCCACGGTCTCGCTCGACGGGGTCGCCCTGGCGCTCGCCGACGCCCACGGCACGACCGTCACGCCCCTCGGCGCGGACCCGTCCTGGATGCTCGGCGCACCGACGGCCTGATCGGTGTCTTTCCGACCTGCCAGGGCCATGCCAGGGTCCGGCGTGGATGCCGCCCTAGCATGACCGGAGGCCAGCCGACCGGCGAGCCATCCGACCAGGAGGACCGACGTGACCGGATCCCGGACCGACTCCGATCTCTCGGAGCTCGCACGGAGCATCCTCACGTTCGAGCACGATCGGGCGCGGCACGACCGGACGAAGGAAGCCGACATCCGCGTCCGCTTCGACATGTCGCCGGCCCGCTACTATCAGGTGCTCAACCGCGTGATCGACTCCCCGGCCGCGCTCGCCTACGATCCGCAGCTCGTGACGCGACTGCAGCGACTGCGCCGGGCACGGACCAGTGCCCGCGCCGCACGGTCCTTCGCACCGCCTCGCGCCGACCGTGAAGGGCCCGCAGGACAGCCATGACGAGATACCCCCGAGACCGATTCGACGACGTCGCCGACGGCCCGAGGGTCGGGGCACACCGCGGTCTCCCGAGGCGCGGCCGTGGCTGGATCCTGGTGGCCTGGTCCGCACTCGCCTGCGCGGTGCTCGTCGTGATCGGCATCGTCGTGCTCGAGGTCGCCAACAACAGCACGCAGTTCACCGACCCCGGAACGACCGGGTCGTCCGCGTCCGCGTCGGCCACGAGCGGAGCGTCGTCCTCGTCGACGACGGCCGCGACCGCCGCGCCGAGCGACCAGCCGAAGACCATGACGCTCACGGTGCTCAACGGGACCTCCACCGCCGGACTCGCCGCCACCGGCACCGCGACGCTCGAGAACGCGGGTTGGGTGGTCGCGAGCGACGGCAACGCCGGGTCCCAGGACGCCTCGCAGACGATCGTCTACTACCAGACGGATGCCGAGGCGGCGATCGCGCGCGGGATCGTCAAGACGCTCGGCGTCGGAACCGTCGCCAAGTCGTCGGCGTTCCCGAACGCGGCCGTCACCGTGGTGCTCGGCGCCGATTACGCCGGCTGACCCGCGACGGGCGTTCCGCCCCACTCGTCGTGCCGTTTGTTGCACGTTTGTTTCGGGCATGTTGAGTTCCGTCGGCCGGGATGAAGAAGTTGGTCCGCACCTCTTGTCGGCGGCGCGTCCGCCGATACGATCTGGAATTGGTCACCCCAGTGATCCGAGGGCGACACCGTGCCGGTGCCTCCACCGCGAAGACCCGGGTGAGGCAGGTATGCGCTCGGACCCGGCGGTCGCGGACCGGTCGCGCCGTCGTCAGTGGCAATGCAACACCGCAGGGAGCAAGAGAATGGCCAACGGCACCGTCAAGTGGTTCAACGCCGAGAAGGGCTACGGATTCATCACCGTCGACGGCGGGGGGCAGGACGTCTTCGTCCACTACTCCGCGATCGACATGAACGGCTACAAGGTCCTCGAAGAAGGGCAGGCGGTCACCTTCGACGTCGGCACCGGCTCGAAGGGTCCGCAGGCCGAGTCCGTCCGACCGGCCTGACCTCGGTCGCCGGTCCGCCGGCGACGGTCGTCGACCACCACGCGTCCGAGCGCGTCGCCCCCGACGGGGCGGCGCGCTCGTCGTCGTGTGGAGGGGGCCCGGTGGTGGGGCCCCGACCGGGACTCCGGTGGTGGGGTCCGATGGCGGGCCTCCCGGTCCGCGTCCCCGGAACGCGGCATGCCGCGTGAGGTCGCTGTGTTGCACTCGACAGGTGCGAGTGCCAGAATCAGTTGGCACTCAGTTGTACCGAGTGCCAAGACCATTGCGACGTCCGGGAGGGACGAGGAACACACATGGCTAAGATCATTGCTTTCGACGAGGAGGCCCGTCGCGGCCTCGAGCGCGGCCTCAACACGCTGGCCGACGCCGTGAAGGTGACGCTCGGCCCGCGCGGCCGCAACGTCGTCCTCGAGAAGAAGTGGGGCGCCCCCACGATCACCAACGACGGTGTCTCCATCGCCAAGGAGATCGAGCTCGACGACCCCTACGAGAAGATCGGCGCCGAGCTGGTCAAGGAGGTCGCCAAGAAGACCGACGACGTCGCGGGTGACGGCACCACCACCGCCACGGTCCTCGCGCAGGCGCTGGTCCGTGAGGGCCTCCGCAACGTCGCCGCCGGCGCCGACCCGATCAGCCTCAAGAAGGGCATCGAGAAGGCCGTCGCGGCCGTCTCCGCCGCGCTCCTCGAGAACGCCAAGGAGATCGAGACCAAGGACCAGATCGCCGCCACGGCGTCGATCTCGGCCGCCGACAGCACGATCGGTGAGCTCATCGCCGAGGCGATCGACAAGGTCGGCAAGGAGGGCGTCGTCACCGTCGAGGAGTCGAACACCTTCGGCACCGAGCTCGAGCTGACCGAGGGCATGCGCTTCGACAAGGGCTACCTGTCGCAGTACTTCGTCACGGACCCGGAGCGCCAGGAGGCCGTCTTCGAGGACCCGTACATCCTCATCGTCAACTCGAAGATCTCGAACATCAAGGACCTGCTCCCGGTGGTCGACAAGGTCATCCAGTCGGGCAAGCAGCTCCTCATCATCGCCGAGGACGTCGACGGCGAGGCCCTGGCCACGCTCGTCGTGAACAAGATCCGCGGCATCTTCAAGTCCGTCGCCGTCAAGGCCCCGGGCTTCGGTGACCGCCGCAAGGCCATGCTGCAGGACATCGCGATCCTCACCGGTGGCCAGGTCATCTCCGAAGAGGTCGGCCTCAGCCTCGAGAACGCGACGCTCGACCTCCTCGGCCGTGCCCGCAAGGTCGTCATCACCAAGGACGAGACCACGATCGTCGAGGGCGCTGGGGACTCCGAGCAGATCGCCGGCCGCGTCCGCCAGATCCGCGGCGAGATCGAGTCGACCGACTCGGACTACGACCGCGAGAAGCTCCAGGAGCGCCTCGCCAAGCTCGCCGGTGGCGTCGCCGTCATCAAGGCCGGTGCCGCGACCGAGGTCGAGCTCAAGGAGCGCAAGCACCGCATCGAGGACGCCGTCCGCAACGCGAAGGCCGCCGTCGAGGAGGGCATCGTCGCCGGTGGTGGTGTCGCCCTCATCCAGGCCGGCAAGACCGCGCTCGAGGGCCTCGAGCTCACGGGTGACGAGGCGACCGGCGCGAACATCGTCCGCGTCGCGATCGACGCGCCGCTCAAGCAGATCGCGCTGAACGCCGGTCTCGAGCCGGGCGTCGTCGCCGCGAAGGTGCGCGAGCTCGAGTCGGGCTGGGGCCTCAACGCCGCGACGGGTGAGTACGTCGACCTCGTCGCCGCGGGCATCATCGACCCGGCGAAGGTCACGCGCTCGGCGCTGCAGAACGCCGCGTCGATCGCCGGCCTCTTCCTCACGACCGAGGCCGTCGTCGCCGACAAGCCCGAGAAGTCGGCGCCGGTTCCGGCCGACCCGACGGGTGGCATGGACTTCTGATCCACGCCTGACGGTTCCGAACGGGCCGCTCTCCTCCGGGAGGGCGGCCCGTTCGCCGTTCCTCCCTCCTCTCCCTCCGCCGAGATCGCACTTGTTGCCGGTTTGACCCACCGCACACCGGCAACGACTGCGATCTCGGCGGAGGGGGAGTCGGGCCAGGTGTCCGGTCCTCCACCGGGGGAGCCGGGCAGCGGCCGTCCACAGGTCGGGCGCGCACGTGCTCCGCGTTGCGGTACGGCCGGGAGGCTCGGCGCATGACGCGCACGCCGGCCCGCCTCCCGGATCCTTTCCTCGGTCAGGCCTTCCACACGGCTGATGCGGTCCGGAACGGGGTCACTCCGGGTCGGCTCCGTCGGGAGGACCTCGCCGCGCCGACCCGAGGCGTGCGGGTCCCTGCCGAGCTGGACCTGGCGGACCTCTCGGCACGGGTCGCCGCGTTCGGCCTCGTCCTCGGTGAACGGCATCACTTCAGCCACACCACTGCCCTCGCCCTCTGGGAGCTCCCACTGCCGCCCTGGGTCGTTTCCGACGCGACCGTGCACGTGAGCACGGTGGGGGACGGACCGGTCATGCGCCGCACCGGGGTGGTGGGCCATCGCGTCTCGCCACCGTTCGCCGATGTGGTGACGTGTGCGGGCCTCCCGGCCAGCAGCCCGGTGGCGGCGTGGTGCGAGAGTGCGGGCCTGTTGGCCGAACGTGACCTGGTGGTGATCGGGGACCACCTGGTCGCGCGGGCGCTCGCCGATCCGGAGCAACTCGAGCGCCGGAGTCGTGAGCGGCGGTCCCGGTGGGCACGGCGGCTCCGGGCCGCGGCCCATCGCGTGCGGCTCGGGTCGGAGTCCCCGATGGAGACGCTCATCCGACTCGTCATCGTCGACGCGGGATTCCCGGAGCCCCAGCTCAACATCGACGTGCACAGCCCCGCCGGTCGATTCCTCGGACGCGTCGACCTCGCCTACCCGGACCTCCGGATCGGAGTCGAGTACGACGGCGAGCACCACCGGACGGATCGTGCCACGTGGCAGCACGATGCGACCCGGTCGAACGGCTTCGTGTCCGCCGGATGGCTGATCCTGCACGTCACCGCACGTGACGTTGCCGACCCGACGGCGTTCCTCCTGCGACTGTCGGACGTGTTCCGCACCCGGGCGTCATCACCGCTGCCGTGAGATCGCAGTCGTTGCCGCTCTGATGGACCTCAGAACGGCAACGACTGCGATCTCGCCAGAGGGGTCAGGGGGTGGGGGCGACGTAGTCGCGCGGGAGGAGGGGGAGCCACACGCGGAAGGTCGCACCACCGCCCGGGGTGTCGAACACCTCGACCTCGCCGTGGTGCGCCGCGACGATGCCGGACACGATCGCGAGCCCGAGGCCCGAGCCGCCGGTGTCCCGAGCGCGCGAGGTGTCGGCGCGCCAGAACCGCTGGAAGATCTTCTCGCGGATCTGCGGCGGGATGCCCTCACCGTGGTCGATCACGTCGAGGTGCGCCATGCCGCGGGCCTCGTCCACGCCGATCCCGATCTCGATGGGGTCGTCCTGCGGCGTGAACCGCATCGCGTTGCCCATGAGGTTCGTCACCACCTGACGGATCTTGTTCTCCTCGGCGAGGACGACCGGCGGTCGCACGGGCAGGACGACGGTCGGCAGCGGGGCCGTGGTCGGCGCGGCCGGGCCGGACTCGATTCCGACAGGACGACCACGACGTGCGCGCAGCCGGGCGAGCGTCTGCCCCGCGAAGGCGATCGGCCCGGTGACGTTCGACGGCGGCGAGGTCGGGGACTGTCCGGCCCGCGCTCCGGGTGCCGCAGGACCGACCCATTGCGGCACGACTTGCGGGACGTTCTCGCCGGTGACGGAGTCGGCGAGCAGGACCTGGATCTCGCGGTCGGGGTTCGACGCCATCGTGTCGAGCGCCGAGTCCCGCGCGATGGCGACGAGGTCGACCGGCCCGAGCTCGAGGGGCTTCGACTCGTCGATGCGGGCGAGCTGCAGGAGGTCCTGCACGAGGAGGCCCATGCGCTGGGCCTCCTTCTCGATGCGCTCCATCGCCTGGGCGACGTCCTCTTCTTTCCGGAGGGCCCCCATCCGGTACAGCTCGGCGTACCCCCGCAGGGACACGAGCGGGGTCCGCAGCTCGTGCGATGCGTCACCGACGAAGCGGCGCATCTGCTCGATCGTGCGTTGGCGGTCCTCGAACGCCGAGTCGATGCGCTCGAGCATGACGTTGAGGGAGTGGTTGAGGCGACCGACCTCGGTGTTCGGGGTGTCCGCACCGAGGCGTTGCGAGAAGTCCCCCGCGGCGAAGCGTGCGGCCGTGGCCTCGACGTCCCGCAGCGGGTCGAAGGTGGCGGTGACGAGCAGCTGGGTGAGCATGCCGCCGAGCAGGACGACCGAGATGCCGAACCCGAGGAAGATCACCGTGAACCGCGCGATGGTCGAGTCGGTGCCCTGGCTCGAGACGGCCGCGACGATCGTGTAGTGGTTGCCGGCGGCGTCGGTGGTCGGCGACGTCATCGCGAGGGCCCGCCACTCGTGCTGGCCCTTGTCGTCGACCACGCTGAAGGGGTGGTCGTCGTCGACGTGCGAGCTGCCCACGACCCCGCCGAGGTCCGGCGTGTAGTCGCTCTTCGTGTGACAGGCGATGCCGCCGTCGGGCTTGAGCACGGCGATGTAGGCCGCGCTCTGCAGGGTGACGTTGATCTGGCAGTAGCCTTCGACGCTCGTCAGCTTCTGGCCGTTCAGCGAGGTCTTCGTCGCTTGGACGTCGTTGTCGAGCTGCTTCATCAGGTAGGTGCTGAGCACCGTCATGGTGCCGAGCCCCGCGACGAGCAGCCCGAGGGTCACCAGGAGGACGGTGATCCCGGTGATCTTGGTCCGGAGCGAGATCTCGTTCCACCAGCGGGCGAGGCGTGTGTGCATGCTGCGATCACAGTAATCGGCGCGACCCAGCCGCTGCTGGGATCGCGCCGATGACCTGCTGGATCAGGACGCCTTGGCGGCCTTGAGCATGTACCCGAAGCCGCGCTTGGTCTGGATGACCGGCTCGGCCGAGTACTGGTCGAGCTTGCGGCGCAGGTACGAGATGTAGGACTCGACGATGCCGGCGTCGCCGTTGAAGTCGTACTCCCACACGTGGTCGAGGATCTGGGCCTTCGACAGCACCCGGTTCGGGTTGAGCATGAGGTAGCGGAGCAGCTTGAACTCGGTGGGTGAGAGCTCGATCTGCGCCTCGCCGATGCTGACCTCGTGCGTGTCCTGGTCCATCGTCAGCTCACCGGCGCGGATGATCGCGTCTTCTTCGTCGTTCATGGTGCGCCGGAGGATCGCCTTGATGCGGGCGACGATCTCGTCGAGCGAGAACGGCTTGGTCACGTAGTCGTCACCGCCGACGGTGAGTCCGGTGATTTTGTCCTCGGTGTCGTCCTTGGCGGTGAGGAACAGGATCGGCGACGTGTAGCCCGACGACCGGAGGCGCTTGGTCACGCCGAACCCGTTCATGTCGGGGAGCATGACGTCGAGGATGATGAGGTCCGGCTCTTCCTCGAGCACGGCGGAGATCGCCTGCGCACCGTTGCCCACCGCGCGGACGGCGAAGCCCGCGAACCGGAGCGAGGTGGTGAGGAGGTCGCGGATGTTCGGCTCGTCGTCGACGATGAGGATCTTCGGTCCGTCGGTCATGTGACCCAGTATCTGGTCGTGGCCTCTGGGTTGCCTGGGAACGGATGGGACGCTGTCTGACAGGACGGCGGGATTTCCTGGTGCAGACGTCGAGGGGGCGACGAGCGTCCGGATCTGCTCACGCGGCTGCTAGGGAATCGGCATCGAGGATCGTGTACGCGTACCCCTGCTCGGCCAGGAACCGCTGCCGGTTCTGCGCGAAGTCCTGGTCGACGGTGTCCCGCGTGACGAGTGTGTAGAAGGACGCCGGGAGGCCGTCCTTGTTCGGGCGGAGTAGCCGGCCGAGCCGCTGGGCCTCCTCCTGCCGTGAGCCGAAGGAGCCCGACACCTGGATCGCCACCGTCGCGTCCGGCAGATCGACCGAGAAGTTCGCGACCTTGGACACCACGAGCACGTCGATCGTGCCCTCGCGGAACGCCTGGTACAGCCGTTCGCGCTCGTCGATCGGGGTCGCCCCGGTGATCTCGGCCGCGTCGAGCTGCGCCGCGAGTTCGTCGAGCTGGTCGATGTACTGCCCGATCACCAGGATCTGCTCGCCGCGGTGCTTCTCGATGAGGTCGCGCACGACCGGGGTCTTGGCCGGCGAGGTCGCGGCGAGCCGGTACCGGTCGTCGTCCGTGGAGGCCGCGTACTCGAGGCGGTCCTCGTGGGGCAGGTCGATCCGCACCTCGTAGCACTCGGCGGGGGAGATGTACCCCTGCGCCTCGATCTCCTTCCACGGCGCGTCGTACCGCTTCGGCCCGATGAGCGAGAACACGTCGCCTTCGCGGCCGTCCTCGCGCACGAGCGTCGCCGTGAGTCCCAGGCGCCGTCGCGCCTGGAGGTCCGCGGTCAGCTTGAACACCGGCGCGGGCAGCAGGTGGACCTCGTCGTAGACGATGAGGCCCCAGTCGAGGGCGTCGAGCAGGGACAGGTGCGTGTACACGCCCTTCCGCCGTGCGGTGAGGATCTGGTACGTCGCGATCGTGACCGGCCGGACCTCCTTGACGCTCCCGGAGTACTCGCCGATCTCGTCCGGGGTGAGCGACGTGCGGCGGAGGAGTTCGTCGCGCCACTGCCGCGCCGAGACCGTGTTGGTGACGAGGATGAGCGTCGTCGCCTTGGCGGTGGCCATCGCGCCCGCGCCGACCAGGGTCTTGCCCGCACCACAGGGCAGCACGACGACACCGGACCCCTGGGCGAAGAAGCTCTTGACCGCGTCCTCCTGGTACGCGCGGAGGTGCCACTCGGTCTCGTCGAGGTCGATCCGGTGCGGTTGTCCGGGCGTGTACCCGGCGAGGTCGTCGGCAGGCCAGCCGATCTTGACGAGCTCCTGCTTGACCTGGCCGCGCGCCCACTGCTCGAGCTCGACGGCGGTGTCCGACCGGCGGGCGCCGAGCAGCGGGGCGATCCGCTTCGAGCGGGTGACCTCGGCGAGGATCGACGGGTCCGATGCGGTGAGGACCAGCCTCGGCTGCTGCTCCAGCTCCTCCGTCGCGTCGTTCGCGATCGCCGGCGCGTCCGCCGGGTCCTCGCGGCGGATGACGAGGCGGCCGTAGCGGCTGACGGTGTCACGGATGTCGACGACGACGCTCTGCGGCACCGGGAACTTGGCGAACCGCTCGAGCGTGTCGATCATCGCGTCGGCGTCGTGGCCCGCGGCGCGGGCGTTCCACAGCCCGAGGCGGGTGATGCGGTAGGTGTGGACGTGTTCGGGGGCGCGCTCGAGTTCGGCGAACACCGCGAGTTCGTGTCGCGCGTCCTCGGCCTCGGGATGCGCCACCTCGAGCAGCACGGTCCGGTCGCTCTGGACGATGAGTGGCCCGTTCATGACCGTCGAGCCTAGCCGCGCCGCGGACGAGACGTCCGGGTCGGTCGGTCAGGCGACGTGCTCGACCGCGACCACGAGGGACAGGGGCAGGGTCCGCTCGACGTCGGCGTGCGTGTCGCGGCCCCGGATCCGGCCACCGCTCACCGACGTCGGCACGATCGTGAACGGGGCCTCGGTGCCGTCGGGCATCCGCACGACGACGCGCACGGCCACCTTGCCGCGCACGGCCAGGTCGATCTGCCGTCCCATCCACTCCTGCGCGGGCTCCTGGTCGCCTCGTCGGGTCGCGGCGCGGAGGCGCTCCACGAGCTCGCGCGCCTGCTCCTCGGGTGTGCGCGCGGTCCGGCGACGAACGGGAGGCCCAGCCGCGTCCGCCACGCGGGCGGCGGGAGCGAGCACGGCCGGGTACCGCTGGTCCTCGAGCGCGGAGACCACGGACGAGGGCGGGTACGGGCTGACGAGCACCGTCGGGGACCGCCGGGCCCAGGCGAGTGAGCGCAGTTCGGCGTCGACGGACACCAGGTCGAGCTGCTCGGCGGGACCCCGCACCACGCTGCCCCGCTCAGCGGCGTGGTCGACGACGATGCTGCCGGCACGGGCGCTGACCTGCTCCACCAGGTAGCGGACCGGCTGGGGCACGTCGGCCGCCGAGAGTCGGCCGAGCGTGTCCAGGACCGCGGTTCCGTCGTACCCCTCGAGCAGTGCGCGGCGGACGCTGTCCTCGGAGATCCGGTAGCGGCTCGCGAGTCCCGGTGCCTCGACGTCGGCCACGGTGCGGAGTGCCGCGTCGTCGGCCGGTTCGAGCGGGCCGGGGGCGATGACGGTGAGGTCGTTCTGCAGGTACACGCCCGGCACGGTCGACGGCAGGTCGGCGCCGGCGTGGTCGATCGCCGCGGTGTCGTCGGTGGTCCGCGCCGCGAACAGGACGCGCCCCGTCGCGGTGACCACGCCGTCGACCGTGATGCCGAGGGCCTCCGCGGTCTCGGCGCTCCGCACGAGTTCCGCGGGGAGCCACTCCGCGCCGCCGGGGTAGGCCCAGCGCCCGAGGGCCTCGAGCCCGCGCCAGTCGTCCGCGGCGAGGGCGAGGACCTCGACCACCGGATCACTCAGCGTCGCCCGCCACCGGACCACGAGCTCGACCCACCGGAGGGGCCAGGGCGCCACGAGCCAGCCGCGACCGTCGTCGGTGACGGTCCACGTCGGGCTCGTGGGATCGACGAGCGCGGTCTCGGCGAGCAGGGCCAGCAGGTCCGGGACCCGCACCGGGTCGGCCGCGGCGCGCTCGCCGAGGTGCCGCGCGAGCGGCGCCCCGATCCCGCCCTTCGCGAGCTCGTGCACCTCGTCCGCGGCGACCGCGCGGACCAGTTCGGCGAGTGACGTCAGCGTCGCGAACGCCGTCTCGGCGGCCACCGCGCGCACCCGGTCGACGTCCTGCGGGACGGGGGTCGGGCCTCCCGGCCGGGGAGCGTCGTCCGGTCGCAACTCCGGATGCTCGGCGAGTCGCGCGGCGACCGCGTCGTCGAGCTCTGCTCCGTCGGTGAGGCCGAGTGCCACGGCGGGCGCGAGTGCCGCGGGGTCCGCGTCGGCGGGGTGCTGGAGGGCGGCGAGCGTCGCGCGCGGGAGTCGTGCCAGCGCGCGGTCGATGACGTCGGGCGTCCGGAGGGCGTCCGCGAGGTCGAAGAAGTCGGCCACGGCCGACGGGCCGTGTGCGGCGAGGGCCGCGCCCGGCAGGCGCCGCGCGGCGACGAGCGCGACGAGGTCGTCGTCGGGCATGGCCCGCAGTCGGGCGGCGAGGGCGGCTGCCGTCGTCATCGTCGTGTCCGTCCGCCCCGGAGCGGGGTCAGCGCGCGTCGTCCCGGTTCTCGCGTGCCCGCTTGGTCCAGTTGACCGCGAGCAGCGCGATGATGAGCAGCAGCCCGATCGGGAAGCCGATGAGCGGGAAGGCCTCGACCGTCGGCCAGATGCCCGTGCCGGGGATGGACCCGACCGTGAGCCACGCCACGATGAGCACGAGGAAGCACACGAGTGCGACCGCGATGATCCCCGCGATCATGTACATCAGAATGCGTTCGATACGATTGGCCACCGGGGGCTCGGGCGTCTGCGGGCGCTCCGGGGTCCTGGTCGACTGCGCAGGGCCGGTGGCCTGCGTCCGAACGGGACGCTGTCGCGCGGTTGATCGGGTCTTGGCCACCGGCTCAGGATAGTCGACACAGGATGATCGACAAGGAACGCCGTCCGCGGACACCGCGGACGTCAGATCGAGGAGTGCAGTCATGCCGACCGGCAAGGTCAAGTTCTACGACGAGCAGAAGGGGTTCGGCTTCATCACGGGCGATGACGGCGACCAGGTCTTCCTGCACGCGTCGGCGCTCCCGTCCGGGGTCACCACCATCAAGGCCGGAGCGCGTCTGGAGTACGGCGTCGTCGCGGGCAAGCGTGGCTCGCAGGCGCTGTCGGTCCGCGTGCTCGAGGAGGGTCCGAGCCTCGCGAAGATCAACCGGCGCTCGGCCGACGACATGGCCGTCATCGTGGAGGACCTGGTGAAGGAGCTCGACCGCATCAGCGGCGACCTGCGCCACGGCCACTACCCGAAGAACGGGTCGCGGACGGCGGCCATCCTCCGTCACGTCGCCGACCAGCTGGACGCCTGACCGTGATCGAGGACCCGACTGGGCTCGCGCGTACCGCGCTGCTCGAGGTCACGCCCGAGGACACCGTCGGAGCGGTCGTCGGCACCGTGGACGAGGGCAACGGCGTGGTGTCCGTGCTGTTCGCCAACACGATGCCCGGCTACCCCGGATGGCGCTGGACCGTCAGCTTGGCGCAGGTCGACGGCGAGGACCCCACCGTGCTCGAGGTCGAGCTGATGCCCGGCGACGGCTCGCTGCTCGCGCCCGACTGGGTGCCGTGGTCGGAGCGGCTCGCCGAGTACCGGGCGACGCAAGAGGGGGATGCGGACGCCGAGGCCGGCGACGCGGAGGACCTGGGCTCGGACGAGGACGACTCCGACGACGACCCTGACGAGGACGACGACGAGGACGAGTCGGACGAGGACGACGACGACGCGGACGAGGACGACGAGGACCTGCTCGACGACGACGACGAGGACGACTCCGACGAGGACGACGACCTGGGCGACGACGCGTTCGACGGCGTGGACGTCGAGGAGGCCATCGCCGTCGTCGAAGGTGACGAGGAGGACGAGGACTCGGACGAGGACGACTCGGACGAGGACGACTCGGATGAGGACGACTCGGACGAGGACGACGAGGACGAGGACGACGCGGACGGGGACGACGAGGACGACGACGACTCTGACGCGGACGACTCCGACGACGACGCAGGTCGCACCAGCGCTGGGCATGGCGAGGCGGCGGACGAGGCGGAGTGACGCCGGGCCTCCCGGCCGGATCGGACGCTGCGGCGACCTCTGGTCGGGAGGCGCACGACGGCCCCCGGGATCGGATCCCGGGGGCCGTCGTCGTCCGTCGTGCGGCCGTCAGCCGCGCAGCGCGGCCACCGTGTAGTCGATGGCCTTGATGAGCTGTCGGACGTCGTCGGGGTCGATCGCGGTGAACGTCGCGATGCGGAGCTGGTTGCGGCCGAGCTTGCGGTACGGCTCCGTGTCGACGATGCCGTTCTGCCGGAGCGCGGCGCTGACGGCCTTGGCGTCGATCGCGTCGTCGAGGTCGATGGTGGCGACGACCTGCGACCGGTGTGCCGGGTCGGCGACGAACGGCGTGGCGTAGTCGACGGACTCGGCCCACTCGTAGAGCGCGTTCGACGACTCCTTGGTGCGGATGTCCGCCCAAGCCAGGCCGCCGGACCCGTTGATCCACCGGATCTGGTCGTCGAGCAGCAGGAGGGTCGTGATCGCGGGGGTGTTCAGCGTCTGGTCGAGGCGCGAGTTGTCCACGGCGTTCTTCAGGCTGAGGAACTCGGGGATGTAGCGGTCGCTCGCGGCGATGCGCTCGACGCGCTCGATCGCGGCCGGCGAGAACAGGGCGAGCCACAGACCGCCGTCGGATGCGAAGTTCTTCTGCGGTGCGAAGTAGTAGACGTCGGCGGCACCGGTGTCGAACTGCACGCCACCGGCGGCGCTCGTGGCGTCGACGACGGTCAGCGCGCCGGGATCGCCGGCCGCGCGGACGACGGGGGCCATCACGCCCGTGGAGGTCTCGTTGTGCGGGTAGGCGTAGACGTCGACGCCCTCGACGATCTCGAGCTCCGAGCGGGATCCACCGGGCGCGGTGACGACGTGCGGGGCTTCGAGCCAGGGAGCGGCGACCGCCTTGGCGAACTTCGAGCCGAACTCGCCGAACGAGAGGTTCTCGGCACGGCGCTCGACGAGGCCGAACGCGGCAGCGTCCCAGAACGCCGTCGAGCCACCGTTGCCGAGCACGACCTCGTACCCGTCGGGGATGTCGAACAGCGTCGCGAGGCCTTCGCGAACGCTGCCGACGAGGTTCTTGACGGGCGCCTGACGGTGGCTCGTGCCGAGGATCGTCGCCCCTGCCGTCACCAGGGACTCGAGCTGCGCACCGCGGATCTTGGACGGGCCGCAGCCGAAGCGTCCGTCGGTGGGGAGGAGGTCAGCGGGGATGACGATGTCTGCCATGGGTCGATCCTAGTGAGCTGGTATCCCACGCCCGACGAGCGCGCGACCCCCTGTGGAGCACTGTCCGGGCCGCGGCATGTGAACAAGTAGGCTGGAGGAGTTGTGCACGTGACAGGGGAGGCGTTCCGGTGACCGATCTCGTCGACACCACGGAGATGTACCTGCGCACGATCCTCGACCTCGAGGAGGAGGCGATCGTCCCCCTGCGCGCACGGATCTCGGAGCGACTCGGACACTCGGGTCCCACGGTCTCGCAGACCATCGCCCGCATGGAGCGCGACGGCCTGGTCGTCGTCTCCGGGGACCGCCACCTCGAGCTCACGTCGGAGGGTCGCCAGCGGGCCACCCACGTCATGCGCAAGCACCGGCTGGCCGAGCGCCTGTTGTCCGACGTCATCGGTCTCGACTGGGCCTTCGTCCACGACGAGGCCTGCCGCTGGGAGCACGTCATGAGCGAGCAGGTCGAGCGTCGGATCATCGAGATGCTCGGCCACCCGACCGAGTCCCCCTACGGCAACCCGATCCCCGGCCTCGACGAGCTCGGCGACGCCCCGGCCGGACGGTTCCTCGACGGCGTCCGGAGCATCGTCGCCGCGACCGACGGCTCGTCGACGGTGAGCACGGGGACCATCCGCCGCCTGGGCGAACCCGTGCAGTTCGAGCCCGAACTCCTCGCGCAACTCCGTGCCGCCGGGGTCATGCCGGGACGGACCGCGAGCGTGCAGCGCGCCGGAGCGTACGTCGCCGTGCGGGTCGAGGGCGAGGACCAGGGCCTCGAGCTGCCGGTCGAGGTCGCACAGCACGTGTACATCGGCAGCTGACGGCCGGTGATGCCGTCCCCCTCGGCGTACCCCGAGCGGTGGGCTGCGGGGTACCCGGATCGGGGCGCCTACACGACTTCCGGCGGTCCCGCCCGCGCGGCGTCGGAACATGTCAAAACGGCCTCTGACCAGGCTTTCTTGATCGAATCGTTACCAACTTGCTCGCAGGCCTCGACACCGTCGGAGGCGTTGCGTACACTCGACGAGTCCCGCAGAGCCTGGAAGCGAGCTGGCGGGAACCGTGGCAGGACGTCTCGAACCCGTCTCCTGCCTGATCGGAAACGATGACGAACGGATGGGGTTGCACCCGACGGCCTCGGTCGCGTGTGCAGTCGAGGCGCCGGAGACAACACTCTTGACGCAGACCGGTTCCACCACGGACGCCCAGCGAGCCGACACCACCACGGGTGCCGCCGCCCGTTCGACCGACATCCAGTTCGCGAGTCGCCGCGAGCGCCGCGCCGCCGAGGCCGCCGCCGCCCGCACGGGGTCAACCGCGCCCGTCGCACCGGTCACGGTCGCCGCGACGACTGCCGCCGAGCCTGCCGCGGCGTCCGAGCAGGCCATCGCCGAGGCCGCACCCGCCGCCGAGGCCACCCTGGTGGCGGCGACCGAGCCGGCCCCGAAGCCCGCCGTCGCGGCCGGCGCCGCCGTGGTCCGCTCCGTCGACCCGGAGCTCGAGACCCCCATCGCGCCGGTCACATCGTCGTTCGCCAAGTCCCCGGTCGCCACCGCCGCCCGCCGTGCCGCCGCCAGCCGCGCGGCGGTCGCGAGCAGCGCCTCCCGGCCAGCCGCGCGCGGGAAGCGCAAGGTCCTGCCGGTCGCCGTCATGACGATCACGGCGGGGCTCTTCGGCACGGTGGCGCTCCCCGCCATCGCCGCGACCGCCCCGCAGCCGACCGCCGGCTCGCAGCAGGCCGTCGCCCAGGGCAACCTCCGCTCGGCGGACAGCCAGTCGCTCACCGTCGCGAACACCGCGGCGCTCGCCGACACCGTCCGCGACGGCTACACCGCGACGGCCCCGAAGGTCGTCGCCCCGAAGGTCACCGCGTCCACCGCGACGACGACGACCACGACGAGCGACACCGCCCTCGCCACGGCCCGCGCGCAGACCGCCGCCTCGTACGCCTCGTACACCGGTCCGAGCGCCGCGGACTACGTCGCGAGCCCGAAGTACCCGAGCTTCAGCCTGTCGCAGGTCGTCTCGGTCGCAGAGCAGTACATCGGCACGCCGTACGTCTACGGCGGTGCGACCCCGGCCGGTTTCGACTGCTCCGGCTACGTCATGTACGTCTACGCCCAGTTCGGCATCTCGCTGGCGCACTCCGTGCCGCTGCAGGACGCCGCCGGCACGACGATCCCGACCTCCGAGGCCCAGCCCGGTGACGTCGTGATCTTCAACACCGAGGCGCACGAGGGCTTCTACATGGGCAACGGCATGATCATGGACGCCCCGAAGCCCGGCGGCTCGGTCAGCATCCGCCCGATCTGGACGACCGACTACCACATCGTCCGCTTCGGCATCAAGTGAACGGACGGGCCCAGGCCCGCTGAACGCACCGGAAACCGGTCCACACGCTCTCGTGTCGGGCCGGTTTCTGGGTTAACCTGGCGACACGGTCCACTCGACCTCGAACGGGAGATCACATGCCAGCCTGCCGCACGACCCGCACCATGGGTCGGCGCGCGCACGTCGACATATGGTCGACCACGACCTGCCGCGTGCCCCAGCACGCGCCCGCGAACTGAGCACCGCCCACCAGGGCGGTGCTCTTCTGCTTCCGGGGTCGGGTCACCCGCTCGAGGACCGAGGGAACCGTGAGCAGCGTCGTCCGCCTGGAAGCCGTCCAGGCACGTCGGAAGGGACCCCATGCGCACTCTCGTCCTCAACGCCGGTTACGAACCCCTCGCGGTGATCTCGTTCCGACGGGCCCTCGTCCTGGTCATGAACCAGAAGGCCACCGTCATCACCGCCGACGCCGACCACCCGGTCTTCGGCTCCACCACGAGCTACGACCGGCCGTCGGTCATCGTCCTCACCCGGTACGTGCGCATCCCGCAGAGCCGACTCGTCCCCGTGTCCCGCCGCGGGGTGCTGCGCCGCGACGGCAACCGCTGCGCCTACTGCAACCGGCACGCCACGACGATCGACCACGTGCACCCGAAGTCCCGCGGCGGTGCGGACTCGTGGGAGAACCTCGTCGCGTGCTGCCTGGCCTGCAACAACGTCAAGGGTGACCGCACGCCGCACGAGATGGGCTGGACGCTGCGCTTCCGCCCACGTGCTCCGCACGGCACGGCGTGGATCGTGCGCGGCATCGAGCGGCCGCAGCCGGACTGGGACGAGTACCTCGCTGCCGCCTGACCCGGCGGGCGTCGGACGGGAGGGACGATGCAGACCCGCACAGTCCCTCCCGTCCGACACTCAGGTCGTGGGCACGTGCCACTGCTGCGTCGAGAGCCCGTTGCAGTCGTAGATCTGCAGCTGTGTCCCGTCGGCGGTCTGCGCCTGCGGGTCGTCGAGGCAGCGTCCGGACTGCGGGTTGTAGAGCGAACCGTCGCTCCGTGCGACCCATTGCTGCCCGCCGGCGGCGTCACATCCCCACAGCTCGACCTTGGTCGAGTTCGCGGTGCCGTTGCCGACGATGTCGAGGCACTTGTCGTAGGCCCGGATCGTGCCGTCCGTCTCGAGCGCCCACTGCTGGCCGGTCGCGGTACCGCAGGTGTACAGCTGCACCGCGTTGCCGTTCGTGTTCGTGTTCGTGTTGACGTCGAGGCACTTGCCCGTGGTGCCCGGACCGGTGATCTGCCCCTGGTGGGTCGGCAGGGTCGCGGTGGCGAAGTCGGTCTCGCACTTGCCGGTGCTGACGTGGACGCCGGCGAGCATCAGGAAGCTCGAGCTGGACGGGTCGGCCAGGAGCGGCGAGCTGTATCCGGCACACGAGGTCTCACCGCTGTCGTAGCCCCCGGTCGGGTCCGTCGTGACCGCGGTCGTGATCTCCTGCCACGCCCCGACGCCGAGGTTCTTGTTGACGAAGAGCACGTGCCCGCTCTCGGGCTGCACGGCGAGTGCGCCGTCGTTGCCCGCGACCACGCGTTGGCCCGAGGCGATGAGCGTGCCGTTGCTGCCACCGGCCGGTGACCAGGTCAGGTAGGGCGTGTGGAGGAGGAAGCGGCTGTCCGCCGTCTGTATCCGCGTGCCCAGGCTGGACGGGTTCCACGACTCGGCGTTCGAGGTCGTCTTGATGTACACGTCGCACGCCTGGTCCGGGTCGTACCCGTTCTTGCAGTCCTCGTAGGTCATCGCGTAGGTGCCGTTCGGGAGGTTCACCACCGTCGCCATCCCGGGGCGTTCAACACCGTTCTGCACGGCGACGTCGTAGGTCTCGGCACCCCACGTCGAGCCGCCGTTCGTCGAGACGACGTGCGCGAGCACCTGGTTGTAGTTGTTCGACGAGGGGCGCTCGTCCGAGAAGTAACACACGAGGTCACCGTTCGCGGCGACGTCGAACTCCGGCTCCCAGATGCCGTGCCCGATGGTGTTCGCGGTGCCGGACTCGCTCGCGCAGGAGCTGCGGTAGCTCCAGCTCGCGCCCTGGTTCGTCGACGCGAACACCTCGACCGCCTGCTGGGTGTAGTCGCCGTGGTTCCAGGCCGTCCCCGCCGCCAGGATCGTGCCGGCGGGCAGGTTCCCCTCGGCCTGCGGGAGTTCGTACAGCGTCGGCCCGTCGAGGTCCCACCCGTGTTGGGTGTCGGTGACGGTGCTGATCGGTGACGAGGTCCAGGTGACGCCGTTGTTCGTCGACCGGTAGATGGGGAAGTTCGCCTTCGTCACGCCGGTGCCGGAGTGCGAGAACGTGGCCAGGAGCGTGCCGTTCGCGCTGCCGCTGTGTTGGAGTCGGATGACACGGGGGTAGCTGGCGTCCTCGGTGGAACCGCTCGCCGTGCTCGGGTGGTGGAGAGTGCCGCTCGAGGTGGTGGCGGCCTCGGCCGTGCCGGGGAGGACGGTGCCGCCGAGTGCAGCGATCGCGACGGCGGCTGCGAGCAGCCCGATCCGTGCGAACAGACGTGGGTGTCGGTGCATGGTGCGACCTCCGGGGTTCGCTTCGTTGCGATGGTGTGGTGGGCGCGCGTCGGGCCGCGGGGGTGCTGCGACCATGCAGATTTTGCATCGTTGCAGCACCGGACGTACCGGATGCTAGGACGACGCTGTGCGTCCACGCAAGAGCAGTCCGAGAGAAAATTGCAACGATGCAAGAACGCTGCTAGCTTGCGCGGAGACCACCGCACTCCGAAGGGCATCGACGATGACGACCACGACCACCGGCCCGGCTCGGCCGACCGACACGACCGCCGGTCCGGGCCAGCCGTCCGACAGCACGACCGGGTCCCACCCGGAGGAGTCCGTGCCGCGCGCGGAGTACCCACGGCCCCACTTCGACCGGTCGCACCACTGGCAGACCCTGAACGGTGTGTGGGAGTTCCGACGCGGCGCCGCCGCCGACCGCGCTGGCAGCGAGGGAGCCGCTGGGGACGACGCCGCTGGCGTCAGCACCCAGGCGACCGAACAGATCCTCGTGCCGTTCGCCTGGGAGACCCCGCGCTCGGGCATCGAGGCGCACTGGCTCGACCGCGCCCGCTACCGTCGGTCCTTCACGGTCCCGGCGGACTGGGCGGGCCAGCGGACCGTGCTGCACTTCGGCGCCGTGCACCACGAAGCGACCGTCTCGGTGGACGGCGTGCGCGTCGGGACCCACGTGGGTGGGTACGTCCCGTTCGAGTTCGACATCACGGACGCGCTCGTGGGCGACGACGTGCACGAGCTCGTCGTCGAGGTCGCCGCGCCGATCGACAAGCGCGGCATCGCGCACGGCAAGCAGCGGAGCGTTCCCCGCGACGACTACGACAGCTGCGCGTTCACCCCCTCGAGCGGGATCTGGCAGCCGGTGTGGCTCGAGTCCCGTCCGGCGACCCACCTCGGCACGCTCGTGCTCCGGCCGAACCCCCGCCTCGACGGGATCGTCGTCTCGGGAACGATCACGGGCCCGGACGCCGCCGGCGCCACCGCACGGGTCACCACGACCGAGATCGGCTCCGACGTCGAGGTGGGCACCCTGCTCGTCGACGCCGGCGAACTCAGCGAGGGTGTGCTGGTCGACATCAGCGCCCCGAAGCTCTGGTCGCCCGCGGAGCCGAACCGCTACCGCGTCGAGGTCGAGGTCACCTCGGCGGACGGCGTCGACGTCGTCGGCGGCAGCACGGGGCTCCGCAGCATCACGACACGCGGGGACGCGATCTTCCTCAACGGCACCCGCATCTCGCTCCGCGGCGTGCTCGACCAGGGGTACTGGCCGGACAGCGGCATCACCGCGCTCACCGACGAGGACTTCGTCCGCGATCTCGAGATCGCGCGCGACGCCGGCTTCAACCTCGTCCGCAAGCACCTCAAGCTCGAGGACCCCCGGTTCCACCACCACGCCGACCGCCTGGGGATGCTCGTCTGGGCCGAGCCCGCGTCCACCGGTCGGTTCTCCGCCGAGGGCGCGGCCGCGTTCGCGGACCAGATCGCCCCGATGGTGCGGCGCGACGGGAACCACCCGAGCATCGTCGTGTGGGGGTTGTACAACGAGGAGTGGGGCCTCGACTGGGCGCTCCCCGAGGACCCGGCCAAGCAGGAGGTCGTCCGCGACGCCGTCCGCGAGCTCACGGACCTCGACTCATCACGTCCCGTCGTCGACAACTCCGGCTGGACGCACCTCGACACCGACCTCGTCGACTGGCACGTGTACGACGAGCACCCGGCGGGCTGGGCACGGAAGGTCCAGGACCTCGTCGACGCCGACGCGCCGTCGTTCCCGGTGGCGATCGCCGTCGACACCATCGTCCAGAAGCTGCTCATGGTGGACGGTCCGGTCCCCCGGGACGTCCCGTTCCTCAACAGCGAGTTCGGCGGCGGCTGGACCTCGATCGACCGCGGGTGGAACCTGCACTGGCAGACCCAGCAGTTGCGCAAGCACGACCGCATCTCGGGCTGGGTGTGGACCGAACTCAACGACATCGAGCACGAGTCCGCCGGCATCGTCGACACGAACCGCGTCGTGAAGGACCACGGCGGCCGGCCACCCGCCCACGCCAACGGCGAGACCGTCCCGGTGTTCGACATCCTGCCGATCGCACCCGGCCGGGACGTCGTCACGACGGACGGCACAGTCGACCTCGGCGTCGCGGTCTCGCATCACGGGGTCGACGACATCGACGTCCAGGTCAGCGTCGGCTGGGGACCGGTCTTCGGGCTGGAGCCCACCGCGTCGATGGAAGCCGTCGGTACCGCCACCGCGTCGCCGTTCACCCTGTCCGAGCACGTCCGGGTCCACGCCGAGCTGCCCGAGGGACACGTGCAGGCTCGCCTGCACGTCCTGCTCGAGCAGGACGGCCGGGTCGTCGGACGCGGTGCGCTGGACGTCGTCCGCGCCTGACCGGTCTGGAGGCACGGATCGCCCGGCCGGGACGGCTCGCTCAGGTGGACCGATCCGGCAGCGGGAGGCCCGACGGTCGGCCGGACCTACGAGGTCCGGCCGACCGTGCTCTCGCGGACCACGAGCTCGTGTCCCGCGTAGTGGTCCCCGGGTTCCCCCTCCGCGGTGCCGTCGAGGATCGCGACGAGCCGCTCGACGGCCAACCGAGCGATGGTCTCGCGGTCCGGCCGGACCGTCGTGAGCGACGGCGTCTGGTACGCGGCCGCCTCGATGTCGTCGAAGCCCACGAGCGCGACGTCCTCGGGCACGCGCCGACCCTGCGAGAGGAGCACGCGCATCGCCCCCATCGCGACGAGGTCGTTGTAACAGAACACGGCGTCCGGTGGCCCGTCGGGGTGCTCGAGCAACTCGGTCATCGCGCGAGCCCCGTCCGAGAAGTGGAAGTTCGCCGTCGGGACGACGAGGGACCGGTCGACCGGCACGCCCCGCGCCTCGTGTGCCGATTCGTACCCGCGGGTGCGGAGCTGCGCGGTCTCTCCCGTGTCGTAGGGCTGGTCACCGATGGCCGCGATCCGCCGGCGACCGATCGCGAACAGGTGCTCCGTCGCTGCCCGCGCCGCGGCGACGTTGTCGATGGCGACGTGGTCGTACCCGCTGTCGGCGATCCGCTCACCGAGCAGCACGAGTGCCCGGCCCCGATCCGGAGCCGGCAGGTCGCCGCGTGACAGCGCCAGAGGGCTGAAGATCACGCCGTCGAACAGCACCGCGTTGCCGTCCCCCTGGATGAGCTCCCGCTCGCGGTCCGGCTGCCCGTCGGTCTGGTCGACCACCACCGTGAGGCCGAGCGTCTGAGCGTGTGACACGACCGCACGGGCGAGTTCGGCGAAGTACGGGACGTCGATCTCCGGGACGATGAGCGCGATGAGCCCGCTCCGCCCGTTCCGGAGGTTCCGGGCGAGCACGTTCGGCCGGTACCCGAGCTCCGCCACGGCCTCCTCGACCCGGACGCGCTTGGCCTCGGACACCCGCGCGTAGCCGTTGACGACGTTCGACACCGTGCGGATGGAGACGCCGGCACGCTCGGCCACGTCGCGCAGCCGCGGAGGTCCCTCAGGCACGTTCCCTCCGCGATCGTCGTCGTGCTCCCACGCCCGGCATCACGCCCCGGGGGCACGCGTTGGGCAGCTCGGTCCAGTGCGCGCTGCTCCGATCAGTATCGCGCAGTCCCCTGATCGCCAGGGTCACCCCGTGGTGCTGCCCTGGAGCAGGCCGCCCCGGAAGTAGCGCTCGAGGAGCAGGAACAGCACGATCAGTGGCAGGACCGTGACGAGCCCGCCCGTGATGAGCACCGGCACCAGCTCGGACTTCGACCCGGTCTCGGCCGCCTGCGACAGCGCCGAGAGCCCGACCGTCAGCGGGTAGAGCCCGTTCTTGCTGAAGATCACGAGCGGCAGGAAGTAGTTGTTCCAGATCGCCACGACCGAGATGAGCAGCACCGTCATCAGGCCCGGGAGCGACAGCGGCAGCGCGAGCCGGACGAAGATCCGCAGTTCGCCCGCACCGTCGAGCCGCGCGGCCTCGATGAGGTCCTTCGGCACCGAGGAGTCGATGTAGGTGCGCATGAGGTAGATGCCGACGGGCGACACCATGCTCGGCAGGATCATGCCCCAGATCGAGTTGACGAGCCCGACCTTCGAGTACACGAGGAACAGCGGCAGCGCGATGGAGGTGATGGGCACCAGCAGGGTCGCCATCACCAGGAAGAACAGGGCGTTGGCACCCCGGAACCGGTAGCGCGAGAACCCGTACCCGGCGAGCGCGGACAGGATCGTCGCCCCGATGGCGCCGCCGATCGCGTAGACGAGGGTGTTGCCGAGCCATCGCACGAACACGCCCGCGCCGCTGATGTCCTGGCCGAGTGCGGCGAGGTTGTCCCAGAGCCGGAAGGGGCCGGCGAACCAGAACCCGAAGCTCGAGTAGATGTCCGCCTGCGATTTCGTCGCGTTGACGAGGAGCCACACGAGCGGTGCGAGCACGAACACCGCGAAGACCCCGGCGAGTGCCGTCAGGACGACGCTCGTCCCGCGCGGCAGTCCGTAGAGGCGCGGGTCGATCTGGTCGGCGGGCAGCCGGGAGGCACGGTGCGGGTGCGACGTGCGCCCCGCCTCCCGGCCGGATGCGGTCACGTGACCGGTCGTGCGGGTGGTGGTCATCGGAATTCTCCGTTCTGACGTCGGAACGCGAACCCGGCCACCGAGATGGCACCGATGATCACCGCGAGCACGATCGCGGCTGCGGCGCCGAGTTCGTACTGGCCGCTGCCGACCGCCGTGTTGTAGACGTAGAGAGAAGGGGTGAACCCGAACGAGACCGCCTGCGGCTGGAACGCCGCGAGGATGGACGGTTCGGTGAACAACTGCAATGCCCCCACCGCGTTGAGGAACACGAGCATCACGACCGACGGCATCACCATCGGCAGTTTGATCCGCGTGATGATGCGCCAGAGCGAGGCGCCCTCCATGATCGCGGCCTCGGTGACCTCGCGCGGGATCGACTTCAGCGACGTGTAGATGATCGTCATGTTGTAGCCGGTCCACTCCCACACGACGATGAGCATGATCGTCGGCAGGATCAGACCGCTCGAGAAGAAGTCGACGTTGCCGAGCCCGAGACCGCGGAGGATCTGCGCGTAGGGCCCGAAGCCCGGCAACAGCAGGAACGACCACATCACGGCCGCGACGACACCGGGGACGGCGAAGGGCATGAAGAACACGGTGCGGAAGAACTTGCTGGCGCGGATCACCCCGGCGTCGAACAGGGCGGCGAAGAGGAACGCGAGCGCGAGGGTGACCGGCACCTGGACGACGCCGAACACGAGCACGCGCACGACGCCGGACCAGAAGTCCGCCGAGTGCAGGATCGTGACGTAGTTCGCGGCTCCGACGAACTGGTGTCCGCCGATGATCCTGGTCGAGTACAGGCTCGACCAGAGCGCGTAGATGGTCGGTACGAGCATGAAGAGCCCGAGCATGAGCATCCCGGGCGTGATGAACACGAGGCCTGCCGACTCCCGCACGGCGCGACGGGGGCGGCGACGAGCGCTCGGCGTGGCTCCCGCCGGAGCGGGCGTGCGCTGCCGCACGCTCCGCTCCGACAGGTCGGTCAGTCCGGTCACGGCAGCGTCACGACCCGTTCACGGTGAAGCCCTGCGACTTCGCGTACGACGTCATCTGGGACTGGAACTTCGTGAACGCCTGCTGCAGCGTCTCGGTCCCCTTCGTCACGCCGGCGAACGTCGAGGTCCACTGGGTCAGCGCTGCCGTCATGATCGGCGGGAACTGTGCGGGGTCGATGTCCTTCGCCGCGGCTGCGAACACCGTGTTCGGCGTCGTCGTGCCCGTGATCTTCAGCGTCTTCTGCTGGAAGGCCGTGTCGTCGAGGAGCGGCAGGTAGCCCGGGAACGCACCCCCGACGTCGCCGCTGAGGATCTTCCACGACGCGTCGGAGCCGCCGAACCACTTGACGAACTCGGTCGCCGCCTTGGCGTGCTTGGTGCCCTTGACGACCGCGAGGGTCGAGCCGCCCCAGTTGCCGGCAGCGGTCCCGCCCGCCGTCACCTGCGGCAGCGGTGCGGTCTGCCAATCACCGATGGTGTTCTTGATGCTGAGCTGCATGCCCACCGGTCCCCACGCCGGGCTGAGGCGCGATGCGGCCGCACCGTTGTCGAAGGCGGACCACTGAGCGGGGGAGAAGTCCGCGGTCGTGGTGGCCTCCTTCGCGGAGATGAGGTCCTGCCAGTACTTGGCGAACTGCATCTCCTTCGTCCCGGTGAAGTGGATGCCGAGCTTCGATCCGCCCGTGTAGGTGAAGGGGAACGCGCCGTACTGCTGCATCAAGGCGAGGACGTCCTGCGCGCTCTCCGGGTCGAAGTTCGTGATCGCGGCCTTCGGGTCCTTGCGGTGCAGCGTCGCCGCCTCGGACGCGAACTGCTCCCACGTCGTGGGGACGCTCAGGCCCGCCGAGGCGAACTGCTTCTGGTTGTAGAACAGCGCCATCGGGCCGAGATCCACGGGCATCGCGTAGACGTGCGACCCCTGTGACACCTGCGACCATGCGGCGGGCGCCTCGTTCTTCTTCGCGGAGGCGATGCCCTGGTCCGCCAGGTCGACGAGGCTGTTGGTCGCCTCGAACGACGGCAGCTCGAAGTACTCGATCGTCGCCACGTCCGGAGCGCCGTTGCCCGCCTTGATCGCGTCAGTGAGCTTCGTGTACTCCTGCGTCGACGCACCGGCGTTCTCGAGCGCGACGCAGACGTCGGGGTGGGTCTTGTTGAACTCCTCGACGGCGAGGTCGTAGCCGGCCGGCCATCCCCAGAACGTCAGCTTGGTGGCGGACGAGGAGCAGGAGGCCGTCGTCGTGGACGACGGGCTCGGGGACGAGTGCCCGGCTCCGCTCGCCGTCGAGCTACCGCTGCTCGAGCAGGCCGCGAGGCCGATCGCGGCGACGGCGGCCAGCGCGATCGCCGCCGCGCCGCGACCTCGGGTACGCGCGGTCGGGCGCCGCGCTGCCTGTCCTCGAAGGATCATGGGGTCTTCCTATCGTCGTTGATCAGAGAGCCGCCGGGCGTGCCAGCCGGGGCGACGCCGCAACCATAGGGCAGTTTTTGCATCGTTGCAATCCGTTCCGACATCGCCGTGCCGACGTTGCACACCGATCGTCCCGTCGAGCCCCGGGATCGCGGTGTTCAGCAGGACGACGGGTGTTCGACGGCGTCACGCGTGTCGACGGAATGCTGAGCCAGCGCTCGGAGTTGCCCCGGGGGTGTCTGCACCCTCTGCACCTCCTGCCCGCTCCGGCGTGGGCCTGCGCTCCGAGCGCGGCCCGATCCTCCTGGCCCTGATGCTCGCGACCGCACTGGTCGCCCTCGACTCCACGATCATCGCGACGGCGTCGTCGTCCATCGCCAAGGACCTCGGGCACTTCCAGCAGCTGCCCTGGCTGTTCTCGGTGTACCTGCTCGCGCAGGCGGTCTCGGTGCCGATCTACGGGCGCCTCGCCGACGTGCTCGGCCGCAAGCGTCTGCTGCTCGTCGGGATCGGCCTGTTCCTGCTCGGCTCGGTGCTGTGTGGCGCCGCGTGGTCGATGCCCGTCCTCATCCTGGCGCGGGTCGTGCAGGGCCTCGGCGCGGGCGCCGTGCTGCCGATCTCGATGACGATCACGAGCGACATCTACACGCTCGAGGAGCGCGCGAAGACGCAGGGCTACCTCGCTTCGGTCTGGGGCATCGCCTCGGTCGTCGGGCCGACCCTCGGTGGCCTGTTCAGCCAGATCGGCGCGTGGCGGTGGATCTTCTGGATCAACATCCCGCTCGCCATCGTCGCCGGCGTCATGCTCATCCGCGCCTACCACGAGCAGCGTGACGCGTCGCAGGACCGGCAGCGCATCGACTCCCTCGGCGCGGCCCTGCTCGGCGGCGGGACGACCGCGCTCCTGCTCGGTCTGCTCGAGGGCGGGACGTCGTGGGCCTGGGACGCCCCCGCGTCGTTCGCGATCTTCATCGCCGCCGCGGTCCTCCTGGTCGCGTTCGTCGTCGTCGAGCTCCGCGTCGCGCAGCCGATCTTCTCGCTCGGCCTGCTGAAGCGGCGCGTGGTCGCCGCGTCCACGATCGCGTCACTCATCATCGGCGTCATCGTGATGGGCCTGTCCACCTACGTGCCGATCTACGCGCAGGACGTCCTCGGGGCCTCGGCCCTGATCGCCGGGTTCGCGCTCGCGGCGCTCACCCTCGGATGGCCGATCTCGGCGTCGCAGGCCGGGCGCTTCTACCTGCGGTTCGGGTTCCGCGTCACCTCGGTCATCGGGTCGACGCTCGTGCTCATCGGTGCGGTGCTCACCATCACGCTCGCCGTGCACTCGTCGATCTGGCTCGTCGCCCTGTTCTGCTTCGTCATCGGCGCGGGCATGGGCCTGACCGCCGTGCCGACCCTGATCGCCGCCCAGTCATCTGCCACCTGGAGCGAGCGCGGTGCCGTGACCGGCACGAACATGTTCGCCCGCTCGATGGGTTCGGCCATCGGCGTCGCGGTGTTCGGCGCGGTCGTCAACGCGCACGTGCAGCTCAACGCCGCCGGCGTCCCCGAGGGCGCCGGGCTCATGACCGCGATGCACCTGGTGTTCGTCGCGATCGCCGCGATCGCCGTCGTGCTCCTGGTCGCCGTGCTGTTCCTGCCGGGGCACCGGCGGGCGGCGCGGGGCGGGGTGGCGTCTACCGCCGGGGCCGCTGAGGACGCGGAGCCGGCGCTCGGCGCTGCGCCCGCGACCGCAGCTGCGCGGGCCGAGGCCGGGGCCGAGCAGCCGGTGGCGTCCGCGTAGGAGCCGCCCCACCCCCCCCACATCGATAGGACGGGAGGCGCGGCACGGCTGGTGTCGCGCCTCCCGTCCGTCCGTGGTGGGGCCGGTAGAGTGGCTGACGCCTGCCTCTGTAGCTCAATGGAAGAGCAGTTCCGTCCTAAGGAAAGGGTTGGGGGTTCGAGTCCCTCCAGGGGCACCAATACTATGAATACGTATCCTCTATGACAGGGGTCCGAGCAGTCCGATCGGCTATGCCGTATCGGACTTTTTCACTGCGCGGAAACCAACGGACGTTCCGGCCACCCCTGTCAAAAGGTTCTTGTCCCGTCAGGGCGCGTGCGTAGGTACGTCGTTTTCTCGTTTTGAGCCCCTCTGCGGGGAGTACCGATGAGGTTGTGATTTCCACTATAGTCAGTGGCTGATGCCGCCGTTCATAATCCGGTCAGAAAGCTGGGGGAATCATGAAGATCAGCCGTATCGAAATTAAGAACTATCGAAGCCTTAGAGACGTGACTGTCGATGTCGACGATTACGCTGCACTCGTAGGCGCTAACGGATCAGGCAAGTCGTCAATTTTGTACGCACTCGACTGGTTCTTCCACGGGCGTGCGCTTACCGTGTCGGACGTCTGCGGATACGAGGAAGGCGTTACGGTCGACGATGATTGCGTGATCGAGGTCGCCGTGACGTTTTCGGGGCTCACGGCTGCGGACCGCCGCCGCTTGAAGCAGTATGGGCGGGCAACCACGGCTACTTTCAGGCGGACCTGGAAAAAGGACGAAAAGGACAAGGTCGTCGGAAACGCGATGCAAGGGCCGAACTTCGCAGAAGTGCGCGCATTCACCAAGGTAGGCGACTTCCGGCCCGCCTATGTCACCCTTCGCGGTGCGCATACTGACCTGCCGGACCTCGGAAAATCTCCGTCTCGCGACGAAGTTCATGCCGCCCTTGCCACGTGGGAAGACGACCCGAAAAATTCAGCTCTGCTAGAGTCCGTATCGGACGACGATGCCACTCACATGTTTGGAATCAACGGTTCCAACGTCATCCGCGATTGCGTGCGTCTGATCCTGGTCCCCGCGTCTACGGACATGTCGAGCCAGGTTGGTGAAGCAGGCAAGGGTTCCGCGTTGAACGAGTTGATCGGTGCCTTCATGACGGAAGCGGGAGCGCGGGCGCAGGCCGAGTGGCTGACTGACAACGAGACCATCCTTTCGGAGCTCCGTCGGAAGGTGAAGGAAAACGTCGAAGAGTCGACCCGCACGCAGGCGGTTCGCGTGAACGCGAAGCTGGCGACACTGATTCCAAACGCTTCCGTTTCCTTGACTCCCACCATCCCCGAATGGGCGCCCAAGACAGATGCATCCGTGACCACTGACGTGGAGATCGACGGGGTCAAGAACGACCTCAGCAGGCAGGGGCACGGTGTTCAACGCGCCGTCATGATTTCCATGCTGCAGGCATTGGTGCCCGACGCGGAGTCCACCCGCGCCGGTCACGCTGCTGAAGAGGGGGAGGATGCCGACGCGGCCGCGGCGCGCCTGCAACTAGAGCTCGACGAGCTTCCGAGCCTCATCGTCTGCATCGAGGAGCCTGAGATCTATCAGCACCCGATTCGCGCACGCTCTTTTGCTCGAACTTTGACAGAGCTCAGTGCGCAACCACGCGCACAAGTCATCGTCGCGACCCATAGTCCTTACTTCGTGCGACCCGAACAGTTTTCGTCCTTGCGACGGTTCACCCTTGCTGCCGGTGAAAGCAATGTCGCTCACACGAATTCCTCCAAGTTGAACGGCCGAACTGGCATCGACGTGGCGAAGATCGACAAAATTGTCGACAAGCGGGTTCCGACCCAGTTCGCGGAGGGATTCTTCGCGGATGCCGTTGCTCTAGTTGAAGGTGACACAGACCGTGCCGTTATCGAGGCTATTGCCAGCAGGCTCGGTCACGATCTTGATGCGCTCGGTATCTCTGTTCTTGAGATGTCCAGCAAGGAAAGTATCCGCATCCCCTTCGAAATCCTCAAGGACCTAGGTATTCCCGTCTTTGTATTTGCTGACGGGGATTTCCTTGGGGCTAAGCGAAAGTACCCTGCTGACTCAATCGCCGAGGCAAACGCACATGCCAGTCACAAGAAGTCGACCGACGACATTATCGCGTGGCTGCCCGCGTCGATGGCCGTAGCCGGCACCGCACCTTTTGTTTTCGGCGCACCCAGCCTTGTCGCTGAGGATTACACTATTTGGCATGACGACCTCGAGGAGGAGCTCAGCGGCTGGCCGTCATTCGTAACGTCGCTCACGGGAGCTGGAGGGTCTGTGCAATCGCGAACCAAGAAGGATCTGTTTGCCTATCGCAATGCCGTGCTCGACGCGGACTTGAATGATCTTCCTGCGACATTGCGAACTGCCGTCGAAACCCTCGCGTCATTTCATTAGCGGGCCATCTTGAGTCGGCAAGAACGCTTATGCTTGCAAAGCCGGACGTCCGGCATTATCCTGGCCACAGAACGGAGGACCACGCCGTGCCAAGAATCGCGCGGACAACCCACGTGCAACGCCGCGACCTGCTTGCCGCTCTCTGGCTCGACGCCCCGCACTTCTTCAGCCTCCTGCCGTTTGATGCCAGTGGGACATCCATGCGTTCTACGCCCCGTACTTGACCGGACCGGACCTTTTCGCACGGATCGGGAAGGTCAGCGCCGAACGGCCCTCCCTGCCGAAGCGCACCGGCAAGAGCGTCGCCCACATGTCTAAGCTCTACGACTCCTACGTCGCCTCGGTTGGTGAGGGCAACTGGCCGGCCATACGTTTTTTCTTCGAGCGTGACCTCGCCGCCACCCTGGACTGGACGGTCATAGAGGGCAAGGGCATGAAGCGTCACCGGATCTCCGTCAGCGCGGTCGTCCGCCACGAGCCTCACCCCAAGAAGCTGTCCTACGCGCTCCGCGAGCTGGCGAAGGAGATCCGTCGTGAGAAAGAGGCAAACGGGGAGGACGCGGAGAATGGCGATAATCTTGCGGCGCGACGTAGAATTGATACATGACTAAGCGAACCTCACCGAGGCGCGGCGTCTCGTCAGGAGACTTTTGCAGCTCGATCAGCGCCAGCGCTTCGACGGGTCCGTCTGCCTCGACCGTGACGGCGCGGTCGGCTTCGCTATCGCGAGCACGCTAGCAAAGGGCCGCAACTTTGAGCTCGACGGGGGGCCGCCTACCGTCTGGCGATGCTGCTGCATCACGGGCGTGACTTGCGGCTGGCGAGGAGGGTCGCGCTGAGGGGTCATGGAAAGCATCCCAAATCCATATGGCTCGTTTGGGCGATCACCGATCGTCAGCTAGTCATTCATAACCAGTCCCAGCGTTCCGGTACCCAGTATCGGATCGACCAAGAAACCGGCAAGTGGCTCCTAATCGAGCCTTAGGCCCGGTGTCGTTCGATCGCCGCCTTCACCGTCTTCGGATCCCGCCTGATCTCCCGTCCGATCGCGTTCAACGACATGCCCGATCCGGCGAGCCTGCGCATCCTCAACGGTGCCGGGACGGACATGGACCGTGTTGATGCTGTCGCTGCTCTCGGTTTTGTGTTCGACACTGCTGAGGAGTACGGCACTTCAGGCGGGGACGGCACGTTCTACATCCAATCGACGATGCTGCGGCCGTCACTGTTAATCGATGCGACGCACGGCTTACTGTTGGAAAACCGGGTCGAGTGGGAGTGGTTCGACCATCAGCTCTGACCTCGTGGGAACAGGGCGCTCCATTCTGAAGTGGTAGAACCGACCGTTGAGCTGTTGGAGAGCGACCCGGCGTTCGAGCATGCGAACCGGGCCTACGGTCAAGCGGAGCCACAACCAACACTGCGAGTGCATCTGCTCAAGTGGATGAGCTTGTGAAGGCGGGGCGGCTCACACAGTGGGACAGGAAACTCTTGAAGCCGTTCACGGATTGGGTGACTGCTGACCGTTCGCAGTCCGGTGAAGCTCACACGCTTAGTGGGAAGCCGGAGAAGGAGGACGTGTTCCTCATGGCTCATGTGGTTGGTGCCGTCATCGTCAGGCTCAGCACCGGGCGGTTGGGGGATGGGCAGCAGGAGTGAGGCTCTGAGTGTCGCCTAGGCTCTGCTCATGGCCGACCGTTTCAAGCCTCTCCCGTCGCAGATTCTCCGAGCCAAGGCGCTTGAGGAGGAGGAACGAGTCCGAGGGGTTCAGTGGAGGAACACGGTCAGTGTCCCTCTTGCTCGCCGCATCTACGCACTCGCCACCCGTTTGACAAGCAACGAGTCGGCGCTGTGGCGGGCAGTGACTGACTTGATGGAGGTTGGGTCACCGAACGAGGACGGTGAGCAGCGTGACGTGTTCAGTGTCATGCACGGCGAAGCCGGGTCGGAGATGATGAGGCTCGATGTGGTTGGCGCTCTAGGTTATGCCTTCGATGAACTCGCTTTCGCTGTTGCGGAGGAGACGAGTGGATGGAATGCGTTACCGTTCGACCCTCCTTCTGATTGGTACGACAACCGGGCGTTCAAAACGACGGTGAACCGGATGCTGCTTGAGGAGCGTGTCGAGTGGCAGTTCGATGGCCGGGACTTCGTGCAGCGGGGTAACTCTGTCCTGCACTCGGAAGTTATCAAGCCGGTCACACTGCTCCTTGACAGCGACCCTCGGTGGCAGAGTGCTTCGAAGGGGTACTCGGACGCAATCACTGAACTCTCGCACGGGCGTACCTCCCGTGCGCTCACAATTGCGAGCAGTGCGCTGCAAGATTTCCTCCGCACACTCGGGGCGACGAAGGACACTCAGAGCGCTGAGAAGCAGGTGGCTTACCTGCAACGGCAAGGGCTGCTTGAGGGGTACGACATGAACCTCCTGAAACCCCTCCTGTCTTGGGTGAACGCTGACCGCTCCCAACGGGGTGAAGCGCATACGAACGAGACGGAGCCTGACCGAGCCGACGTGTGGTTGATGCTCACGGTCGTTGGGGCGCTGATGGTCCGCCTGTCGGGGCAGGAGCCTCGCAGCATCGAACAAGCTGCCCGAGTGCGGCGCGGCGAGGAAGCGGCGTTGGCTGAAGGAGCAGAACCGTCCGAGCAGGAGCGGTTCGCTGCGGATGCGGCGGCGTTCACCGACCGCGAGCAGCTCTGAACCACTCAGTCGACGCTTCGGAATGCGAGCGTGGCACTGATGACGGTTCTGCGTACAGGGGTGGGTGCGTAAGTTCGGGACACCCCAGGGGCACCACTGTCGTCGTCGCCGTGCCGGGGTCGAAGGTCCAGCCAGCTCGGTAGCCGCGCCCTCGGTGGGTCCCTCCTCCTGCCCCCAGCGACCCCAGCACACCTCGTCCGCCGGTTTCTCCGACTGATCCGCGCGCTGCCCATGGGTCGCAGGCGCGCTTCCAGGCGGCGAGAGGAGGCTCGAGGAGCGGCCACCACAGATCCGCTCGGGATCCTCTCGAGCGCGAGCGTGCGGGAGCCGTCGACGGAAGCGGCGACATCATGACCGACACCCATTCCCAATCCCTGGCTCTCGCCGGCGTCGTGGCCTCTGGCCTTCCCAACCCGCTCCCCGCCTCGTCGGCGCGGTACACCGTCCCGGCGGTGTTCAACCGCCGTCCCGAACCCATGGAGGCCCAGGCGATCGTCACGAGCAGTGTCCGGAACGCCATGGCGACGGCGGGGTACCCCGAGGTCACGCTCGAGATCGCCGATCGTCGCCTCCTGATCGGTCACACCTCGTTGGACGAGCTCGAGCAGGGTCTCGCGGAGGAGATCGCAACGGTGGTCGATGAGATCAGCCGGAACGTGGCCGTGGAGAAGCAGCGACGGATCGATGTGGCACAGGGCGAGGCCGAGGACCGTGATGCGCGGGCGAAGGAAGTGACCCGCGCCGCGGAACGGATCTCCTTCACGCCCCGGGGTCGAGCGTGAACGACGTGTACGCGGTCGTGGGCGGCCGCGAGTACCGCCTCGACGTCGTGGCCGATGGCCGGCAGCTCGACTCGTTGGTCAACGACCCTGGTGTGAAGCACGTCGACCTCGACGGGGGCGGCACGCTCGTCTACCAGGGTGAGCCCGGTTGCCCGGTCGTCATCGTGCAGCGGCCCCAATCGCGCTCCACGGCCGACGTCCACCGGTAGGCGATCGACCGAGACCCCGCGATCCGCGCGTGGATCTTCTCGAGCCGAGCAGCACCGCGGCAGCCTCAGCACGAACCGCTCGCCCCCCGAGGATCGCGAGGACGAGCCATGAGCGATCTGCCGGCCGGGACCGACGCGTTCCACGATCTGGCGTGGGTGGAAGCCGATGATGGTCTCGACGCGTTCCTCGGAGGACACCTCGTCGGCTCGGTGACCCACGAGCAGGGCTTCGTGGCGCGTTCGATCGACGGGACCGTCGAGGGAAGTCACCACAGCGTGGAAGCAGCACGAGCCGAGCTCGAAGGCTGGCTCCGAGGGGTTCGCGCCCTGTCTGCGCAGCGCCGCAGGAACCACTGACGGCAGCTGTCATGACCTCCGCCCGCGCAGGCACAGCGCGAGCGTCGCCGATAACCTGCCGTCCGTGGTTCCCGCGCTGCCCGTCCTCATCCCTGCCGCGATCGTCGTCTGGGTGCTGCTGTTGTGGCGGCTGCGGCAGCGCGACCGCCTGACCCTCTCGCGCACGATCACCGCTGGCGCCGCCTGCCTGTTCGGGATCGTGCTGCTCCGGTCGGTGCTGTTCCCCGCCCCGATCGTCCTCGGCGCGGAACGAGCCACGCTCCCGCCATGGCCGGTGTTCGTGCAACTCATCCCGGTGGCGACCGTGCCGCGCGACCCGTCGGGCATGGTCCTCAACATCGTCCTGTTCGTTCCGATCGGGGTGCTCCTACCGTTCCTCGTCCGGGGATCCGTCATCCGACTCGGGACCATCGCGTTCCTGCTGAGCGTCACGATCGAAGTGGTCCAGCTCGTCGGCGACATGACCGTGAGCACGGGGCGCGTCGCCGACATCGACGACGTGATCGGCAACACCGTCGGGGCACTCGTGGGGATCGCGGTCGTCCGCCTCCTGTCGCGCGTACCACAGCTCTCGCGCGTCGCGACGCCGTTCATGTGGTGGCCGAGTCCGGACCCGAGGTCACCGATGCCCGGGAAGCGCGGAGCCTCAGCCCGCTCCCGGTGGGGATCAGGTCTGCACTGACGGATCGCGGTCGGGCGATCCGACCGGCGTGGCCTGATGGGCGACCCGAGCGATCAACGGGTCCGCTTTCCAGCGGGCTGAGGCAGGGTGGCTCCTCCTCGGAGTTCGTGCCGAGGGGGCTCGGTCGGAGCTGGTGTGGAAGCGGTCCCCGGAGGAGACGGGACGGCCGAGCCTGCGCCACTGCGGTGATCGACCAGAGCGCGGACGCTGACGCCCATCGAGGTCTCTCGCCCGACCATTTCCGGATCACCCCTTGTCCGCGCCGCGCAACTCGTGTTAACTCGCAGTCAGGAAGCGACGCAACACGAGTTGAACAAGGGAGTTCGCGATGACTCGTCTCATCCTCGACACCGACCTCGCCATGGGTGCCCCGGGCAGCGACATCGATGACGGGTTCGCGCTCGCCCTCGCGGTGGCCGAACCCGAGATCGACCTCGAACTGGTCACCACCGTCAACGGGAACACCGACGTCGAGAGTGCCACGCTCCTGACGCTCGAACTCCGCCGTCGGCTGGGCATCGACGTCCCGGTCGTCAAGGGCGCCCCGACACCGCTCGTGCACCCGGAGCGCCGGCGTGAGCCGTCCCCCGAGGTCGTCAGCACGTACGGGGTCGGCCTGGAGCCCGACCCAGGCCACGCGGCGCACCGGATCATCGAACACGTGATGGCGAACCCGGGCGAGATCACGATCTGCGCGATCGGGCCGCTGACGAACATCGCGCTCGCCCTCACGATGGAGCCACGACTGGCGTCGTCGGTCAAGGAGATCGTGATGATGGGCGGCGTGTTCCTCGGGACCATGGCCCACCGGAGCATGCCGGGCGAGTTCAACGTCTGGGTGGACCCGGAGGCCGCCGCGACCGTGCTGCGCTCCGGTGCACCGCAGCGGTGGGTCGGTCTCGACGTCACCTTGCAGGTCCGACTCACCCGCGACGACGCTCGTCGTCTCACCGACTCGGGCCGCGACTTCGCAGTCCTCGCGGGCGAATCGACGAACGCGTGGATCGACCACATCGCCGAGCGCGACCCGGGCGACCCGCGCAACCGCGATTCGTGCGCGATGCACGACCCGCTCGCCGTCGCGGCGCTGACGCACCCCGAGTTCCTCACCTGGGTCGACGCCGCGGTCGACGTCGTCACCGGCGACGGACTCGCGCGCGGCGTGCTCGTCACCGACCTCGGGCACGGGCCGGACGCACCCGCGCCGAACTGCAGGATCGCGACCGAGGTCGACGTCGCCGCGTTCACCGACCACTTCCTGGGGCGCATCGCCGACCTCTGAGCCGTCGGAGCGCCCGCCCGGCACCCGCTCCGACCGCCGCCCGCACAACCGTCGCCCGCCCCGGGCGCCGGGCCGTTCACCGTACCCACGATCCGCACACCCAATGGAGGGACCAATGCGATCACACGTCCACCCCGGCCGTCGTCGGCTGCTCGTCACCGCCGCCGGCGTCATCGCCGGCGCACTCGCCCTGACCGGATGCTCGAGCGGCGGGGGTGCCGCATCCTCCTCGGGAAGCTGGTCCATCCCGTCGAAGGACCCGAAGACCACCGTCAAGGTGCTCAGCATCCTCAGCCTCAAGTCCCCGGACAACATGCAGCCGGTCGTCGACGCCTTCGAGAAGGCACACCCGAACATCACGATCAAGTGGCAGACCGTGCCGTTCGACTCGCTCAATTCGACCGTCGACTCGCACGTGTCGAACAAGGGCGGCGACCCGGACCTCTACTGGGCGGACCAGCCGCGCATCGCCGCGCTCGCCAGCCGCGGTGAGGCCGAGGACCTGACGTCCCAGTTCGGCGGGTACTCGTCGTCGTTCGACAAAGTGTCGTACGAGACGGGCGTCCAGAAGGGCAAGCTGTACGCCCTCCCGATCGCGAACTCCACGCAGCTCCTGTACTACAACAAGGACCTGTTGGCCAAGGCCGGGCTCCCCACACCCTCCGCGTCGACGAGCAGCCGGATGACCTGGCAGGACCTCGCGTCCGACGCGCTGAAGGCCAAGCAGGCCGGCGCGCAGTACGGCATGACGTTCGGCCAGTTCGACCGCTACTACCAGCTCGAGCCGCTCTCGGTCCAGCTCGGAGGTTCGGTCGGGGCGGACGGCAAGGACAACCTGACGCCGGACTTCACCAACAGCGCGTGGGTGAAGGCGATGACGTGGTACCGCTCGATCTTCGCCTCCGGCGCGGCGCCCAAGGGCATGACCGCCGACCAGACCGACCCCGCGTTCCTCGCCGGTCAGGTGGCCTACTCGGTCGAGGGGCCGTGGCTCCTGCCCGAACTGCAGACGTCGAAGGTGCACTGGGGCGTGGCACCGATGCCCGCCTTCGCGGACAGCAAGCAGGTCGCGACGCCGACCGGTTCGTGGTCCGTCGCGATGAACCCCTTCAGCAAGCAGAAGGACGCCACCGCGGTGTTCATGAAGTGGCTCGCGATCGACAACGGCTCGGGCTACATCCGCTACCGGAGCAACCCGGAGCTCGCCGCGAACGTCAAGGGCAAGCAGCTCTACTTCGACAAGCCCGTGTTCCAGTCGACAGAGGGAACGGACGCGGCGAAGATCATCAACCACGAGACCTCGCAGACCGCGGTGTCGCGCGTCAAGACGATCGGCTACATCGAGTTCGAGTCGATCATCAACCAGGCGTACTCGGACATCCGGAACGGAGCCGACCCGAAGCAGGCACTCGACGCCGCGAAGGCGAAGCTGACGACCGCCTGGGCGAAGTACAAGTAGGCCGGCCGTGATCTCGACCACCGACACCACGACCGGGGCGGCCCGCACGCGCCGCCCCGGTCCCCGGACCGCACCCCGGGAGGTCCGCAACCGGTTCGGCACGCCCGTCCCGGTCCGCCGCCGCACCGGCCGCGCGGGCGCACGACGCGAACTCGTCTGGGGCATCGTGTTCCTCGCCCCCGCGGTCATCGCCCTCGCAGTCCTCCGGGTCGCCCCGACGATCGACGCCGTCGGGTCCAGCCTGCTCAAGGCGTTCCCGGGCGGACTCATCCCCCCGACCTTCACCGGACTCGGCAACTACCAGTCACTGTTCGGCGATCCGGCCTTCCTGGCGACGGTCGGCCGCACGCTCCTGTTCAACGTCGTCATCAACCCGCTGCAGATCGCGGTCGCGCTCCTCGTCGCCGTGCTCCTGACCCAGCGGATCCCGCTCGTCGGACTCTGGCGGACGCTCCTCATCGTGCCGGTGACGATCCCGATCGTCGGATCGTGCATCGCATGGGGCGCGGCGTTCAACCCGCAGGGACCGATCAACGCCGCGATCACCGCGATCGGTGGTGGCGCGCAGCCGTTCCTCACCTCGCCACGACAGGCACTGGCCTGCATCATCATCGTCGCGTCCTGGATCGGCATCGGCTACTGGATGATGTTCCTGGTCTCCGGCATCCAGGCGATCCCGGACGAGCTCTACGAAGCGGCGAAGCTCGACCGCGCCGGCCCCGTCCGGACGTTCCTGCGCATCACCATGCCGATGCTCCGTCGTCAGCTGCTGTTCGTGCTCGTCGCCGACACGGTCGCGAACTTCGTGCTGTTCGTCCCCGTGCAGCTGCTGACGAACGGTGGACCACAGGACAGCACCACACTGCTCATGTTCGACGCCTACCGCACCACCTACGGGTACGGCAGCCAGAACCTCGGCTCGGCCGAGGTGATCGTGCTGACCGTGATCATGCTGGTGTTCGTCGTCCTGCAGTTCCGGCTGCTCCGCGAGGACGGAGAGGACGCATGACGGCCGACGGCGGCATGGTGGGCCTCCCGGCCGCGGTCGCGACGACCGTGAGCGACGACGTCGCGTCACCCGGAGCGCCCCGCCGCCGGCGGTGGTCGACGACCCGCTTCGTGCTGACGGTCGTCGCGATCGTCGTCAGCGCCCTGTTCATGCTCCCGGCGCTGTGGATCCTCATCGGGTCCTTCCGGCCGAACATGGACGTGCTGACGACGATGTCGCCGCTGACCTGGCGGTTGTTCGTCCCGTCGCGGGTCACGCTGCAGAACTACGTCGGGCTGCTCGTCCACGACGGCTTCGGTACGGCGCTCCTCAACTCGGCGATCGTGTGCATCGCGTCCGTCGTCGTCGGGATCCTCGTGTCCGCGGCCGCGGCGTACCCGCTCGCCGTGTACCGGTTCCGCGGACGGAACGTCGTCTTCGCCGTCATCGTGATCAGCTTCATGGTCCCCTTCGAGGCGATCGCCATCCCGCTGGCGCAGCAGTTCACGGACTGGGGGCTCGGCAACAGCCTCATCGGTCTGGTCCTGCCCGGGATCGGGAACGGCCTGGCCATCTTCAACCTCCGGCAGGCGTTCCTCGGCATCCCGGTTTCCTATCGAGAAGCCGCCATGCTCGACGGCGCGAGCGAGCCGAAGATCCTCTTCTCGTTGTACCTCCGCATGTCCGGTCCGGCGCTGACGAACTCCGCCCTGCTCATCTTCCTCGCGCAGTGGACCTCGTACCTGTGGCCGCTGCTGGTCGTCACCGACGACTCGAAGCAGCTCGCGCCGGTGGCGCTCGCGTCGACGTTCGGGGAGCACAGCGCGAACTACGGCGAGAACTTCGCGGGTGCCGTCCTGCTGTCGCTCGTGCCGGCGATCAGTCTCTTCATCCTGCAGCGGTTCTTCGGCCGGCTGTCGATCGGAAGTGGTGAGAAGTGAGCACGGAAGCGCCGGGATCCGCGCACATCATCGTCGTCGGCTCGGCCAACCAGGACTACATCGTGCGGGTGACCGCTCCGCCTGCGCCGGGGGAGACGGTCCTCGCCCAGGACCTCCTGCGACAGCCCGGTGGCAAGGGAGCGAACCAGGCCGTCGCCGCAGCACGGCTCAACGGCGACGTGAGCTTCGTCGCCAGCGTCGGCGACGACCCGGACGGCACCGACCTCCTCCGCGGCCTGCGGAGCGAGGGCGTCGACACCTCGGAGGTCGAGATCATCGACCGCGGTCGGACGGGACTCGCGCTCGTGTCGGTGTACGACTCCGGCGAGAACGCGATCACGGTGGTGCCCGGCACGAACTTCGCGCTCACCGCGAGCCGCGTCGACCGGACGGTGCGACGCCTCGCGGCGGAGGCCGAGCGGGCGATCGTCGTCGTGCAGGCGGAGCTCCGACCGCAGATCATCGCGACGGCGCTCCGGGCGGGGGTGGAGGCGGGAGCGCGGTGCGTGCTGAACCTCGCTCCGTACCAGCGCCTCCCGGACGACCTGCTCGCGGTCTGCGACCCACTGGTGCTCAACGAGTCCGAGGCGACCGCGCTCGTCGGGCGGCCCATCGCGGATCCGGAGCAGGCCGCTGCGGCGGTCCGCACCCTGCTCGGTACCGCCCGTTCGGTGGTCATCACCCTCGGCGCGCAGGGCGCCTGCTGGGCCGACTCGGGAGGCGAGGGGCACCTCCCTGCCACGCCACCGGACCGGGTCGTCGACACGACCGGCGCCGGCGACGCGTTCGTCGGTGCACTCGCGGCGACGCTCGCGCGCGGCGGCGGGCTCGGCGAGGCGACCGCGATCGGTGTGGCCGCCGGGACGTTCGCGGTCCGCACGCCGGGGGCGCAGTCCTCGTACCCGACGCTCGCCGACCTCACGACGGAGAGGGCCGTCACCGGACCGATCAGCTGACGCGGGAAGATCGACCCATGCCAGTGACACGGTCGGACGTCGCTCGGGCTGCGGGGGTCTCGCCCGCCGTCGTGAGCTACGTCATCAACAACGGGCCGCGCCCCGTCTCCGCCACCACCCGCGAGCGGGTCGAGGCGGCGATCGCCGACCTCGGGTACCGACCGAACGCCATCGCGTCGTCGCTCCGCAACGGCAGCACCCGGTCGATCGGGTACCTCACGCCGAACCCCCGCGATCCGTTCATGGCGGAACTCGGGGAGTCGGTGGAGCGGCAGTTCAGCGCTCGGGGCTACCTCGTGCTCACCGGCAACACGTACTTCGACCGGGCACGTGAGGAGCGGTACCTGCAGTCGTTCATCGACCGCAACGTCGACGGCCTCGTGTTCGCCCCCGGTGTCTCGCTCGCCAGCACCCCGACGTGGCAGGCCGATCGCCCCGTGGTGAGTCTCGACGGAGCGGGGACCCATCCGGGCTGGTCGACCGTGAGCGCCCAGGACGCGTTGGACGCCGCGACCGCCGTCGGGCACCTGGTCCTGCAGCACGGGCACATGCTGGTCGCCTGCATCGCCGGGACGCCGCGGCTCACCAGCGAGGCGGAGCGCATCGCCGGGTGGCGCACCGCGACCGGGAGCGAGGGACTGCCCTCCGGACCGGAACTGCTCGCCTACGGGGAGATCTCGGAGGAGGGTGGGTACTCGGCCGCCATGCAGCTCCTGAGCAGTCACGGTCGTCCCTGGGTCGTCCACGGCCGCGGCCCCACCGCCGTCTTCGCCACGAACGACGCCCAGGCGGTCGGCGTCATCTCCGCCTGCGCCGAACTCGGGCTCCGCGTCCCCGAGGACGTCGCCGTCGTCGCAGTGGGAGGCACGCGGATCGCCCCGTACACCGTGCCGCCGCTGTCGACGGTGCGGCAGGACGTCGAGCTGATCGCGGAACTCGCCGCCCGGCAGCTCATCGCAGGCATCGCGGACCCGACGGCTCCGGCAGCGCGCAGTCGGCTCCGTGGGAACCTCGTCGTCGGCCGGAGCTGCGGGTGCGAGCTCCTCGCCCCGTCGGCCGTGGACCACGGGACGACGACGACTGGGAGACCGACGAGCAGGTGACGCGGTTCAACTCGGGGCGCGACGACGCTCCGAGTGGGGCAGGCGGACGGTCCCCACGGAGCTGCCCCGACGAGCCGGGACGCACAAGCGCCTGGCCGGTGTTCGTCATCACGGACGTCAGGCGATGCGCGGATCCGATGCCGGTTCCTCGGTGGCGGCGAGGAGCTCACCAGGTGACGGAGGGTTCGCCCCCGGCCGGCTCACGGCCACCGCCGCCGACGCGGCAGCGACCGCGCCCACCCGGGCCAGCGTGGTCGCATCCACTGTTGCGTCCCGTACCCGGCGGAGACCGTCGCCCCGCAGCAGCGCGAAGAGCAGGCCCGACATGAACGCGTCTCCCGCTCCGATGGTGTCGGCCACATCCACGGATGGTGCCGGCACCTCCACCCGGCCGGCGGCACTGGCGATGACCGACCCGGCCGCGCCCCTCGTGATCGCAGCGAGTCGGACTCCGGCGTCGAGGAGGCGATCGAGGACGCCGTCCGGGTCGACGCCGGGATGGATCCACTCGGCGTCCTCGTCACTGAGCTTGACGACGTGCGCGCGACCGACGAGGAGGTGGAACTGCTCGAGCGCTACCTCCCGATCGAGCAGGGCTGGCCGTATGTTCGGGTCGAAGCTGCGGATCGTCGACGGGGGAAGCTGGCGGAACAGATCGGCTGCTGCCCGGTTTCCGGGCTGCAGGAACGCGCCGATGGACCCCGTGTGCGCGACCGCGGGCACGGTGGCAGTGACCGGCGCATCCCGATCCCACTCGATGTCGAAGTCGTATCGCGCGGAACCGTCTGCGTTGAGCTCGGCACGGGCCACGGATGTCCGACCGTCTGCACGGTCGACGGTGACGTGGTCCTTCTCGAGGTGCGCAGCGATCAGGCGGCCGTACTCGTCATCACCGAACTGCGTGGCGAGCGTGACGGGAACACCGAGTCGGGCGAGCCCCACGGCCACGTTCATCGGGCTTCCGCCTGGGGTCAGCCGGCTCCCGGCCGCGTCGACGACCGCGTCGATGAGGGCCTCACCGAGGACCAGGGCAGGTGGGGAGGAGGGGTTCATCACAATCCTTCGCTGCGCGGTGGGATCACCGTCGCATCGTCATCTCGGGGGAGCGGCTATCGATTCACGTCGGACGATCGGGCAGGGCAGGAACACCGGCTCGGTGTCCGCCGTGTGGTCGTCCGCTGGGCTCCCGCCCTGCAGCTGGACGAGTCGCTCGAGGGCCCACTCGCCCATCTCGTAGTGCGGGAGGGCCACCGTCGTCAGTGCCGGGAAGAGCCCTTCCGCGATGATCTCCTGGTTGTCGAACCCGACGATCGAGACGTCCTGGGGGATGCGCAGGCCCATCTCCGCAGCGGCACGGTAGGCGCCCATCGCCATCCGGTCGTTGTAGCAGAACAGAGCGGTCGGGCGATCCGGAAGTCCGAGGAGCGCGCGCGCGGCGTCGTACCCTCCGGGGCTCTCGGACGGTGCCGCGTGGACGAGCGCCTCATCGATCGCGATGCCCGCCTGCTGCAGGCTCTCCCGGTATCCCGCGAGGCGTTCCCGCGTGGCCGGGACGTCATCGACGTTGTTCATGAAACCGATCCGGCGATGGCCGTGCGTCAGGAGCTCCTGCATCGCGGCCCGTGCGCCGCCGCGCTCGTCGGGGGCGACGGCGGGATGGGTCCCCGTCCGGTCCGTGGAGTCGATGACGACGGTGGGGATGCCGTCGAGTTCGGCCGGCGGCGTGATCTCGCGGTGGAACATCGTGGCGTAGAGGACGCCGTCGACCTGCTGCCGGATGAGCGCAGTCGCGTTCGCAGCGACGTCGTCGCGCTCGGTGTTGATGATCACGAGTGTCAGGCCGTGTCGGCGCGCGGCGTTCTGCGCACCGAGGATGATGCGTCCGGCGTGCGGGGTGGTCGCGATCTCCTCGCTGAGGAGCCCGATCATCTCGGACCGCTGCATGCGCAAGCCCCGCGCCATGCGATTCGGGCCGTAGCCGAGCCGCTTCGCGGCGTCCTTGACCCGTTCGCGGGTCTCATCGCTCGCGCGGAGGAAGTCGACGTCGTTGAGGATGTGCGAGACGGTGGTCACCGACACGCCGGCCTCGGCGGCGACGTCCTTGATGCCGACACGTCTGCGATTCACCGTGGCTCCTTCCCGCTGACCACCGGCCGATCGCTCGGCCGCCTCCCGGCGCTCATCGTCAGCATCTGACTGGGTCCTCTGTTCCCCGTCACCGCGCTGCCCCACTCGCACGACGGCGGTGCGGTCGGCGCTCGACCGGACGATCGCTCCGTCATGCGCTCGGCTGCCTGGTTCACCTTAGATCCAACCGGTTCGACCACCCGCCTGAGACCGTCGTCAGCCCTTCACCGCCCCGAGCGTGAGTCCTGCGACGATGTGCCGTTGCAGCACGAACGTCAGGAGGATGACGGGGACCGAGTAGACGATGCCGAGGGCGGTCATCGTTCCCCAGTCGAGCCCGAACTGGGTCTGGAAGTCGGCGATCATCAGCGGTGTCGTCTGCGCCCGCACCGAGGTCAGCAAGAGCGCGAAGATGTAGTCGTTCCAGGACGCGAGGAACGCGAAGATCGCGGTCACGGCGAGGCCCCCGGCGGTGACCGGGAGGATGACTCGGACCAGCGCACCGATGCGTGACGCGCCGTCGACTCGTGCTGCTTCTTCGAGTTCTTCGGGCACGGCCTGGAAGAAGCTCGACAGCAGCCAGATCGACAGCGGCAGGGAGATCGTGGTGTGCGCGATCGCGAGCCCGAACGAGGTGTCCTGGATACCGATCGTGCGGAACATCGTGATCAGCGGAGCGCCGACCACGATCGCCGGGACCATCCGGGTCACGAGTGCGACGAGGATGAACACCTGTCCGAAGCGGGTCCGGTAGCGGGTCACCGCGTAGGCAGCTGGGACCGCGAGGACGAGCGACATCGCGGTGCTGATCACAGCGGTGACGATGCTGTTGACGAAGGACGCCGGCACGCCGCTGGTGCCGAGCGCCGATGCGTAGTTCTGCAGTGTCCAGTTCTGTGGCAGGATCCGCGGCGGCACGGCGATGGTCTCCACGGGCACCTTGAGCGAGGTGAGCAGCATGTAGACGAATGGGAACGCGTACAGCACCACCAGGAGGATCAGGGCGATCCAGAGGATCGTCCTCGTGCCGGTGCGTTGTGATTCGAGGCCGTTCACTGCTCACTCCCGGGTCGCCAGATCTTGAAGATCGCGAAGATGGCCACGGCCAGCATCGCGATGAGGTAGATGGTGCCCATCGCGCTCGCGAGCCCGGGGTCGCCGTACCGGATCTGTGTCTGGTACACCAGCAGCGACATCGTCTCGGTGGCGTTCTGGGGCCCGCCGTTCGTCTGCAGGACGATCACGTCGAACGCGCGCGCGGCGTCGACGCCGCGGACGATCAGCGCGACCGCGATGACCGGACGGAGCAGCGGGATCACGATGCGGAACAGCAGCGTCGGATATCGCGCGCCGTCGAGCCTCGCCGCCTCGAGCACGTCTCCCGGGATGTTCTGCAACCCGGCGAAGAGCACCAGGGTGATGAACGACGTCGTGAGCCACACGTCGGGGATCGACACCGACACCAGCGCGATCTTGGGATCGCTCAACCATTGGATCGCGTTGGGCTGCGGCAGCAGGTGTGCGTCGTACAGCAGCTGACCGACGATCCCGAAGTTGTCGCTGAGCAGGAACTTCCAGAGCAGGCCGGCCACGATCGGGGCGATCATCAGGGGGTACAGGAAGATCGTGCGGAAGACGCGCGAGCGATCCCCGATCGTCGCGAACAGGAGTGCGACGAGCAGCCCGATCGCGAACTCGAAGAAGACGACGATGGCCGTGTAGACCGCCGTGCGCCACGCCGAGTTGCCGAAGTCGGGGTCGGTGAACGCGGTGAGGTAGTTGCCGAAGCCGACGAACCGACGGGTGCCCGCGAGCTGGTTGATGTCGAAGAAGCTGTTGCTGACGAACTGGATCAGCGGCCAGCCGATGAAGATGAGGAGGAACAGCGCTGCCGGCAGGATCATGAGCGCGGCGAAGCGTCGGTCGGTTGTACGCACGAGCGACTTTCCGGTCGGGGAGGGGGATTGGTGGCCCCGAAGGGCCACCACCCATTACTTGAGGATGCCCTCGATCTTGGTCTTGGCCTGATCCAGGAGCTGCTGGTTGTCGGCGCCCGGCTGAACCGCCTTCTGCAGCATCGGAACGAGCGCGTTGTCCACGATCTGCTGCCACTTCGGGTTCGACGGACGCGGGATCGTGCCCTTCGCCTGCAGGGTCTTCACCATGGGGGCGAAGGCTTCGTACCCGGGCTTGCCCTCGTACTTCTGGAATGCGGACACCCGTGCGGCCAGGCCGAGGTCGGTGGTCGCGCTCAGGTCGTTGTGCTTGTAGGCGAACTGGATGAACTTCTTCGCCGCGGCCTGGTTCGGTGACGCCTTGGGGACGCTGAGGTAGTAGGGGCCGGGGACACCGGCGACCCCAGCGGGACCGGCGATCATCGGTGCGACGCCGACCTTGCCGTAGACCTTCGAGTCCTTCGGGATCTGGCGGTAGGCGTGCCCCCAGAACAGCATGAGCGCGGTCTTGCCCTGGTAGAAGAGGTTCTGCGACGCCGCCCAGTCGGTCTGCGCTGCGCCGGGTGCCGACGACTTCAGCATGCTGGTGTAGAAGTCGAGCGCCTTCAAGCTCGCGGTGTCTCCGAGGGTGACGTTGCCCTTGGCGTCGATGACCATGTTCTTCTCGCCGGCCTGCGAGAGCGCGGCGAGGTACTCGGTCTCCACGGCGCCCTTGGTCGCGGTGCCGTACGTGCCGTCCTTGGTGAAGAACGCGGCTTCGTCCTGGTATTGCTGCCAGGTGGTCGGCGGAGTGAGGTCGTAGCCGTACTTCTGCTTGAAGGCCGTCTTGTTCGCCGGGTCGTCCAGGAGGTCCTTGCGGTAGTAGAGGATCTCCGAGTTCGTCCAGGCGGGCATGCCGACGTAGTCGCTGCCGATCTTGCCTTCCTGCAGCTCGGCCGGGAACAGGTCCTTCTTCACGTCGCCGGTGAACATCGAGTTCAGCGGCGTCAGGCCGTCCTTGAAGGTGGGGAGCCAGATCGCGTCGAGTGCAGCGACGTCGAAGGACACCGAACCGGAGTTGAGTTCGCTGTTCACGCGGTTGTAGAGCCCGTCGTACGGCAGCTCCACGAACTGGACCTTGGTCCCGGTCTGCTTCTTGTACAGGTCGGCGATGGGCTGCAGCTCGCCGTGACCACCGGCCTCCACGAGCACCGTCAGGCTGCTCGTGGCCTTGGCGCTGCCACCACCACCGGCGCCGCAGGCACTGAGGACCAGTGCCGAGACCACCGCGACGGCGGCACCGGCGGCGATGCGGGCCTTCTTGCCGGCTCGAACGCCGGGCTTCCTACGAAGCATCATCACTTCGTCTCCTTGGTCTGCAGCAGCGATGCTGCGATCGGGTACGGTTGGCTCTGACAAAGCGTTTTGCCAAAACGACTTGGCCCAAGATATACAAGCACGGAGAGGTCGTCAAGCGGACGACACCGCCCGTCTCGAGGGGAACTCCTGCGCATGATCGACGACGATCGCCCGACCATCCACCTGACCGCCCGCGCCGGCTGGATCAACGACCCGCTGTCCCTGACCTGGCATGACGGCACCTACCACGTGTTCTTCCAGCACGTCCCGGGTCAGACCAGCTGGGCTCCCTCCTGCCACTGGGGACACGCCACCTCCGCCGACCTGCGGACATGGACCGAGCAGCCCGTCGCCCTCGCGCCGGGGGAGGGCGACGACGGCATCTGGTCCGGGTCGCTGGCCGTCGACGGAGACAGGACGACGATCTTCTACACGTCGATCGACGCAGCGGACTTCAGCATCGGCCGGATCCGAACCGCGACTCCCATGGACGCGGAGTGGAACCGATGGCAGAAGGGCGATGTCGTCGCTGTCCCGCCAGCGGACCTCGACGTGCAGGTGTACCGCGACCCGTTCGTCTTCCGGGACGGAGACCAGTGGCGGATGCTCGTCGGCGCGAACCTCCTCGGCACCACGGCGGCCGCCCTGTCGTACTCGTCTCCCGACTTGCGGGACTGGAGGTACGACGGGATCGCGGCGCAACGCGACGCAGCGGCCACCGACCCGGTGTGGACCGGGAAGCTCTGGGAGTGCCCGCAGATCTTCACGCTCGACGGAGTCGACGTCCTGATCACCTCCGTGTGGAGCGATGACGAGCTCCACTACGTCGCGTACGGGCTGGGGGCCTGGAACGACGGTGTGTTCACCGTCGACCACTGGGGCCGGCTCACCTGGGGCGACAGCTACTACGCGCCCTCGTTCTACCGAGACGCGGAGGGTCGCCCCGGGCTCGTCTTCTGGCTGCGGGAGATCCGCGACCGCGACGGCGACGTCTGGACCGGCGCGATGAGCGTTCCCCACCTGCTCTCCCTCGACGGCGACGTCCTCGTCGCCCGCCCGCACCCCGATGTCGTCCGGAACGACGGCGTCACCGCGCACACCGCGTCCGACCGCGTGGAGCTCGTCGGTGACGGACGCGCCGACATCATCAGCTGGGACCCGGAGTTCGGCGAGCTCCAGGTCACCCGGGACGGCGCGCCGGTCCTCACGCTCGAGCGAACGGCCGGGAAGGTGGTCGTGTCCGCTCCGGTCAGCGGGTGGAGCGCCACGGTGGTGGCCGACGACAGCACGGTGCAGATCCTGATCGACGGCCCGATCCTCGAACTGAGCACGGGAGCTGGACTCTTCGCCGCTCCGCTGCGCTCCACGGCAGCCACCTCGCAGTAGTCGATCAGGTCTGGCCCAGCGGACAGCGCGGGCCCGGCCATGACCACGAACGGAAGGATTCCCACCCATGCAGAACAGCAATCACTACGACGTGACCGCGTGGCCGGTCGGCGACCCGACCACGGACATCGGCGCGGTGATCAACAGCATCATCGCCGACATCAAGAGTCGGCAGACCGCAACGGACGACGGCGACGGTGGGAGGCCCGGTGCGGTGATCTCCATCCCACCGGGCGACTATCACCTCCGCACACAGGTGGTCATCGACGTCAGCTTCCTCAAGATCCAGGGGTCCGGGCACGGCTTCACGTCGTCGAGCATCCGGTTCAACGTCCCGGAGGACGAGTGGCCCAGCCTGCACGAGCTCTGGCCCGGCGGCAGCCGCATCCTCGTCGACCTCCCGCTCACCGGCGGCGAGAGCGCTCGCGACGGCGCTGCGTTCGTCGTCGAACGCCAGGGCAGCCCTCGCCTCAGCTCGGTCGAGTTCGAGAACTTCTGCATCGACGGCATGCACTTCGTCGCGGACGGAGCGGATCTCCACCCCGAGAACACGTACGTCAACGGCAAGACCGGCATCCACGTCGCCACTCCGAACGACTCGTTCCGTGTCAACGGCATGGGGTTCGTGTACCTCGAGCACGCGCTCACCATCCACAACACCGACGCCCTGTCGATCCACGACAACTTCATCGCGGAATGCGGCAGCTGCATCGAGCTCCGCGGATGGGGTCAGGCGTCGAAGGTCACCGACAACCTCATCGGTGCCGGTCCCCGGGGCCACTCGATCTACGCCGAGAACCACGGCGGGCTCCTGATCACCGCCAACAACGTGTTCCCGCGAGGTGCGAGCAGCATCCACCTCGCCGGCGTCACCCGGTCGAGCGTCACGAACAACCGACTGCACTCGTTCTACCCGGGGATGGTGATCCTGACCGAGGGCAGTTCGGAGAACCTGGTCGCGTCCAACCACTTCCTGCGTGACCATGAGCCGTGGACGCCGTTCCTCGCGATCGACAACGGCCGACCCGACTCGTACGGACTCCTCCGGGTCGACGGAAGCGACAACACCATCGTCAGCAATCACTTCTCGGAGGTGGTCGACTCCCAGCGGGTGCGGCCGGCGGACCAGAAGCCCGTCATCATCCGGCTGGTGTCCGGGACCGGGAACTCCGTCTCCACCAACCACGTGGTCGCGAAGGACGTGCACATCCAGTCGAACGACTCGGCCTTCTCCGCGCAGGTCGACGCGCTCCTCACGACGGACGCCGCGGGTCGACTGAACGTGACGACGGTCATGGTCGACCCCGGCTCCGCTGGGAACACGGTCCTCGACTCGGGGACCGAGGACGAGTCCGTCCTCGACCGGACGGCCAATGCCTTCCGGGCCACGCCCGCCATCGGTTCGTAGCAGCGCGTCGAATCGGACATGCACGGTCGCCGGACGTGCGGTACGAGGATCTCGGTGCTGGGCTTTGCGTCAACTCTGTTGACTGTCTAGCTTCGCATCAACCGATTGACGAGGAGGTTGATCATGCTGACGATGAAGGACGTGGCGACACGTGCGGGCGTGTCCACGTCGACCGTCTCCCTGGTCCTGAGCGGACGACACAAGGGGCGCGTCCGCGATGCCGTCGTCGAGCACGTCCGCGACGTCGCGGACATGTTGGGCTACGTCCCCGACCTCATGGCTCGTGGGCTCCGGACCCGTCAGACGCACACGATCGGGCTGATCTCCGACCGTGTCGCGAGCATCCCCTTCGCGGGCCAGATGATCGGTGGCGCCCAGCGCGTCGCGATCGACGAGCAGTACCTCATCCTGCTCGTGGACACGGACGGTGATCAGCGGGTGGTGCGCAACGCGCTCACCATGCTGCTGCAACGCAACGTCGACGCCCTCATCTACGCGTGCGAGTACCACCAGGTCATCGTGCCCCCCGCGGTCCCCGACCGGGTCCCGCTGGTGATCCTGGACGGGCGACCGGAGGACCCCTCCTCGCCGGTCGACTGGATCGTCCCCGACGAGCGCGGGGGAGCGTTCGCAGCGGTGGCCGAACTCACGGCGGTCGGTCACCGGCGGATCGGTTTCTGCACGGTGTCGCGCGACATCCCGGCTCGCAGCCTGCGGCTCCAGGGCTATCGGGATGCGCTCGAGGCCGCAGGGATCGTCTTCGACCCTGCCCTCGTCGTCGAGGCCGTCGAGGCAGGCACCGTGCACACGCTCGAGCCCGCGCGTGCGCTCCTCAGCCGTGACGACCGCCCGACAGCGGTGTTCTGCTTCGGTGACCGGATGGCCAACGCGGTCTACCACGTGGCGAACGAGTTGGGTCTCGCCATCCCTGGTGATCTCTCGGTCGTCGGGTTCGACAACCAGCTCGACATCGCCGACGGACTCGTACCCGGCCTCACCACCGTGCAGTTGCCCCACCGGGCGATGGGAGAACTCGCCGCGCAGGTCACCATCCAGCGCGCGCTCGAGGACCTCCACGCACCGCGTGTCCCCAGCGAACACATCGTCCCCTGTCCGATCGTGCGCCGCTGTTCAGTGGCCGCCCCTCGGACCGTCGCCACCATGACCTGATCGCAGAACGCCCGCCATCACCCTCGGCAGGCTGACGTCCCACCACCACTGCAGCGCTCGTCCACCGACGGTTCCTTCAGTGCGCCCGAAAATCCCCATCACAACGAGGTGTCTCACATGAAACGCACCACCCGCAGGCTCTGGCGTCTGGTCGCCGGCCTGATCGCAATCGGCCTCACCACCAGTGTCCTGACTGGATGCTCCAACGCCGGCAGCAGTTCCAAGACGTTCACGATCTGGCAGTACGAGGCCAGCAGCAGCGCGCAGTACAAGGGATGGAAGGAGGCCGTCTCGATCTTCGAGAAGAAGCACCCGGACGTGAACGTCAAGTTCGTCACGACGAGCTTCGGCAACATCCAGAAGAACGGGAAGCTCCTCCTCTCCGGGAACAAGGTCCCCGACGTCCTCGAGGTCAACAAGGGCGGCGCCGACGCTGGTCAGCTCGCTTCCCAGGGGCTGCTGGAGAACCTCAACGACCAGGTCGAGAAGCGCGGCTGGGACGAGAAGATCAAGGGCTCGGTCGCGAGCCTGGCGAAGTACGACTCCGACGGCAACGCCGGAAGCGGCAACTGGTACGGCATCCCGAACATCGGCGAGTTCATCGTCTGGTTCTACAACAAGGACATGTTCGCCAAGGCCGGGATCACCAACCCGCCGACCACGCGTGCCGAGCTGGAGAGCGACATGCAGAAGTTCGTCGACCAGGGCACCACACCGCTCGCCAGCAGCGCGAACGGGTTCGGTGCGCTCTGGACCTGGTACTCGCTCGTGTCCGCCGGCGCCACGCGCGACCAGATCGACGACTTCATGTTCCTCAAGGGGTCGCCGAACGTCGACGCCGCCCCGTGGTCGACCGGCACCAAGCAATTCCAGGACTGGATCGACAAGGGGTACCTCGGCACGCGACTGGCCTCGGTGACCGGCGACCAGATGGACCAGGCCTGGCTCAGCCAGAAGAACCCGCTGCTGCTGGAGGACTCGAACGCGTTCTCGAACGTCAAGGCCTCGGCGAAGTTCAACTGGGGCACCTTCGCGCTGCCGGACGCCAAGCTCAACGTCGGGTCGTCCGGACACCTCTGGGCAGTCCCCACGAAGTCCGGCAACAAGGAGCTCGCGTACGACTGGATCAGCACCACGCTGAGCCCCCAGGTGCAGAACGTGATGGCCAAGAACGCCGGCCTGCCGTTGGCCGGGGATCCGAGCGTGATCACCGACCCGCAGATCAAGGCGCTGAACCAGCAGTTCCAGACGCTGGTCGACGGCGACAAGCTGTCGTACTTCCCCGACTACCCGCTGCCGGGCCTGCTCGACTTCCAGCAGAGCGGCATGCAGTCGCTGACCAACAAGTCGACCACGGCCGCTGCGTTCAGCAAGTCGTTCCAGCAGTTCTACACCAAGGGCAAGGCGCAGTTGCAGTAGCCCCGCTCCTTCCCGTGGGCCGCTGTACCGTCCAGCGGCCCACGGGACCACCCCTCCACGGAAAGGGCACTCGTGGCCACTCTCATCACCGACCTGGCGCAGCCCGCGACCAGGCGGGCAACACCGCGGCGGCCACGGTCGGCCTCCTACTACTGGTACCTGCTCCCGATCGGCGTCGGCTTCGCGGCCATCGTCCTGGTGCCCTTCGCCTGCAACCTGTTCTTCAGCCTGTTCGAGTGGAAGGGCGGTCTGGCGCCGTTCCACTTCGTCGGGCTCGGCAACTACGAGGCCCTGCTCCACGACGAGCTCTTCTGGTCGTCGTTCAAGAACTCGATCTACATGATCGTCGCGATCGTCGTCATCCCGACGGCGATCGGCCTCGTGCTCGCCGCGCTGCTGTTCGACTACCTCGGCCGGAAGTTCGGCCCACGGGTGGCGAGTTTCCTCCGTGCTACGTACTACCTGCCGCAGATCGTTCCCGTGGCCGTGGCCGGAGTCATCTGGAGCTGGGTCCTCGGGGCGCAGAGCGGTGCGATCAACACGCTCCTCAGCACCGTCGGCATCAACGGTCCCGACTGGCTGGGCAACCCGCACCTCGCCCTGTACTCGATCATGATCGTGCTGATCTGGGGGCAGATCGGGTACCCGGTCGTGATCTTCATGTCCGGGCTGCAGCGGGTCGACCCGGAGCTGCTCGAAGCCGCGGAGGTCGACGGCGCCGGCTGGTGGCGCCGGTTCCGAGCGATCACCATCCCGCAGATCCGACCCGAGGTCTTCATCGTGATCCTCACGGCGACGGTCGGCGCCCTGAAGGTGTTCGCCCCGGTCCTCATCCTCACCGGGGGCGGTCCCGAGAGTTCGACCTACGTGCCGTCGTACTACTCGTACCTCAACTTCTTCCAGCTCTCCCGCGTCGGATACGGCTCCTCGATCGCGACCGTCCTGACCATCCTGATCCTCATCATCGCCTCGCTCATCCTCTGGTGGCAGCGCGTCAGCATCGAAAGGGCGGAACGCTGATGACCGCAACGATCGGTACCTCCACGACCCCAGCGACAGCACCGGCACCACCCTCCGCGCGGCGAACACGGAGGAGTCCCGTGCGATGGCTCCTCCTCGCGGTCGCGGTGCTCGTCGGGGTGGTCCTCGCCGCGCCCTTCCTGGTCCTCATCCTCAACGCCTTCAAGACGCGCGCCGACTACTCCGCCAACGGCCCGTTCGCCTGGCCAGAGCAGTTCACCACCGCAGCCTTCGCGAAGTACCTCGCCGACGTCGACTTCCCGGTCGCGCTGGTCAACTCGATCCTCATCTCGGGGATCGTCGCGATCCTCGGCGTGGTCATCGCCCTGCTGGCCGCGTACGCGATCGGTATCGGCCGGATCCGTGGTGGCACCGTCATCACCGCCGTCCTGCTGTTCTCGACGATGCTCCCGCAGGAGTCGATCATCTACCCGCTGTTCTACGGTGCGCAGGCGGTCGGCCTCCAGGGGTCGATCTGGTCGGTCATCATCATCTTCTCGGTCCTGCAGGCCGCCTTCGGCACCTACTTGCTCGGGTCGATCATGGGCACGTTCGAGCCGTCGTTGCTCGAGGCCGCAGCCCTCGACGGGGCCAACCGGTGGCAGATCCTGTGGCGCGTCGTGTTCCCGGTCATGCGACCGACGCTCTCGGTCCTGGTGATCTTCTTCTTCATCTGGACGTGGAACGAGTTCTACATCCCCGTGATCATGCTCACCGACCCGTCGGCGCAGACCATCCCGATCGCGTTGTCGACACTGCAGGGTCAGCTCTCGACCGACATCACCGAGCAGAACGCCGGCTCGCTGCTGTCGCTCCTGCCGACGCTGATCTTCTTCATCATCTTCCAGCGCTCCCTCACCCGCGGCATCACCGCAGGCGCCGTCAAGTAAGGAACCCACACACATGTCGTTCTCCTGGGACACCGTCCTCTCCGCCCCCAAGCGGATCGAGAGCCGGTCCATCAACGCCGAGAACCCGACCGGCGAACGAGGAGCAGGCGCACGGACCCCGTCCGCCCTCGGGACCGGCCGGAAGGGCACCGCATTCGTTCCGATCGCCGCCGGCGAGACCATCACGCTGGCCGACATCGTCGGGCCAGGAACGATCCGGCACATCTGGATCACGGTGCCGGACCGTACCGACGGCGGTGCCTTCGTGCTCCGGAACCTCGTACTCCGCGCGTACTGGGACGGCGAGAGCGCCCCCTCCGTCGAGGTCCCCCTCGGTGACTTCTTCTGCAACGGGTTCGGTGCCAGGGCTCTGGTCACCTCGATCCCGATCGTCGTCGCGCCCACCGGCGGCATGAACTCCTACTTCCCGATGCCGTTCCGCGAGTCCGCGCGCATCACCCTCGAGAGCGAACACCCCGACGAGATCGGCGCGGTGTTCTTCCAGATCGACTACACGGTCGGCGACGAGCACCCCGACGACCTCGCCCGCTTCCACGCGCAGTGGCGCCGGAGCAACGCGACGACCGCCCTCGGGGAGGACCACGTGATCCTGGACGGCGTCGCCGGACGCGGCCACTACGTCGGCACCTACGTCGCCCTGTCGCAACTCGAGCGCTACTGGTGGGGCGAGGGCGAGGTCAAGTTCTACCTCGACGGCGACGACGAGTTCCCCACGCTCTGCAGTACTGGACTCGAGGACTACGCAGGCGGTGCCTGGGCGTTCCAGGACGAGCTCCGCGAGCATCCGGACCCGAACCCGATGCCGTTCAGCGCACCGTACTTCGGCTACCCGCACGTGTCTCGGGTGGACGAGTCGAAGGGGTCGCCCTTCTGGCAGGCGATGCCGCCGTCACACGCCCTGTACCGGTGGCATCTGCCGGACCCGATCGCGTTCCGAGAGCGGCTCCGGGTCACGCTGCAACAGATCGGCGCCGCCGAGCACGGACTGTTCGAGCGTGCGGATGACATCAGCACGACCGCGTACTGGTACCAAGTCGAACCGCACGCGGCCTACCCGACGTTCCCCGACGCCTCCGCGCGTCGGCCGCGTTGACGAGGAGCTGCACGCCATGCGACCGCAGCTGCACTTCACCGCGGGCGGGTGGATCAACGACCCCCACGGGTTCGTCCACGCCAACGGCGAGTACCACGCGTTCTACCAGTACGTCCCGGGCAGCACCGAGTGGGAGACCGGTATCCACTGGGGGCACGCGGCGGGCCCTGATCTCATGTCGCTGCGACCCAGGGCGATCGCGATCGCGCCGGGCGACGGAGACGACGGGATCTGGACCGGCAGCATCGTCGACGGGGGCAGAGACACGCACCTGGCGTTCTACACGTCGGTGGCCGGGGCCGACACCGCGATGGGGACCGTCCGGGTCGCGACGACGCAGGACCGCTCCCTCGACAGATGGAGCAAGGGGCCGGTCGTCGTCGAGCCTCCCGAGGGGCTGGGACTGACCGCGTTCCGTGATCCGTTCGTCTTCGAGGACGACGGGTGCTGGCGGATGCTGGTCGGTGGCGCCATGGCCGACGGGGTCGCCGGCCTGCTCTCGTTCTCGTCGGTGGACCTCACGGACTGGCAGTTCGACGGTGTCGCTGCCTCTCGATCGACCCTCGCTCAGACTCCGATCTGGACGGGGGAACTGTGGGAGTGTCCACAACTGATCACCGTCGACGGGCATGACGTGCTGATGTTCAGCGTCTGGGCTGCGGACACCGGGTACGGCACCGCGTACGGGATCGGCCGCTGGCACGGCGGCAAGTTCGACGTCGAGCGGTGGGGAACGCTCGCCTACGGATCGAGCTACTACGCCCCGACCGTCTATCACGATGCGGACGGCCTGCCCTGCATCACCTTCTGGATGCGGCACGTGGCGGACCCCGACGGGGCCTGGGTCGGGGCGCACAGTCTCCCCTGGGGGCTCTCGGTGATCGACGGCGATCTCCGGCTGGACATGCACGGCAGCGTCGAACGTCTCCTGGGCCGCGGGTTGGCTGGATCGACCAACGGACGCACCCTGATCCATTGGGATCCGGCCGTCGACGGTGATCTGGAACGTGCGGCGGACGACGGATCCTGGTCGCTCCGAGCGACACCGACCGAGCTCGAGTTCCTCGTCGACGGTCAGCGTTCGGCCATGCCGCGCCGGCAGGGTGGCGCACTGGTCGTGGTCGACGGCCCGATCCTCGAGCTGGCTCACGCTGGTTCGATCCTCGGCGGTGCGATCCCGACCGACAGGTCCTCGACCGCCCAAGGCGGATGAGTGCCGCCGGTCCTCGCCGAACCCGTGCATCATGGCGGTGCTCGTGGGGACCGCTCCCGGCTGTGGTGCAGCGGCCCGGACCGCGGTCCACCGCCGACGTGCGCCGGTGAGCCGTCACTCCATCGAGCTCACGGGCCCGGCGCCGCCACTCGCCTGGCAGCGTCAGCGACGCCGCGTTCCCCGTTCGTTCCGGCCGGCGTGGGCGGTCTCCCAGAAGTCGAGCTCGATCGAGTCGTCCGGGCCGAGTTCCCGAGCGATGGCCGCGGCCAGGTGCTCGCCCTCGGCGCGTTGTGCCTGACAGGTCCGCGCGTCCGGCCACCCGGTCTTCTACGAGTACAGCTCGTTGAACGTCGCCGCCCAGTCCCGGACCTGGGCTGCCAGCCGCTGTGACAGCTCGGGCTCGCCCTCCGGCGCTCCGCCGTCGTCGCGCCAGATCGGCCAGTCCACCGTGTACTCGTTCATGAGTCGGTATTCCACGCCGCGCCCTTCGCCAGCCCGCCCTGTCCTCGGGGCTCCGAACTGAGCGTGCCCGAAGGGGCCGGGGGGCGCAAGCGTCATGCGCGAGCACGGTCGACGGGCCGTCGCCCACGACGCACCCGGGAGCGCAGGACCCTGGGTGCCGCGGCGCCGACGGCGGGATACTGGTTCCGTGCGTGAACTCCAAGCGGCCATCGCCGCCGACCTCGACGTCCAGCCGGTCATCGACCCGGAGCAGGAGGTGGCGCGCCGTGTCGCCTTCCTCCGGGACTACCTGCTCGCCACCGGCGCCAAGGGCTTCGTGCTCGCGATCAGCGGCGGTCAGGACTCCTCGCTCGCCGGGCGTCTGTGCCAGCTCGCCGTCGAGTCGCTCCGGGCCGAGGGGCATCCGGCCGAGTTCACCACGGTGCGCATGCCGTACCGCGTGCAGGCCGACGAGGACGACGCGCAGCTCGCGCTCCGCTTCATCGCCGCCGACCCGGGCATCACCGTGAACATCGAGCACGGGGTCGACGGCGTCGTCCAGGACGTCGCCGAGTCGGGCACCGCCCTGAGCGACTTCGTCAAGGGCAACGTCAAGGCCCGCATGCGGATGGTCGCGCAGTACGCGGTCGCCGGGCAGCGCGGTCTGCTCGTCGTCGGCACCGACCACGCCGCGGAGGCCGTGACCGGCTTCTTCACGAAGTACGGGGACGGCGGCGTCGACATCACCCCGCTGACCGGCCTGACGAAGAGCCAGGGCCGTCAGCTCCTCGAACACCTCGGCGCGCCGGCGCGGCTCTACGAGAAGGCGCCCACGGCCGACCTGCTCGACGACCTGCCCGGTCAGACCGACGAGGCGAACCTCGGCCTCAGCTACGCCGAGATCGACGCCTACCTGCAGGGGCACGACGTGCCCGAGGAGGTCGCCGAGGCGATCGAGACCCGCTACCGGGCCACCGAGCACAAGCGCCGCGTGCCCGCGACGCCGTTCGACACGTGGTGGGGCGGGGCGAGCCCGCGACCGTAGGGCGCGTCAGAGCTGGTCAGGCCGCGCACGACGAACCGTGTCGGGAACAGGAGGGGACATGCCGGTGGTCGATCGAGTGAGAGCAGTGAGCCTCGCGGCTGCGCCGGTGAGCCCTCAGCACGGCGCGGGCGTTCCTCCATGGCTGTTCGTCGCGGGGATCATCGTGGTGTTGGCCATCGCCGCCGTGCTCTTCGTCCGCTCGCGCGGGCGATAGCGCTGCGCCGCCGATCCGACTTCGGCCCTCTGTGAGAGACCGGGGTCTTCGAGCAAGGGACACGCAGTTCGGATCGACGCTCCGGCCCGGCTGTGTCGCGATGTCCGTCCGTCGTCCTTCGATGAACGGTGCCCTACCGTCGCCGCGGCTCCCGGTGGTAGTAGACCGTCATGGTGAGGTCATCCTCGCCGTCGGTCACCTTGCTGCTGAAGGTGACGCCCTGCACGTCGACGTCACCGAGGCTGTCGATGGCGTCGGCGAGCCGACGAAGCAACTCCGGGACGTGCCCTGCCCCTTCCCCTCGGGATTGCTCAGGGAGAAGTGGTTGATCGTCCAGCCGGCAGGGATCACGTCGGCAGGGTACTGGGACGCCGCAGAACTCGACGGCGTGGAGCGGGACGCGGTCGTCCGAGCGGCGCCGGTCAGGAGGCCGGGACCGCCCGGCGCGCGAGGGCGAACGAGCGACGAAGCCGATGATGCTCGACGAGCAGACACACGAGGAGCACGGTGCCCGCGGCACCGAGGAACCAGAGGACCGATCGAGCGATCGCCCGGCGGTGGTCGACGGGCGGTCCGCAGAAACGGCCGTCGTGGATCGCGAGCGACGAGTCGATGTGTGCGGACGAGTCCATGCGCGCGGCCGGTGTCGACCGGCCGTCGTCCGCGGTCTGTCCCGGCACGGCACCACCCCCGGGGCTGACCGTACCGGGAACGACGCGGCGTGCGCGCTCCTACCGCCCGGCGAGCTCGGCGCGGATCGCCTCGACGGCCAGTCGGACCTCCGCGAACGTGGTCGACAGGGGTGAGAGGCCGAGCCGGATGCCGTTCGGGTTCCGGTGGTCGGGGATGACGTCCTGCGCCCAGAGCGCCGCGGTCACCTCGCGGAACGCCGGGTGCGTGATCGTCACGTGGCTGCCGCGGACGTCGGCGTCGCGGGGGCTGGAGACGACGACGCCGAACGGGGCGAGCAGGTCGTCGACGAGCGCGATCGCGTGTTCGGTGAGCGCGACGGACTTCGCGCGGACCGCGTCGATGCCGACCCGCTCGAGGAGGTCGAGCATGTCCTGCATCGCGAGCATGCCGACGACGGGCGGCGTCCCGCTGACGAGCCGGCGCACCCCCGGCGAGGGCGTGTAACCGTCAGCCATGCTGAACACGTCGGCGGCGCCCATCCACCCCTGGATCGGCTGCCGCAGGTCGGCCTGCAGCCGCTCGGCGGCATAGGCGAACGCGGGGGAGCCCGGGCCGCCGTTGAGGAACTTGTAGGTGCAGCCGACGGCGAGGTCGACGTCCCACGCGTCGAGCGACGTCGGCACGACGCCGGCCGAGTGGCACAAGTCCCAGAGGACGAGCGCGCCCACCGCGTGTGCCGCCGCGGTGATGCCGGGCACGTCGGCGATGACGCCCGAGCGGTAGGCGACGTGGCTCAGCACGACCACCGCGGTCGACGTGGACACAGCATCCTCGACCTGCTCGACCGTCACACCGGTGACCGGGTCGGCCGCGATCCACTGCACCGAGAGCCCGCACTCGGCGGCGATGCCCTCGACGACGAAGCGGTCGGTCGGGAAGTCGTCGTCGTCGATGACGATCTCGGTGCGGTCGGGCCGCGCGGCCACGGCGGCGCGGATCGTCTTGTACAGGAGCACCGTCGTGGAGTCCGCGACGACGGTCTGCCCCGCCGCGGCGCCGAGGCACACGGCACCGATCCGGTCGCCGAGCTCGAGCGGGAGCGTCATCCACTGCTCGTCCCACGAGCGGATGAGGCGACTGCCCCAGTCGTGCGTCACGAATCGCTGCAGCCGGTCGGCGGTGGCGAGGAGCGGCCGCCCGAGGGAGTTGCCGTCGAGGTACGCGCGGACCTCCGTGCTCGGGACGAACGCGGCGACGTGTTCGGCGAGCGGGTCGGTGCGGTCGAGTTCGAGCGAATCGGGTGTGGTCGCCCGTGGAGCGTCGCTGCCGACCCGGTCGTCGTCGACGGACGTCTGGTCGGTCATGTCAGGGACTCCTCGATGCGGTCGGCGGTCAGGACCCGAGCGCCGGACAGCCAGCGTACGGCGTCGCGGGGGGCCGCGCTCCGTCCCCGGGCCGTCCGGCCGACGCCGATGTGCGGTCGCAGCGGCCCGAGCCTCAGATCTGCCGATAGATCGTCAGCGTCTGCTCGGGCTGGTCGGGCACCAGGAACGACGCATGCGCCAGGTGCTGGACACGCCCCGACCGTGTGCGGACCCGTTTGACGCCGGCCTGGCTGGACGCAACGCCTCCAGCCTCGAGCGGCTCGCCGCACTCGACCCGCGCGTGCGGACGGTCCGGTCCGTCGGCGACCGCGCTGCGGACGCGTCGGCGATCGCCGCGACGGTCGAGGGTGACGCCGACGTCGTGATCGACGCGCTCGGGCCGACACCGACCGCGGACCTCACGATGGCGGGCTTCGACGTGGTCCGCGTCGACGGCACGATGGTGCTGCTCGGCGGGGTGCGACAGACGCTCCCCGTGCCCTACGGCGAACTCATGCGTCGCCGGATCACGCTGCGCGGGAATGCGCATCGCCCGGTCCGGTTGTACCTCGTCAGGAACGACAGGAGCACCGATGCAGCGACCCGTGGTGGACCCACAGCAGCAGACCGACGAGCGTGAGGTCGTGAGCGGACGCCGGTTCGGCGCGTGGCTCGGCCTCATCAACCACGGCGAGGAGCCGATCGCGCGACGCTGATCCGCGCGAGCACGGGCCCCGGCGGCCGGCGAGGAGCCGACCGCCCGGGCCCGTGTCCGTCAGGGGTTGCCGGGGCCGTCCCCGATCTCGATCGCCCCACTCGCTGCGGGTCCGGTGCCGTGCGCGGGTGATCGCCGAGACCGACAGCACGGAGGTCGCGCCGGCACCGAGGGACCCCGTTGTGTACCACGGAGCGGCGGCGCCGAGGGCCGTCACCGCCTGCGGAGTCGAGGCCGTCGCGTCCTGCACGGGCTCGGAGTCCCCGGTCCGCCGAAGCGGCCCTCGCGGATCGCGAGCACGGACTCGTCCTGGTCAGTCGGTGTCTGTTCGGGCACGCGCACCACCCCCGCACGTGACGGTGACGCCGTGGTGCTCGTGCCGGTCGGAACGTCCCCCGTTGGCTGGCGAAGTCCCCCTCGCTGTACCCCGTTCGCTGAGAACCAGGAACGCTGCGCTCCAACCGGTGCTTTCCTCAGGTCATCTGACCGACCACGACACCGAGGAGCCCGATCCCATGGTCACCAACACCCAGCCCGAGCGGTACGGCACCGCAGACTCCGGACGGCGCAACGGCGTCGCCATCTCCGCACTCGTCATCGGCATCGTCGGCCTCGTCATCAGCTTCTGGGGCGTCCTCAGCCTCGTCGCCCTGGTCCTCGGCGTCGTCGGCCTGCGTCGCTCGCCGGCCAAGGGGGAGCGCGGTCACGGCCAGGCGATCGCGGGCATCGTCCTCGGCGTCATCGGCGTCGTGTGGGGCATCCTCGCGCTCGTCTTCGGCCTGCAGCACTACTTCTTCTTCGTCAACCACTGACCCCGCGTCGGAGCCTCACTCCCATGTCACGGCGCCGGTCACCGCTCCGCGAGTAGACGTTCCGCATCGTCACGTCGCTCGTGGGGATGGTGGTCGGCGGTGGCCGTGCCCGGGCTCGTAGGCTGGCCCGATGCGAGCACTGGTGCGGAGCAGCGGTCCGACGACGGCGGTGGCGGCGCGGAACGGGGTCGGGTTCTCCTCCGCCGAGGCGTACCTGGTGGAGCGACACGGCCCCGACCAGGCGGTCGCCGAGGTCCCGTTCGCGGCCGAGCGGCCGGTGGCCGCGGGCGACCGGCTCACCTGGGTGTGGTTCCCGGAGCGGGTGCTGCCGGCCGGTCGCGCCGAGCCGACCGAGGCCGACCTCGACGGGTTCTGGGACGCGACCGCCTTCGCGCTCGACGTCGTGTTCACGGACGGCAGCCGTGCCTCCGCGTCAGCGCGCGACCAGTACGCGGTCCCGATGACGCCGGAGGCGCAGGACGACGCGCGCATGCTCTGGGTGGACCAGTGGAACCGCCGCACCGTCGACCTGACGCCGTTCGCCGGGCGCACGGTGGACCGTCTGGAGGCGCGGCTCGGCCGCGCCGACCGGGTCGCCGCCGACGGCGCGGCGGCACCGCTACGGGGCTGGCTCGACGACGTGCGGATCGTGACGGCGCCGCCCCGGGCCTCCCGGCCGCTCGACCACGTCGTGACGACCCGGGGGACGCACGCCTCGTCGCGGTTCTCGCGCGGGAACACGGCGCCGCTCGTGGCGGTCCCGCACGGCGGCGTGTTCGGGCTGCCCATGACCGACGCGTCCGATCCTCGCTGGCCGTACGCGTACCACGAGCACGTCGACGGCGACGGCCGGCCGGCGCTCCAGGCGTTCGCCACGTCCCACATCCCCTCGCCGTGGATGGGCGACCGCGGGGTGTTCCAGATCATGCCGAACCCGCTCGTCGAGCCGGACACTGACCGCACGGCCCGCGCGCTGCCGTTCGACCGCGCGGACGAGGTCGCCGGCCCGCACCGCTACCGGGTCGCGTTCGACGGCGGGGTGACCGCGGAGATGACGGCGGGGGAGTTCGCCCTCGGGTTCCGGTTCACCTTCCCGGGGGAGCGTGCATCGGTGGTGCTCGACCACCACGGCGTCGTCCGCTCGGCGTCCGTGCGGGTCGAGGACGGCGTCGGGGTCGTCGACGCGCTCCTCGACGACCGGCCGCAGACACCGCCGCACCACGTGCACCTCCGCGTCCACGGCGTGGTGGCGGACCGGACGACCGTCGAGGAGGGCCGGCTCGGTGGCTGGTTCGTCGTCGACGGGACGGCTCCGGTCGACGTGCTCCTCGGGATCTCGACGGTGTCGGCGGAGGACGCGGCCGCGAACCTGCGCGCTGCGGGCGACGTCGACGCCATGTGCGCCGAGGCCGAGCGGCGGTGGTCGGCGGCGCTCGCCACGATGTCGTTCGAGGGTGCCTCCGAGGACCAGCTCGTGTCGCTCTACTCGGGCCTGTACCGGCTGTTCCTGTACCCGAACACCGCCGGGGAGACCGCGCTGACCGGCGAGCCCCGCTACCGCTCGCCCTACGGCGCGGTCCTCGACACCCCCGTCCGCGACGAGCCCGGTCCCGAGGTCGGGTCGGGGCCGTTCACGACGACGAACGGGTTCTGGGACACCTACCGCACGGCGTGGCCGCTGCTCGCGCTCCTCGCACCCGAGCGGACCGGGGCGCTCGCCGAGGGCTTCGTGCAGCACCACCGCGACGGCGGCTGGACGCCCCGCTGGAGCGCCCCCGGTGCCGAGGACGTCATGACCGGCACGACGAGTGACACCGTGTTCGCGGACCTCGCGGCCAAGGGCGTCCCGGGGTTCGACCTCGCGACGGCGTACCGGAGCGCGGTGCGCAACGCGACCGTGCCGTCACCGGACCCGCGTGTGGGACGCAAGGGGATCCTCCCGGGCGCGTTCCGCGGGTACGTCGACACCGACACGCACGAGGGGATGTCGTGGACCCTCGACGCGGCGATCAACGACTGGGGGCTCGCGGTCATGGCGCGGCTGCTCGCCGACCGCGCCGTGCCCGGTTCGTCGGAGGCGGAACGACTCGACGCCGAGGCCGAGTGGTTCGCCCGGCGGTCCCTGCAGTACCGGAACGTGTTCCACCCGGGGCTCGGGTTCTTCGTCGGCCGTCGTCCCGACGGGGACTGGCGGGTCGAGGGCGAGGCGTTCGACCCGGCGGAGTGGGGGACGGACTACACCGAGACGAACGCGTGGGGCACGATGGTCACCGCCCCGCACGATGGGGCCGGTGTCATGGCCCTGCACGGCGGGCCGGAGGGGCTCCTCGCCGCGATGGCCCGGTTCCGCGCCGCCGGCGAGACCGGTGCGACGGACCGTTCCGGCTCGTACGGGTTCGCGATCCACGAGATGACCGAGGCGCGGGACGTCCGCATGGGGATGCTCGGTCTGTCGAACCAGCCGGCGCACCACATCCCGTTCGCACCGATGTGGGCCGGCCGACACGACGACGCGCACGCGACGCTCCGCGAGTGCGTCACGCGCCTGTTCGTCGGATCGGACCTCGGCCAGGGGTACCCGGGCGACGAGGACAACGGCGAGATGAGCGCCTGGTACGTGTTCGTCACGATCGGGCTGTACCCGCTCGCGCCCGCGACCGGGACCTACGTGCTCGTCCCGCCGACCGTCCGACGGACCGAGCTGCACCTGGGCGACGCGACGACGGTCGTCGAGGTCGCGGGGCCGTGCCGCGGCCCGTACGTGGCGTCCGTCACCGTCGACGGTGAACCGTGGGAGTCGGTGTCGATCCCGCACGCCGTGATCGCCCGCGGCGCGCACGTGGTGTTCACGCTGTCGGACGAGCCGCTCGGGTGGGCCGCCGGGTCGCGCCCGGTGTCGGCGTCCGAGCTCCACGGCTTCGCGGACACGCCCACGGACGTCCTGCCGGTCGGCGCGTCGCCGGTCACCGACGACACCGGGCGGAGCGTCGTGCGGCTCGCCGCGGGGGAACACGTCGAGGTGCCGGTGTCCGTCGCGGCCGCGTCGCTGTACACCGTCACGGTGGCCGAGCCGGGGACGTACGGGTGGACGGTGGCGTGGGTCGACGCGGACGGCCGGGTCGCCACGGCGGACGAGCGGGTCGGCGAGGAGTTCGCCTGGGCCGCGCAGACCCGGGTGTTCCGGATCGCGGGCGGGGTCGAGCGCGGTGCGATCCGGTTCACGGCGTCGCGGCCGGTCGGGCTCACCCAGCTCGAGGTCGTCGCGGCCTCGCGGTCGACTCCCGGACGCTGAGCGTCAGGGCGGGGCCGGGGCGCGACGTCAGCGGGGGCCCGGCCTCGACCTGCTCGAGCAGCAGTCGGGCCGCACGCTCGCCGAGCTCGACGGTGTCGCGGGTCAGGGTCGTGAGCGCGGGCCGGACGAGCCGCGCCATCGCGGAGTCGTCGAACGACGCGATCGACAGGTCGTCGGGCACGGGGACCCCCATCTCGGCGGCGACACCGAGCCCGGCGACGGCGAGCACGTCGTTGTCGTAGACGATCGCCGTGGGGCGGCGCGGGCCGACGAGCAGGGTCCGGGTGATCGCGGCGCCGGCGTCCGACGAGTAGTCGGTGGTGAACGACTCGGCGGACTCGAGCCGGGCCTCCCGGGCGAATCGCTGCAGCGCCGCGGCGCGCATGGCCGTGTGCTCGAACTGCGGTGGCCCGGCGACGTGCGCGATGCGGGTGTGGCCGAGCGCGTGCAGGTACCCGAACACGGTGTCCGCGGCGTCCGAGTCGTCGATCCACACGGTGGGCCAGGTGCCCGGCGGCGATGGATGCGAGCCGACGACGACGGCGGGCAGGCCGAGTTCGGCGAGCAACGCGAGGCGGGGGTCGTCGGCTCGCGGGTCGATGAGCACGACGCCGTCCACGCGGTGCCCGCTCCACCACTCGCGGTACGTCTCGAGCTCCTCGTCGACGTCACGCGCGACGAGGAGGTTCATCCCGACGTGGGTCCCGGCGAGGCCGAGCTGGATCCCGGAGATGAGGTCGCCGAAGAACGACTCCGTCCCGAGCGTGCGCGCGGGCCGGTTGAGCACGAACCCGATGGTGCCGGCGCGGGCGCCGCCGAGGGCCCGCGCGGCCGAGTGGGGACGCCAGTTGAGCTCGCGGGCGACCTCGAGGATGCGCGACCGGGTGGCCGCCGAGACACCCGGCCGGTCGTTCAGTGCGAACGAGACCGCTCCCGTGGACACGCCGGCCCGTGCTGCGATCTCGGCGATCGTCACCCGTTTCGGTTGCGGCATCGTCGCTGCACCGGCCCCCTCGTCGTCCACGCGCTCATCATGGCGGCACCCGCGCCCGTTGGCGAATGGCACCCCGCCCGGCGAGTGACCACCGGGTGTCGCCGCGGCGAACGACCGGGGACACGCCGCGGCTTGACTATAGCGCTTTAGTCCTTCATGCTCACCTGCAACAGCGGTAGCGATGCCGCGACTGATGGCGGATCTGAACCGCTTCAGTTGCTGCGGCGAACAAGGGAGTCCACGCAATGTCACGTCGTACCACCACAGCACCCACCTCCGGCCGGAGGCGAGCGACGTTCGCCGCAGGCCTGGCGACCGCCGCGGCGGCCGCGCTCGTCCTGACCGGCTGCTCCGCGGGCAGCAACAGCGGCGGCAGCAGCGCCGGCGGCGACGTCACCGGCACGATCACGCTCCAGACCTGGGCGCTGACGCCCAAGTTCACGGGGTACCTCAAGGGCGTGATCGCGGCGTTCGAGAAGAAGCACCCCGGCACGACCGTCAAGCTCGTCGACCAGCCCGGCGACGGCTACTCCGACAAGGTCCTGAGCCAGGCGTCGTCGAACACCCTGCCGGACGTCGTCAACCTGCCCCCGGACATCGCGCTGCCCCTGGCGAAGCGCGGGATCCTCGAGGACGTCAGCAAGGCCGACAGCTCGCTGCGGAGCACCTACACGGCGGGCTCGGTCGACGCCTACGACTACAAGGAGACGAAGGGTGGCGTGTACGGGTACCCCTGGTACCTCAACACGGACGTCGACTTCTGGAACAAGTCGATGCTCGACCAGTGCGGTCTCGACTCGTCGAAGCCGCCGGCGACCACGCAGCAGCTCTTCGCGCAGGCCAAGACCATGCACGAGCACTGCCCGAACGACTACCTGATGAGCCGCAAGCCCACGCTGAGCGACTTCACCCTCGCCGGCGTCAAGGTGCTCAACAGCGACGGCACGAAGTTCACGTTCGCCACGAAAAAGGCGGCGTCGCTCATCGACCAGTACGCCACCGCGTACCAGAACGGCTACATGCCGTCGTCGGTCCTCAACTCCGACTACCTCGGCAACTCGACCCTGTTCACGCAGGGCAAGGTGGCCTGGACGACGGGTGGCGCGTCCTCGCTCAGCGACTTCGAGACGAACAACCCGTCGCTCAAGAACGACGTCGTCGTCTCGCCGGCGCTCGACACCCCGCCGCTGTACGTACAGGGCCTCAGCGTGTCGCAGAAGTCGAAGCACCTCGCCACCGCGAACGCGTTCGCCCAGTTCATGACGAACGCCGCGAACCAGAAGGCCTTCGCCAAGCTCGTCAACATCTTCCCGTCGACGAAGTCCTCGCAGTCGGACCCGTTCTTCTCGAAGGACGACGGCACCGAGAACGGCAAGGCCCGCGTCCTCGCGAACACGGCACTGAAGACGGCGAAGAACCTGACGCCGGTCGAGGCGAACGACTCCATGACGACGTTCCTCGACCAGCAGATCGCGCTCGCCATGAAGGGCCAGACCACGAGCATGAAGGCGCTGCAGACCGCGCAGACCAAGATGAACACCCTGCTCGCGAACGGCTGACGCCACTACCAGGAGAGGGAGGATCGCCATGCGAGCGAACCGTTGGTACACGCCGTGGATCCTGATCGCGCCGGCCCTGGTGTGGCTGCTCGTGTTCAGCTTCTGGCCGTCGATCAACACCGTGCGGCTGTCGTTCACGAACGCCAGCCCGCTCGGCGGGGTGAGCGCGTGGGTGGGGCTGAAGAACTTCAGCACCCTGCTCGCCGACCCCCAGGTGTGGCAGGCGCTGCTCAACAGCGTCGTCTACATGGCGATCTGCCTGCCGCTGCTGACGATCCTCCCGCTCCTCATCGCGCTCCTGGTCGAGAAGAACCTGCCCGGGATCGCGTTCTTCCGGACCGCGTACTACACGCCCGTCATCGCGTCGGCGGTGGTCGTCGGGCTCATCTGGACCTGGATCCTCGACGACCGCGGCGTGGTGAACGAGGTCGCCCAGAGCCTGCACGTCATCCAGGGGCCGCTCCCGTTCCTCACCGACCGATGGCTCGTGCTCTTCAGCGCGATCAGCCTGACGGTGTGGAAGGGCCTCGGCTACTACATGATCATCTTCCTGGCGGCGCTCGGGAACGTCGGCAAGGACCTGCACGAGGCCGCGGCACTCGACGGGGCCGGCGCCGTCCGCCGGTTCTGGAGCGTGACCATGCCGGGCGTCCGCGGCACCATGACGCTCGTCGGGATCCTCGTGTGCGTCTCGGCGCTGCGGGTGTTCTCGGAGCTCTACGTCCTCACCAACGGCAAGGGCGGCCCCGGCGGCCAGGACGAGTCACTCGTGAGCCTCATCCAGGAGTACGCCCGCGGCTTCACCGGCAACCTCGGCTACGCGTCGGCCCTGAGCATCCTGCTCTTCGTCGTCACGCTCGTGCCGATGCTGGTCCTCGCACGCATCAACAACAAGGCGGAGCAGTGACGAACACGACGACGACGTCCGAACCGGTCGTCTCCGGAGACCGCGGGACCGCAGCGAACGCTGCGGGCGGCAGCCGCGCCTCCCGACCGGGAGGGACGGGACGGACCCGGCGCGTCGGCCCGGACGGGCGCCGCCGCCGGAGCCGCACCTTCGGCACCATGAGCACGAAGGAGAAGGTGTTCCGCTACGTGCTGCTCGTGGTGGTGCTGTTCATCACCATCGGGCCGTTCCTGTGGCAGCTGTCGACCTCGCTCAAGGGCGCGGGCGAGGACATCTACACGCAGACGCCGGAGTTCGTACCGAGCCAGCCGACGTTCCTCAACTACGTCAAGGTCGCCGACGCGATCCCCGTGTTCACCTACATCGGGAACTCGCTCGTCGTCGCCGCGCTCGACGTGGTCGGCAACGTCGTGTTCGCCACGCTCGCCGGGTTCGCCGTGGCCCGCCTGCAGTTCCGGGGCAAGAAGGTGGTGCTCGGGCTGTTCCTCGCGACGCTCGTGCTCCCCGGTGAGGTCACGATCGTCTCGCAGTTCGTCACGATCAAGGACCTCGGGCTCGCGGACTCGCTCGTCGGCGTCGCCCTGCCGGGGATGATCGCCGCGCTCAACGTGCTGCTCATGTACAACGCGTTCCGGCAGATCCCCGAGGAGATCGACCAGGCGGCCGTGATGGACGGCGCGAACTCGTGGCAGCGCCTCCGGTTCATCGCGCTGCCCGCCGTGCAGGGCACGATCGCCGTCATCGCGATCTTCTCGTTCATCGGCGCGTGGGACGACTTCCTCTGGCCGCTCATCGTGCTGCAGACGCCGGACAAGCTGACCCTGACCGTCGGACTCCAGTACCTGCAGGGCACGTTCTCGAACGACCAGCGCCTCATCGCGGCGGGCACGATGATCGCGTTCATCCCGATCGCGGTGATCTTCTCGGTGCTCCAGCGCTTCTTCTTCAAGGGCGTCGAAGAGGGCGGGGTCAAGGGCTGATGCGCTTCGGCGTCAACTACACGCCCGCCGAGGGTTGGTTCCACTCGTGGCTCGACTTCTCGCCGTCCGCGGTGGCGCGTGACCTCGAGCAGATCGCCGGCCTGGGCGTCGACCACGTCCGCGTGTTCCCGCTCTGGCCACTCGTGCAGCCGAACCGGACGCTCATCCGGGCGTCGGCGCTCGACGACGTCGCGACGGTCGTCGACATCGCCGCGTCGTTCGGGCTCGACGTCAACGTCGACGCGCTGCAGGGGCACCTGTCGAGCTTCGACTTCGTGCCGTCGTGGCTCGAGAGCTGGCATCGTCGGAACGTGTTCACCGACCCGGACGTCGTCGCGTCGACCGCCGACTACGTGCAGGCGCTGTCCGCGGCGCTCGCCGGCCGGCCGAACCTGCTCGGCGTCACGCTCGGCAACGAGCTGAACCAGTTCGCGCACGCCCCGCACCCCACGCCGCACGCGGTCACCGACCGGGAGGCCGGGGACTGGCTCGCGACGATGGTCGCGGCGGCGCGCCGCGGGCTCGGCGCACCGGTGCCGGACGCGGTCCCGGCTCCGGGTCTCCCGTCCGGCGTCGGCCGGGAGGCCCGGCGCACGGCCGCCCCGTCCGTCACGGTCGCGCAGTACGACGCCGCCTGGTACGACGACGCGCAGCCGTTCGGTCCGGAGCACGCGGCCGAGCACGGCGACATGACCGTCACGCACTCGTGGGTGTTCAACGGGGCCGCCCGCGTGCACGGTCCGCTCGGCACCGGATCCGTCCGGCACGGCGAGTACCTGCTCCAGCTCGCCGCGGCGTGGAACCGGACCGCGGAGCGCCCGAACTGGCTCCAGGAGGTCGGCGCCCCGACGAACGTGGTCCCGGTCGACGACGCCCCGGCGTTCCTCGAGGGCACGATCCGGCACGCGGTCGAGGTGCAGCAGCTGTTCGGCATCACCTGGTGGTGCTCGCACGACGTCGCGCGGTCGCTCGCCGACTTCCCCGAGCTCGAGTACGACCTCGGACTCTTCACGAACGACGGACGCCGCAAGCCGACCGGCGAGCGATTCGCCGAGCTCGCCCGCGCGTTCGGTGACGGTGCCGGCGCGGCACTCGAGCGGCTCGCGCCGCCGACGGACGCGCTCGTCCTCGACGACGTCCTGCCCGACGGCCGTCGCGCCCCGGACGTCCGCGCGACGGCCGCCCCCGGGGGCCGGTTCTCGCTCGCCTGGGTCGCGCTGGCCGAGTCGCTCGGCCGCGGACCGCAGGTCGTCCTGCGCTCGCGCGCGGGAGACTCCGGACTCCTGGCCGAGCGCGGCATCCGCACGCTGCACGACGTCCCGGCGGACACCCGCGCCGTCCACACCGCCGTGGCGCACCCCGCCACGATGCCCTGACCACCTCATCCGGAAGGCACTGATGCACGACGACATCCCCCTCACCATCGGCCGAGCGCGCCGGGTCCTCGACGAACGGATCCTGCCGGCCGTGCACGCGACGGCGGTCCCGCTGACGGTCGAGTGGAACGAGCTCCCCGGCGAGCCGATCACCCCCGCCGAGGGCCTCGCGCTCGCCTACCGACCGTACGAGGTCGGGACGTCGTGGGGCGCCGCGTGGGGGACCACCTGGTTCCACGTCACCGGGACCGTGCCCGAGCAGTGGGCCGGACGTCGGGTCGAGGCGCTCATCGACCTCGGGTTCGACGTGAACATGCCGGGGTTCCAGTGCGAGGGCCTCGTCTACCGACCGGACGGCAGCCCGGTGAAGTCGATCAACCCGCGCAACCAGTGGGTCCTCGTCACCGAGCAGGCCGAGGGCGGCGAGCTCGTCGACCTGTACCTCGAGGGCGCGTCGAACCCCGTGCTGCTCGACTACCACCCCTTCCTCCCGACGCAGGAAGGGGACATCCAGACGTCGTCGTCACGGCGGTTGTACACGTCGCGCCGCATGGACCTGACCGTGTTCGAGGCCGAGGTGCACGAGCTCGCCCTCGACATCGAGGTGCTGCTCGAGCTCCAGGCCGAACTGCCCCAGGGGCCGCGACGGATGCGGATCCTGCAGGCGCTCGACGACGCCCTCGACGCCCTCGACCTGCAGCACATCCCCGAGACCGCGCCCGATGCCCGAGCGGCGCTCGCCGACGTGCTCGCGTCCCCGGCCGAGGCCTCGGCCCACCGGATCTCCGCCGTCGGGCACGCCCACATCGACTCCGCATGGCTCTGGCCCGTGCGCGAGACGATCCGCAAGGTGGCGCGGACCACCTCGTCGATGACGGAGCTCATCGACCAGACCGACGACTTCGTCTACGGCATGTCGAGCGCCCAGCAGTACGCCTGGATCAAGGAGCACCGCCCCGAGGTGTACGCGCGCGTCAAGGAGGCCGTGGCAGCGGGTCGGTTCCTGCCCCTCGGTGGCATGTGGGTCGAGTCGGACACCGTGATGCCGACCGGCGAGTCGATCGTCCGGCAGTTCTCGCAGGGTCAGCGGTTCTTCGAGCGCGAGTTCGGGATCCGGCCGAAGGGCGTCTGGTTGCCGGACAGCTTCGGGTACTCGCCGGCCCTACCGCAGCTCATGCGTCGCGCCGGGTTCGAGTGGTTCTTCACGCAGAAGATCTCGTGGAACCAGGTGAACAAGTTCCCGCACCACACGTTCCTGTGGGAGGGCATCGACGGGTCCCGCGTGTTCTCGCACTTCCCGTCCATGGACACCTACAACTCCCAGCTGTCCGGCTCCGAGGTCGCGAAGGCGTCGCGGCAGTTCCGCGAGAACCGCCTGGCGTCCGGGTCGATCGCGCCCGTCGGGTGGGGCGACGGCGGTGGCGGGACCACGCGCGAGATGACCGGCAAGGCCGCGCGCCTGGCGGACCTCGAGGGCAGCGCGCAGGTCGCGTGGGAGCACCCGGACGCGTTCTTCGAGCGTGCCCGCGGCGAGCTCGCGAACCCGCCCGTGTGGGTCGGTGAGCTCTACCTCGAGCTGCACCGTGCGACCCTGACGTCGCAGCACGGGACCAAGCAGGGGAACCGCCGCGCGGAGCACCTGCTCATCGAGGCCGAGCTGTGGTGCGCCACCGCCGCGGCCCGCACCGGGTTCGCCTACCCGTACGACGAGCTCGACGCCCTGTGGCAGCAGGTGCTCCTGCAGCAGTTCCACGACATCCTGCCCGGCACGTCGATCGCCTGGGTGCACCGCGAGGCCGTCGAGCAGTACGCGCGCGTCGCCGACGCCCTCGTGGCGATCATCGCGCAGGCCGTCCGCGCGCTCGTCGGCGAGGGGGACACCCCCGTCCTGGTGAACCCCGCGCCGTTCGCCCGGGGCGGGGCGCCCGCGCTCGGGGCGGTCGTCGCGGCCTCCGTGCCGCAGGTCGCTCCCGTCACCATCACGGAGGACGGCGACGCCCACGTGCTCGAGAACGACCTCGTCCGCATCACGGTCTCCGCCGAGGGGCTCGTGACCTCCGCGGTCGACCTCGGGTCCGGGCGGGACGCGATCGCGCCCGGCCAGGCGGGGAACCTGCTGCAGCTCCACCAGGACTTCCCGAACATGTGGGACGCGTGGGACGTCGACCGCTACTACCGCAACCGGGTCGAGGACATCCGCGGGGTCGACGAGCTGACCGTGTCGACCGGTGCCGACGGCGTCGCCCGGATCGTCGTCCGCCGGTCGTTCTCGGAGTCGTCGATCGAGCAGACGCTGTCCCTGGCGCCGGGGTCACGCACGCTCGAGGTCGCCCAGGTCGTCGACTGGCACGAGACGGAGAAGTTCCTCAAGGTCGCGTTCCCGCTCGACGTCCGCGCGGAGCACACGATCGCCGAGACCCAGTTCGGCGCGAACAAGCGCGTCACCCACAGCAACACCTCGTGGGAGGCCGCGAAGTTCGAGACGTCCATGCACCGGTACGTGCTCGCGGAGGAGCCGGGCTTCGGCGTCGCGCTCGTCAACGACTCGATCCACGGGTACGACATGACCCGGGACGCCGTCGACGGGGACGTCACGACGACGCTCCGGCTGTCGCTGCTCCGTGCACCGCGGTTCCCCGACCCCGAGACGGACCAGGGCGTGCAGACGCACCGCTTCGGGCTCGTCGTCGGGACGTCGGTGGCCGGTGCGACCGAGGAGGGCGTGCTCCTCAACCTCGACGCCCGGACCGTGACGGGCGACCACGGGTTCGACCCGCTCGTGACGGTGTCCGACGACCTCGTGCTGTCGAGCGTCAAGCTCGCGGACGACCGCTCGGGCGACCTCGTCGTCCGGGTGTACGAGCCGGCGGGTCGTCGTGCCCGCGGGACCGTGACCGTCGCCGCCGACGTCGCGGCCGTCACCGAGGTCACCCTGCTCGAGGAGGCGATCGTCGACGCGGCGACCACCGGCGCGTCGAGCACCGTCGCGGCGACCGACCCCGCGACGGTCGACCTCGCACTCGGCGGCTTCGAGGTCCGCACGCTGCGGTTCACGCTGGGCTGAGGCCGGTGTCGGGCGGCGCGGTCCGGGGCTGACGACCGCGCCGCCCGAGGGCGGCCACGTCGGGCGGCGCGGTCAACGGTCGATGGCCGCGCTCGCCCGGGCCGCAGCGCGATCGGGCGAGAGGAACCCGATGTCGTACCGCGGCCGGACCCCGAGCGCGAGGTCTGCGAGCACCTCGCCGAGCACCGGCACGAACTTGAACGCGTGCCCGGAGCAGCCGGTCGCGACGAAGCACGCCGGCGCCCCGGGGAGCGCGCCGAGGATGAAGTCCTCGTCGCTGCTCATCGTGTACATGCACGAGTACGCGTCGAGGTCCGCGCCCGCGGCCCCGGGCAGGAACCGCTCGAGGACACCGCGGAGTTCGGCGACCTCGTCGGGGCGGACCACGCGGTCGATCGTGTCCGGGGTCGTGTCCTCCCCACCGTCGTGCCGGCCGATCTTGACGCCCTGCCCGTCGTGGTCCGGGAACCCGTAGTACAGGTGCCCGTCGTGCTGGATGGAGAAGCCCGGCATGGCGTCGGCCCCGAGACCCCGGGGGTTCGTCGGCGCGAAGTGCGCGACCACCTTGCGGCGGGCCACGATCCGGAGGCCCGTCGCGGCGAGCAGCTCGGGCGCCCATGGTCCGGCCGCCACCACGACCCGGTCCGCGCGGTAGGCGGCGACGTCGGTGCGGACGAGCGGGTGCGCTCCGAACGCGATGTCGACGACGCGTTCCGCGCGGAACTCCGCGCCGTGCTCCTGGGCGAGTCGGTGGTGGGCGCGGACCGTCGCCTCGGGGTCGACGAATCCCGCTTCCCGCTCGAGGACGCCCTCCCAGCCGTCGGCGACGCGGAATGCCGGGAACCGATCACGGATCGCGGTCGCCGTGAGGTGCTCGACGGGGAGTCCGTGCGCGCGGGCCGCGGCGAGGGTGTCCGCCACGAGGGCTCCTCCGATCGGAGCGACGGCGAGCACGCCGCTCTCGGTCAGCAGACGGGTGCCGGACACCTGCTCGAGTTCGTGCCACAGCCTCCATGCGGCGGTCGTGAGCGCGACGTACTCGGGGCCCTCGGCGTACGCCTGCCGCACCAGGCGCGACCGGCCGTGCGACGAACCGTCGCGGTGACCCGGGAGGCGCGGGTCGAGTCCGAGCACCGTCGCACCCCGTGCGGCGAGGTGGTACGCGGCGGCCGAGCCGATGCCTCCGAGCCCGACGACGACCGTGCCCGGGACGCGGACCTCGGCGTCCGTGGCGCCGGAGCCCCCGGTCGCCCCGCGCGACCGACCGGTGGAGGGATGACCGACGTCCATGCGGTGATCATCGCAGACGCATCATGCCGCAGATCCGCCAGCCGACCCCGTCGTTTCTCACCGACCTCACTGGAGGCTCATCGAGGTCACCCGGGAGGCCGAGAGGTGGCGGCGAGGACCCGTTCGTAGCGTCATCGCAGTCGGCCCCGCCGTGCGACCGCACGAGCCGGAGACCAGGAGCCGACCCTGGCGAGGAGACTCCATGTTCACGACGTACCTGAGGCGCGAGCTCACGAACCGCAAGAAGCAGACCGTGATCATCGCGATCGGGATGGCGTTGGCCATCGCACTCGTGATCATCGTGTCGTCGATCTCGAGCGGTGTGAAGGCAGCGCAGTCCAGCGTGCTCGAGTCGGTCTACGGCGTCGGCACCGACATCACCGTGACGAAGACGGCGACCGCGTCGTCGAGCAAACCACCGAGCTTCGACTTCGGCTCGGGGTCCGGCTCGTCGTCGGGCTCGAGCGGGAAGACGAACCTGTCACAGTCGACCCTCTCCGTACAGCGGGGTACCTCGACGATGGCCGCGAGCACGGTGACGAAGGTCGCGAACACCTCGGGCGTCGCTGCCGCCACGGGCGTGCTGCAGCTGACCGAGAACTCGTTCTCGGGCTCGGTCTCGTCCGGGTCGTCGTCGGGCACCTCCGGCTCGTCGTCCTCGGGCTCGTCGTCCTCGGGCACCGCGGGGTCCGGCACCTCGGGCTCGGGCCAGTCGACCGACGGCGGTCCCGCGGGCGGCTTCGGCGGCGGCAGCTTCAGCGTCGACCAGACCACCGTCGAGGGCATCGCGACGTCGAGCACCACGGTCGGCCCGCTGACGAGCGCCGAGGTGACGAAGGGTCGGGCGCTCAGGGCTTCGGACGCCGGGAAGGACGTCGTCGTGCTCGACACGACGTACGCGAAGACCGAGTCGAAGACCGTCGGCGACACCATCACCATCGGCGACACGACGTTCACCGTGGTCGGCATCGTCGCGTCGACGAGCTCGTCCTCGAGCACCGCATCGGACATGTACATCCCGCTCGACACCGCACAGGAGCTGTCCGGTGAGACCGGCAAGGTGACCTCGGTCTACGTCTCGGCGACCTCGTCCTCGAACGTCAGCAACATCAAGACCGCGCTCGAGAAGAAGCTCACCAAGGCGACCGTCTCCACCGAGGCCGACCTCGCATCGAGCGTGTCCGGGTCCCTCTCGACCGCGTCGAGCCTCGTGTCGAACCTCGGCACCTGGCTGTCGATCGTGGTCCTCGCCGCCGCGTTCCTCATCGCCATCCTGTTCACGATCTCCGGCGTCAGCCGCCGCACCCGCGAGTTCGGCACCCTGAAGGCCATCGGCTGGTCCAACGGCCGCATCACCCGGCAGGTCGCCGGGGAGTCGTTCGTCCAGGGCATCATCGGCGGCGTCGTCGGAGCCGTCGCGGGCCTGGTCGGCATCCTCGTCATCAACGTCATCGCCCCCACCATCTCCGCCAGCGCCTCCAGCAGCACCAGCGCGGGTGACCCCGGCGGGGCAGGACCCGGCAGCGCGGCGACGGCGGCGGCCGGTTCCGGCGCCGCGAACGGTGCGGCGAGCGCAGCCGGTCGGGCTGCGTCCTCGGCGACGGAGGTGGTCCTCCACGCCCCCGTGACGGTCGAGATCATCGTGGTCGCGATCGGGCTGGCGATCACCGGCGGACTGCTGTCCGGGGTGTTCGGCGGGTGGCGGGCCTCCCGGCTGCGTCCGGCGGCGGCGCTGCGGAGCGTGGCCTGATGACCGACAGCCGCACCCTGCCCATCAGCACCACGACCGATGACACCACGGAAGCAGGCGCCCCGATGACCACCACGACCGGCGACACCACGGAGGCAGGGGCACCGACCACCACGGCACCCCGTACGGTCGGCACCGCGTCGGCCCACCCCACGGCGGCGATGTACCAGCTCACCGGGGTGACGAAGCGCTACGCGCAGAAGGGCAAGCAGGTCACGGCCCTCGCGGGCGTGGACCTCGTGATCCCGAGGGGGCAGCTCGTCGCGATCCAGGGTCCGACCGGCGGCGGCAAGTCGACGCTGCTGCAGATGCTCGGCGCGCTCGACCGACCGACCTCGGGCGCGGTCCGGCTCGGCGGCCACGACCTCTCGACCGCAGGGGGTGCCGCACTCACCGACATCCGCGCCACCGAGATCGGGTTCGTGTTCCAGTCGTTCAACCTGATCCCCACGCTCACCGCGCTCGAGAACGTCGAGACGGCGTTCGCCGGCTCGCTGGCGCGGGTCGGGAGGGACGAAGTGCACCGACGAGCAACTGCGGCACTGCAGGAGGTCGGCCTGGGTGAGCGGCTGTCCCACCTGCCGGCCGAGCTGTCCGGCGGACAGCAGCAGCGCGTCGCGATCGCCCGGGCACTGGTGAAGGACCCGAGCGTGCTGCTCGCCGACGAACCCACCGGGGCGCTCGACGAGGCCACGCGCGACGAGATCATGTCGCTCATCGAGCGGCAGTGGCGGGACCGCGGGCTCACCGTCGTGATCGTCACCCACGACTCGTGGGTCGCCCGGCGCGCCGAGCGCCGGCTCCGCATCGAGCAGGGGCAGGTGCGCGACATCTGACACGGACCGCTGGTGCCCCCGTCTCGGTAGGGAGGCGGGGGCATCGGCACGCCGTGGGCGAGGCCCGCGGGACGGCGCCCGGACCTGAACGACACCGCAGGCGTCCCGACGACACTGCAGGGCACAACGACACCGTGGACCGGACGTCGCCGTCCCCGGCGGCGTCGTCGGAGCGAGATCGGCAGGGACCGATGGACGCCGGAGAGTTCGTGGACCTCGTGGCACAGCGAGCCGACATCACCCACACCCGCACCCGGGCGCGGCCCATCACGGACGCGACGCTCCTGACGTTGGCCGAGCGGCTCAGCGGGGGCGAGGCCGCCGACCTCGCCGCGGAGCTGCCCGAGGAGCTCCGCACGCCGCTCCTCCGCGACGGTGAGGCGTCCGAGCGGTTCGGGGCCGACGAGTTCTGCCGACGCGTGGCCGAACGGGCGGGCGTCGACGCCGACACCGCGCTCGAGGGTGCGACCGTCGTGTTCGCCGTCCTGCACGAGGCCGTGTCGAAGGGCGTGTGGGACCACGTGACGACCCAGCTGCCGAAGGAGTACGTCGCGCTCTTCCGCCTGAAGGTCTGACGTCCCGTCTGCCACGATGGGCGTATGCCCGCAACGACGCCGTACGGCTCCTGGACCTCCCCGATCTCCGCAGCGGACCTCACCACGAACGGCCACCCCGTGTCCGGCCCGCGCTGGGTGGGCGACGAGGTCTGGTGGCTCGAGCTCCGCCCGCAGGAGGACGGCCGCTCGGCGGTCCGACGCCGCGACGCGTCGGGCGCGGTGGTCGACGTCCTGCCCGCTCCGTGGAACGCCGCGAGCCGCGTGCACGAGTACGGCGGCGGCGCGTGGGCGGCGGACGACCGGGGCGTCCTGGTGTTCGTCGAGTTCGCCGACCAGCGGCTGTACGTGCTCGCTCCGGGGGCCCAGGAGCCCCGCCCCCTCACGCCGCTCGGCACCGGCGGCACGCACCACCGGTACGGGGACGTGAGCCTGCGCGGGGACGAGGTGATCGCGGTGCGCGAGACCCACACCCCGAGCGCCACCAAGACCGGCGAGAACACCACCGACATCGTCCGCGACGTCGTCGCCGTGCCGCTCGACGGCTCGGCGGCCACGGACCCCGCGGCGGTCCGCAGCGTCGTCGGCGGATCCGACTTCCTCGCCGCCCCGCGGTGGTCGCCGGACGGCCGACACCTGGCCTGGATCGCCTGGGACCACCCGCGGATGCCGTGGGACGGCACCGAACTCCGCGTCGCACCCGTCGACGACGACGGCGTCGCGGGCACCTGGCGGACGCTCGCCGGGTCGCCCACGGAGTCGGTCCTCCAGCCCGAGTGGCTCGACGACGACACGCTCGTCGCGATCGCGGACCCGACCGGCTGGTGGAACCTCGAGCGGATCACGCTCGGCGGCGTCCGGACACCGCTGCACCCGGACGCCGCCGAGTACGGGGGACCGCTCTGGAGGCTCGGCACCCGCTGGTACACGCTGCTGCCGGACGGCCGCCTGCTCGCCACCCGCACCTTCGGGTCCACCTCACTCGTCGTGCTCGACCCGACCGGCGAGCGGGACCCGGAGCCGATCGAGACGCCGTGGACGAGCATCGCCGTGGGCGGGGCCCGGGACGGCCGGGTCCTCGTGACCTCCGGTGCGTCGACGGTCGGTGCCGGGGCCCGGGTCCTCGACCTCGCGACCGGAGCCGCCGAGGACGTCCGGCTCGACGCCGACGACCTGCCCGACGCCCGGTACCTGCCGGTGGCCGAGCGCCGGGAGTTCCCGGGCGAGCGGACCGTGCACGCGATCGTGTACCCGCCGCGGAACCCCGACCACGTCGCCCCGCAGGGCGAACTGCCCCCGTACGTCGCGGTCGTGCACGGCGGTCCGACCTCGCAGGCGGTGGCCGCGCTCGACATGCGCATCGCCTACTGGACGAGCCGCGGGATCGGGGTGGTCGACATCGACTACGGCGGGTCGACCGGGTACGGCCGCGCCTACCGCGAGACCCTGCGGGGCCAGTGGGGCGTCGTCGACGTCGAGGACACGATCGCCGCGGTGCGGGGTCTCGGGGAGGCCGGGCTCGCCGACCCGGCACGCCTCGCGATCCGCGGCGGCTCGGCCGGCGGCTGGACGGTCCTGTCCGCACTCACCCGGTCCGACGTGTTCGCCGCCGGGGTCTCGTACTTCGGGGTCGCGGAGCTCGAGCGGTTCGCGCAGGACACCCACGACTTCGAGTCGCGCTACCTCGACGGGCTCATCGGGCCCCTGCCGGAAGCCGCGGCGCTGTACCGCGAGCGCGCCCCCCTGCACGCCGTCGACCAGCTCCGCACGCCCGTGCTCCTGCTCCAGGGCCTCGACGACCGGGTCGTGCCGCCGTCGCAGGCCGAGCTGTTCCGTGACGCCATGCGGGAGCGGGGCATCCCGCACGCCTACGTCACCTACGCGGGCGAGGGGCACGGGTTCCGGAAGGCCGCGACCATCATCGACGCGACGGAGAAGGAGCTCGCGTTCTACGGGCAGATCCTGGGGTTCGCGACGCCGGGCGTCCCCGCGCTGCCGCTCGACTGATCGCGGGCGCGCCGACGGGCGCCCGCGGGCGCGGTCGGGATGAGTGTGACCAGCCCGCGCCGTCCCTCCAGGCCGTCAGCCCACGCGCTCCGGGAGCCGCCCCTGCAGGGCGCGGGCGTTGAACTCGCCCGTGCTCGTGTCGTGCAGGCCACGCCCCGTCGTCTCCGGTGCCATGACCTGCGAGACGATCGCGCCGACCACGCAGATCGCCGCGGCGATGAGCATGCACGGTCCGATGCCGAGCGTCGTGATGCCCACCGGGAGCAGGAAGGTCCCCGCGGCGGCGCCGACGCGGCTGCACGCGGCGGTGAAGCCCACACCGGTCGAGCGGACCTCGGTCGGGAACACCTCGATGGGGTAGACGGCGGTGAGGTTGCCCTGCAGCGCGTTCATGAACGAGAACACGGCGAAGCACACGACGACGACCGCACCCGGCGCGCTGCCCCAGAAGCCGACCACGGCCAGGGCGACCGCCATGATCCAGAACGGCGGGATGAGCTGCGGGCGACGGCCGATCCGCTCGATGGTGAGCATCCCGACGAGCGCCCCGACGGCGGCCATGCCGTTGACGGTGATGGTGCCGGCCGTCTCGTTGTGCAGCGCGAGCGATTTGAGCACGGTCGGTGCGAACGTGAAGATCGCGAAGTAGGGGGCGACGTTGCAGGCCCAGAACACGGCGATGAAGGTCACGCGCTTCCGGTTCCCCGGCGCGAACAGGGCGCGGTAGCCGCCGGCCTTCTGCTCCTCGGAGCCGTAGTCCTCTTGCTCGTAGTACGCGCCGCCGCCGAGGCGCTGGTCGATCACCGCGCGGGCCTCCTGCTCCCGACCACGGTGCAGCAGCCACCGCGGGGACTCCGGGAAACCGATGCGGACGATGACGGTGACGATCGCCGGGAGGATGCTCGTCGCGAGCACCCACCGCCAGTTGAGGTGCCCGAGGTCGACGAGCGCGTACCCGACCACGACCGCGGCGAGGTACCCGGCGTACCAACACACGAGCAGCCCGGACAGGCGCCGTCCCCGGCTCTTCGCGGGGGCGAACTCGGCCAGCATCGCTGCGCCGATCGAGTACTCGGCGCCGATCGCGATCCCGAGCGCGATGCGGACGGCGAGGAGCTGCCAGGCGTCGGTCACGAAGGCCTGCAGCAGGCCGAGGACGACGAACGCGATGATGTCGACCGTGAACACGGTCTTCCGTCCGAACCGGTCGGTCAGGAGGCCCGTCAGTGGCGCCCCGACGAAGATGCCGATGAGGGACGACGCACCGATGAGGCCCGCCTCCAGGGCGTTCACGTGGAGGGCCGTCGAGATGAGCGGCAGGACGACGCTGATGAGGCCGAGGTCGAAACCGTCCAGGCCCTCGCCCCAGGCGCAGGCGAACGTCATGCGCGCGAGGAATCCCTTCCGGCGCTGCTCGGGGGTCCGTGTGGTCGTGCTCATGATCGCTCCTCGTCCGCCGGTCGGAGCACTCCCGCCCGGTACCCAGCGCATCGTACGGATTGGTGGGCGAACGGTCTCTCAGGTTCCGCCATGGGCGTCCGAGGTGTGGGATGGGGGCACCTGGACGTCCGACCGAGGAGGAGCCGATGCCCCGACGCCGCGGACCGCGAGCCGAGTTGGCCGCCGCACGCGACGACCTCTCGCCGGTGCTGCTCGACGGGGACGCGGGAGAGGTCGTCGCAGCGCTCGAGGCGTTCGCGCACCGGATCGAGCTCCCGATCATCCGCCCGGACCGCCGTGACGAGCTGCCGGACGACGTGCGCTGCCCGGTTGCCGTCCTCGCCGTGCGGAACAGCGGGCGGCGTTCGTCGCTCCGTCGCGCCATCGACGTCCTCCGCGCGGTCGAGGCGCACCTGACGCCCGACGCCGTCGTCGTCGCGGTGTCGACGAGCAGCGCGGCGCGTTCGGCGCCCGCGCGGCTGCAGCGGCAGCTGTCGGCCGAGATCCTCTACCAGGTGCGTGCGGCCGTGTCGCCCGCGGCGCCGCGGTCGGGGCGGTCGTTCCGCCTCCGGCTCGGACTGTCGGCGCTCGGCGCCGTGGGCGTCCAGGTGTTCCGCATCGCGCTGTCGGGCTGACCCCGCCACGGCTCGTCCGCCGGCTCGGTCGTCACCGTGCCGGCGCGTACCGGACCCAATCGATGACCATCTGGGCCGTCCGCGGCGTGCTCGCTGTCGGGTGCGGCACCGACCCGCCGATCGCGAGGCTGAGGATGAGGTCGAACTGTCCGTCGAACACCCACTTCAGGGCGCTGGGCGCGGTCGCCTCGGTGATGTCCGTGCCGACGACACCGTCCACGCTGATGACGACGTGCCCCGGCGACCGGGTGACCGAGTACGTGTGGAACCCCTTGCTCATCGCCTGGGTGTGCATGAGGATCCCGCCGGCCTGCACGTTGTGGTCCGGGTCGTCCTCGCCCGGGCCGTGCAGGAAGTGCGAGGTGCGGTGCGTGTCGATCGGGGCCTCGACGACGTCGATCTCGCCGCACTCCGGCCAGCCGACCGTGTCGACGTCGGAGCCGAGCATCCAGAACGCCGGCACGAGCGACCCGCCCTGCGGGACCTGGATCCGCGCGGAGACCGTGCCGTACCCGAAGGACGCCTTGCCGTGGGTCGTCAGCCGGGCGGAGGTGTACGGGGGACCGCCGTCGGGGCCGATGTCCGCCGTGATGACGAGGTGGCCGTGGCCGTCGAGCACCCCGTTCGACGCCGTGTAGGTCTGCAGCTCGTGGTTGCCCCATCCGCCCGCGCCGGTCTGGGCGCTCCAGTGGGCCGGGTCCGGAGCGGCACCCGCCGGTCCGTCGAACTCGTCGAACGACCCGGGCGTGGGGACGGCCTCGTCCTGGGACGGCGTGGGCTCCCCGGTCGCCGTCGCGGTGGCCGTGCTGGCGGCGGTGGACGAGCGGGCGTCGAACGTCGGGAGGGACTGCGCGCCACTCCGCGCGGGCGCGCACGCCGCGAGCACGAGCGCGAGGGACAGTGCGACGCCGACGGCGAGCGCCGGCCGGCGGGTGCGTCGGTGGTACGCGTGCGTTCGGGTCCGGTCGGCGCGCTCGGGCACGCCGTGGTCCCAGGGCGTTCGGGGCGCCCTGTCGTTCGAGTCCACGGAGACTCCAGGTCAGATGGCGGGTCGGGATCTGCGCGGCGGGTACAGCGCGACGGCCCAGCCGTTCGGGTCCTGTGAGGCTACCGCCGCCCCCGGTCGGCCCGACACCCCGCGGACGGGGGGTACCGGCAGTGCCCGGAGCGAGGTCGTCGTCGAGGCCTCCTGACCGGGGCGCGTCGCGCACCGGGACCGCGGCGTAGCGTCGACCGACGATGACCACGCCGACGTCCACGGAGCCCCTGACCGTCCGGACCACGGGCGGCGCCGTCCGCGGCCTCGAGCGGGACGGGATCCGCCGTTGGCTCGGCGTGCCGTACGCCGAGCCGCCGGTCGGGGAGCTCCGGTGGCGAGCGCCGCGCCGCGTCAGGCCGTGGGAGGGTGTCCGACCCGCCGTCGCGCCCGGCCCGGCCGGTCCGCAGCGCCCGCACCCCTACACGGGCGGCATCGCTCGGCGGTTCCCGCAGTCCGAGGACTGCCTGTACGTCACCGTCAGCAGTCCGACCGACGCGGACGGCCTGCCCGTGCTCGTGTTCGTGCACGGCGGCGCCTACCGGTCCGGCTCGGGCGGGACACCCGACTACGACGGCGGCGCCCTCGCCCGGCTCGGCGTCGTCCTCGTGACCGTCTCGTACCGGCTCGGCGTGTTCGGCAGCATGGACCTCCGCGTGCTCGGCGGCGACGGTGTGACCTTCGACGCGAACTGCACCCTGCGCGACCAGATCGCCGCCCTCGAGTGGGTCGCCGAGAACGTCGCCGGCTTCGGTGGGGACCCGGCCCGGATCACCGTGTTCGGCGAGTCCTCCGGCGGGAACTCGGTGACGACCCTGTTGGCCGCGCCGTCCGCCCGGCCGGTGCTCGCCGGGGCGATCGCGCAGAGCGCACATCCGATGACCGCGCACTCGCCCGAGAACAAGGCGGAGCACGCGCGCATGCTCGCGCGACGACTCGGACTCGACCCGGCCCACGCCGGGCGGGCGATGCGAGCGATGCCGGTGTCGCGCCTCCAGACCATGGCCGAGGAAGTCGACGACGCGGTGACCCGGGAATCCCCGCTCGTCGCCGTCATGTCGCCGACGATCGACGGCGACGTCCTGCCGGCACACCCGCTCGCCGCCGCCCGGGCCGGGCGGACGGCGCCGGTGCCACTCGTGATCGGCACGAACCACGACGAGGCGTCGCTGTTCAAGCACGCGCGGACCCCGATCCTGCCGAACACGCGGGAGCGCGTCGAACGACTCGTGGCCGGCACGGACCCGGAGGCCTGGCAGCGCATCCGGCGGCTGTACGCCGACGACGCGGACCGGCCTCGCCGCGACTGGGTGGCCGCCGGCGGGGACGGCGTGTTCCACGTGCCGTCGATCGACATGGCCGAGGCGCACGCCGCGGCAGGCAACCCCACCTGGATGTACCGGTTCGACCACGCGTCGCCGCTCATGCGGCTCGTCGGGCTCGGCGCCGCGCACGGCACCGAACTGCCCTACCTGTTCGGGACCTTCCGCACACCGCTCGGGAGGATCGTGGCCGGCACCGACAGGCCCGCCACCCGACGGCGGATCCACGATGTCCTCGCCGGCTCCTGGACCGCGTTCGCACGCGACGGCGTCCCGTCCCACCGAGGCTGGACCTGGCCCCGGTACACCGCCGAGGACCGGGAGACGCTCTGCATCGACCGCGTCAGCCACGTCGAGCGGGACCCGGACCGTCCGGTGCGTGAAGCCTGGAGCGGCGTGCACTACGAGTTCTGAGCGCTGTCCGCCCCCGCGGAGCACGATGGTGGGCATGGCCACCACCGACCCGGCGCGCACTGCGTTCGACGCACCGATCGACCCGGACTACGATGACGTCCCCCGACCGCACGCGCACCACCGCCACGGCTGGTGGTGGAAGACCCTGCTCCTCGGGCTGGCGCTGTGGCTCGTCACGATCGTCGTGACCGTGTTCACGCGGAACACGAACCTCGTGCCGACGATCATCCTGCTCGGCAGCTTCCTCGTGCCGTTCACCGTCGTGCTGTTCGTCATCGAGCGGGTCACGGGGACGGTCAGCACGATGCAGCTCATCGTCGCGTTCTTCGTCGGCGGCATCCTCGGCGTGCTCGGGGCATCCGTGCTCGAGGCGAACCTGCACCAGAACGTGTTCCTGTACATCGCCGTCGGGTTCGTCGAGGAGTTCGTCAAGGGCGTGCTCCTGCTCTTCGTCGGATGGCGGGTCCGGCCGAAGACCGCGCGCCAGGGAGCGCTGCTCGGCGCCACCGTCGGTGCCGGGTTCGCCGCGTTCGAGTCTGCTGGGTACGCGTTCAACGCGGCGATCACCCAGCAGGGCATCGACCTGTTCTCGCTGCTCCAGACCGAGGTCATCCGCGCCGTGCTCTCGCCGGTCGGCCACGTGCTCTGGACCGCGATCCTCGGGGCGGTCATCTTCGGCCTCGCCCACGGCAGCCAGCGCATCCGCTGGTCGTGGCTCGTGCTCGTGGCGTACGTCGGCGTGGCCCTGCTGCACGGGTTGTGGGACTCGACGAGCGAGATCGCGGCGCTCATCGCGCTGCTCGTCACCGGCAACGCGCGCATGGAACTCATGTACGGCACGCTCCCGCCCGGTTCCGCCGGTGCGGTGTCGGCGCTGACGAACGTGCTCTACCTGATCGGGATCGCGATCGTGTCGGTCGTCGGCGTCATCGTGCTCGTGGCGGTGCTGGTCCACTACCGTCGGCGGTACCCGCGGCCGAACCGACCGGCTGCCGGGTCCGGTCCCGAGGCCGCCTTCGGTGCCGGCCACCAGCACGGCGGTGCCGTCGACCAGCGTGGCGATGACGACGGGTGGGGGAGCACGCCGCCGCCGCACGTCCTCCGCTGACGCGCCCGACCAGCGGCGGCACTGGTCCTACACTGACCGCATGCCGCCCGCGCACGACGCCGACCCGGACGTGCTCGCCTGGGCCGGCGCTGCCGTCCGCCGGTACGCGGCGGCCACGAACCTGCTCGTCGCCGGACGCCGGTTCCGCGTCGTGGGCCCCGGCCCCGACGCGTCGACACTCCGCGCCGTGCTCACCGCGATGGGCGCCCGACACGCGCCGGAGGGGCCGGTCGACCAGCTCTGGTGCACCGGCGACCCCGCCGAGAGCACCGCGGCCGTCGACGCGCACGGCGCCCCACCCCGAGGCCGCACGCTCGTCGTGATCGACGCGGGTCGTCACGTCCCCGCGGTCGACGAGGACGCCTTCGGCCCGGTCGTCGTCGCGCGCCCCGGCGTGCTCGCGGTCCCGCACCACGCCGACGGCGTGTTCCTGGTGAGCACCGGACGCGAGCCCGAGCGTGACGCGTTCGCCGCCGAGCGCATCCGGTGGGCCGGCCGGCACATGCCGGTGAGCAGGGTGCTCGCCGCCCAGCTCCGCGCCGACCGCGCGCTCGCCGGGGTCCGCGTCGGCGTCGCGATGGTGCTCGAGCCGAAGACGGCGGTCCTGTCGTTGCTCCTGCAGGACGCGGGGGCCGACGTCGTCGTCTACGCGCACGCGGACGAGACCGACGACGCCGTGGCGGCCGCGCTCCGCGACGCCGGCCTCGTCGTGTTCGCGTCGAGCACGGTCGACCTCGCGGGGCAGCGGCGGCTGGCCCTCGAGATGCTCGACCGCGAGCCGCAGATCCTGCTCGACGACGGCGCCCACGTCATCCGGCTCCTCCACGAGGCACGGCCCGAACTCCTGCCCGGCATGGTCGGCGCGGCCGAGGAGACCACGAGCGGCCTGCGCCCCCTCCGGACCATGGCCGAACAGGGTGCGCTGCGGCTGCCGGTCGTCGCGGTGAACGACGCGCGCGCCAAGACGCTGTTCGACAACCGGTACGGGACCGGGCAGTCCACGGTCTTCGCGGTGTTCGACCTGCTCGACGCCGTCACCGGGCGCGATGCCGTGGCGCGGCTGCCGGCCGCGGGAGGCACGGCAGCCGTGATCGGGTACGGTCCGGTCGGCGAGGGGGTCGCCCAGGTCCTGACGGCGCTCGGGCTGCGCGTCGTCGTCGCCGAGACCGATCCCGTGCGGGCACTGCAGGCCGTGTTCGCGGGGTACGACGTCGCGCCCGTCAGGACCGCCGTTGCCGGTGCCGACCTCGTGATGTCGGCCACGGGCGTGCGGGACACGGTGTCGCTCGACGTGCTGCGGGCGTGCGCACCCGACGCGGTCGTCGCGGTGGCGGGCGGGATCGACCAGGAGGTCGCGACCGACGATGCTCGCGCCGCCGGCAGCGTCCGCACGACCATCGCTCCTCGCCTCGAACGGATGACCGTGCCGGGCACCGAGCGCGCGGTGGTCCTCGTCGACGGGGGCGGGTGCGTCAACGTCACGGCGGCCGAGGGCAACCCGATCGAGATCATGGACCTGTCCTTCGCGGTGCAGCTCGCCGCGGTGCGGATGCTGCTCGAGCACGGGGCGGAGCTGCCCGTCGGCGTGCACCCGATCGACCCCGCCGCGGACGCCCGCATCGCCGCGGCGGCACTGGCCGATCTCGGACTCGCCGTCGACTCGCCTCGCGGACCCGACCCCGACGGGGGCGCGCAGGGGCGGGCCTCCGACGTCCGCACCACGCGGTTCGGAGCCCCACCGTGAGCGCGTCGGTCACCGTGCACTCGGCGCACGTCGTGGTGCCGATGACCGCGCCACCGATCCTGGACGGTGCCGTCGCCGTCCGGGGCGACCGCATCCTCCACGTCGGCGAACGCGCCTGGGTCGTCGACCAGCTCGCCGCCCGTGGCCTGCCGTACACGGAGCGTCGCTGGCGCGGCGCACTCCTGCCCGGTCTCGTCAACGCGCACTCGCACCTCCAGTACACCGGCATGGCCGCGGTCGGCGCCGGCCGGTACCGGGGGTTCGAGGACTGGGCGGCGGCGTTCACCGCCGACTACGGCGGGCGCGAGCACGACTGGGGTGCCGACGCGGCCGAGGGGGCCGCGCAGTCCATCCGGGCCGGCGTCACGAGCATCGCGGACATCATCACCGACCTCGAGGCGGTGTCCGTCCTCGCCGACGCGGGGCTCGGGGGCATCGCGTACTGGGAAGTCATAGACTGGGAGAACGCCGCCTGGCAGGAGCGGGGGCGTGACCAGGTCCTCGGCGAACTCGAGCACATCCCGGAGCACCCGGGTGCCGGTCTGTCACCGCACGCGCCGTACTCGCTCGACGTGGGCCCGTTGCTCGACCTGCCCGACATCGTGCGTCAGCGGGGACTCCGGTTGCACCTGCACCTGGGCGAGTCGGCGTTCGAGGCGGAACGCCGCGCCCTCGAACCCGTGCCGGGCCTCGCCGGCGTCGTCGGACTCGGCCGGGGCGCCGACTGGCACCAGGCGAACGTGCCGTCGTTCCGGGCGCTCCGCGCACTCGGCTTCGGCGCGAGCGCCACGACGTTCGTCGACCGGCTCGGGGTGCTCGGGCCGGACTGTCACATCGCCCACGGCGTGTACATGACCGCCGCCGACCGGGCGCTGCTCCGCGCGCGCGGGACCGCCGTCGCCCTCTGCCCGCGGTCGAACGCCGTCATCGGACTCGACCCGCCGCCCGTCGCCGACTACCTGCGCGAGGGCAGCGCGATCGCGGTCGGCACGGACTCGCTGTCGTCGTCGCCCTCCCTCGACCTCATGGCGGACGTCGCGGCCCTGCACCGCATCGCGCGGAACCAGGGGTACGGCGCCCGCGACCTGCACGAGCGGTTGCTCGCGGCGGCGACCCTCGGCGGCGCGCACGCGATGGGCCTCGACGTCGGGCCGGACCGGATCGGCCACCTCGCCGTCGGCGCACGGGCCGACCTCGCGGTGTTCGACGTCGACGCCCGGACCGTCGCGGACGCCCTCGCGGAACTCGCGGAGGACGGCGCCGGCCGGGCGAGGGCCACCGTCATCCGCGGTGTGGTCCGCGCCGTCGACGGGACCGTGCTCACCGCCACCCACGTCCCCGAGAGGACCCCGTGAACGACACCCCGCCCCGCCCCGGCATGGTCGCCCGCCGCACCGTCGCCGGTGACCTCGTCGAGTGGCTCGACGTCCCGCCCCGCGCCCGCGCCCTCGGCATGGAACCGCACCCCGAGGGCGGCTGGTACGTCCGCACGTGGACGTCGCCCGCCGTGGTGACGACGCCCGCGGGGGAGCGACCGGCCGCGACGCTCATCCACTTCCTCCTGCCACCGGGGGAGGCGTCGGCGTGGCACCGGGTGACCTCGGACGAGATCTGGATGTGGCACGGGCCGGATGCCGTCGTCCTCGAACTCGGCGGCAGCGGTGACGCCCCGGAGCCCGGCGCGCGGATCACCCTCGGACCGGACGCCGGGCGCGACCGTGTGAACGACGCGCAGGCGTTCGTCCGCGGGGGCGTGTGGCAGCGGACCCTGCCCGGCGAGGGCGAGGTGCTCGTCAGCTGCCTGGTGTCGCCGGGATTCGCGTTCGAGGACTTCACCCTGGCAACCTGACCGCGGCCGGCCGTCGGCCTGCCGGCCGCCTTTCATCCGCCGAGATCGCACTCGTTGCCGCTTCGAGACCCTCCTGAGCGGCAACGAGTGCGATCTCGGCGGCGGGGAGGGTGCAGCCGGCCCCGTGACGTGGTGGAGTGGTGGGATGAGCACGACCTCGTGGCTGGAGATCGACCAGCAGGATGCCCGCCCCGACGCCGCCACCCTGGAACGGTCCCGCGCCGGGCTCACCTTCCGGCTCCGGGAACCGACCGATCCCGCGATCGAGGCCGTCCTCGCCGCGTTCCGATCGGTGATCGTGCGCGGCTCCGTGTTCGGGGCCGCGTTCGACGTGACGGGTGACGACGAGACGACCGCCTGGTACCTCTGCCGCAACCGCGTGGACGAGTACGGCCTCGTGGAGGCGCTCCTGACGTCGCCCGCGATGGCGGCCGCGCTCCCCGGCATCGACCAGGACGTCCGGTTCGACGCCGACACGTTCGAGGAACGTGCGGCCGTGGAACTCGACGGCATGATCGCGAGCGCCCTCATCTGGGGCGGGTCGTCGGCCTCGTTCAAGGGTCGCGCCGCCGAGGCGAAGCGCATCGGCCGGGCCTTCAGCGACGCCCTCGTGGGGGATCGGTACGAGGACTTCCGCGTCGACGACTCGTTCCAGGCCTGGAGTGGGTGGTTCGACGACGTCGCCTGGGACTTCACGTGGGTCATCACGGACCGGCGGCGGAAGGTCATGACGGTGGTGTTCGTCACGGACGACGACGCCGAGGCCGATCCGCCGAGCGCCGGCTGACGACCGCGGGACGGAACGGCGCGTCATCAACTCGCGCCGGGCCTCCCGGCCCCGTACGATCCGCAGCACACCCCGCTCGCGACCGCCCCGGAGGCAGCCCGTGTCCCCTCGACGCCGACCCCGCACCCCTCGCACACTCGTGGCGGTCGCCGCCGCGGTCGTCGCGCTCACCCTCGCGGCCTGCAGCGCCGGCGGCTCCGGCTCCGGCAGCGGGACCGTCACGGCCGGCAAGCTGACGATCGCCACCGGCCAGCCCGCGTACTCGCCCTGGGTCGAGGGGAACAAGCCACAGTCCGGCAAGGGGTTCGAGGCGGCCGTCGCGTACGCCGTCGCGCAGGAGATGGGCTACGCGAAGGACGACGTGGTGTGGAAGCGGAGCACCTTCGACAGCGCCATCGCACCCGGTGCCAAGGACTGGGACATGAACATCCAGCAGTTCAGCATCACGGCGAAGCGGAAGCAGGCGGTCGACTTCTCGGCGCCGTACTACACGACCACGCAGGCGGTCGTGACGACGTCGGGGTCGAAGGCGGCCGACGCCACGAGCATCAGCGCGCTCAAGGGCCTCAAGGTCGGCGTCGCCACCGGCACCACGAGCTACGACGTCGCGAAGGACGCCCTCGGACAGCCGCAGGTGTTCAACTCGAACGACGACGCCGTCCTCGCGCTCAAGAGCGGACAGATCGACGCCGTCGTCACGGACCTGCCCACCGCGTTCTACGTCGCGTCCGCGGAACTGAAGAAGGGCGAGGTCGTCGGTCAGTTCCCCGCCTCGTCGGGCACGGGTGACCAGTTCGGCATCGTCCTGCCGAAGGGCTCGGCGCTGACGCCGAAGGTGAGCGGGGCGATCCGCGCGCTCAAGGCCGACGGCACGCTGCAGCACATAACGACCAAGTGGCTGTCGACCGCGGTCGACGTGCCCGTCCTGCACTGATCGGGACGCGGTCCGTGACCACCACCTCGACCACCGTCGTCGCGGCGCCGAGCGAGATCGAGGTCGAGCGGCGGCTGTACCGGCGCCAGCGGGGCCGCCGCTCGGTGGCGGTGAGCATCGTCTCGTCGCTCGTGGTGGTCGCGCTCGTCTGGGTCGGCGTCGTCAACACCCCCGGATGGGCGGCCGTGCAGCAGTCGTTCTTCGACCCGGAGACGGCGGTCTCGGCCTTCCCCGACATCCTGCTCGGGCTGTGGCTCAACGTCCGGATCCTGTTCTTCGCGTCGATCGGCGTCGCCGTGTTCGCGACGCTCCTGGCCGTCGTCCGAGGGCTCCGGAGCCCCGTGGCCTTCCCGCTCCGGCTGCTCGCCACCGGGTACACGGACCTCTTCCGGGGCCTGCCGCTCATCATCGTGCTGTACCTGGTCGGCTACGGCGTGCCGGGGCTCGGTGTCTTCCCGCGGTTCCCCGCCGAGGTCTGGGGAACCATCGCGATCATCCTGACCTACTCGTCGTACGTCGCCGAGGTGCTCCGCGCCGGCATGGAGGCCGTGCACCCGTCCCAGCGCCTGGCCGCGCGGTCGCTCGGCCTGTCGCATGCGCAGACGCTCCGGCTCGTCGTCCTGCCGCAGGGGCTGCGGAAGGTCACCCCGGCGCTCATGAACGACTTCGTGTCGATGCAGAAGGACGTCGGGCTCGTGTCGATCCTCGGCGCGGTGGACGCCGTGCGGGCCGCGAACATCGCGCAGGCCGAGTCGTACGACTTCACGCCGTACTTCGTCGCGGGGCTCCTGTTCGTGCTCATCAGCCTGCCGCTCATCCGGCTCACCGACGCGCTCGCGCTGCGCCAACAGCGGCGTGAGCAGAGCGGTGGTGCGGTGTGACCGCGGACGCGACGAGCGCGCCGGACACCAGCCGCTCCTCCCGGCCCGGTCGGTCCGGTTCGCCGGCCGGTCGGGAGGCCGGGCACCCGTCCGCCACCGATGCGCCGGTCCTCGAGCTCCGCGGCCTCCGCAAGACCTTCGGGGACACGGCGGTCCTGCGCGGCATCGACCTGGCCGTCGACCGGCACGACGTCGTCGTGGTCATCGGCGCCTCGGGATCCGGTAAGTCGACCCTGCTGCGGACGGTGAACCTGCTCGAGCCGATCGACGACGGCCAGATCCTGCTGCAGGGGCAGGACATCTCCGATCCCCGTGTCGACGTCGACGCCACCCGCGGACGCATCGGTGTCGTGTTCCAGCAGTTCAACCTGTTCCCGCACATGACCGTGCTCGACAACGTCACGATCGCAGCCCGCCGTGTCCACCGGATCCCGCGCGCCGAGGCCGAGACGACCGCGCGCCGGCTGCTCGACCGCATCGGCCTCGGGGCGTTCGCGGGGGCGTACCCGGACCGGCTCTCGGGCGGACAGCAGCAGCGGGTCGCCATCGTGCGCGCGATCGCCACCGACCCCGAGCTGCTCCTGCTCGACGAGGTCACGAGCGCCCTCGACCCGCAGCTCGTCGGCGAGGTGCTCGACCTCGTGCGCGACCTGAAGCAGGGCGGCTCGACGATCCTCATGACGACGCACGAGATGTCGTTCGCCCGCCGGGTCGCCGACCGCGTGGTGTTCCTGCACGAGGGGGCCGTCGCCGAGCAGGGGTCGCCCGACGCCGTGCTCGGGGATCCGCAGCACCCTGCGCTCCGGGCGTTCCTGGCGCGCGTGCAGCGCTGACCCGGTGCGCGAGCCGCCGGAGCCCCTCACACACCCCTCCGCGAGATCGCAGTCGTTGCCGTTCTGGAAGGGTTCGAAACGGCAACGACTGCGATCTCGCCGGAGTGGGGGGCGGCGGTCAGGCGGCCGGGGCCGGGGC